>NZ_JBVVPN010000014.1:37511-148622 GCF_055811035.1 Bradyrhizobium sp. MI1.10
CCCCCCCCACCAACCCAACATGCCCCCGGGGCCGCCGGGGTGGTGGGCGCGGGGGGCCCCCAATGGACGGGGGATGAGGAGGCACCCTGCGCAGACCACTCATGATGCCACCATGCCAGTGTTTTGCCCGACGGCGCAAGCAGTTTCGGCAAAGACGAAATTTGAGTTTCGCAGAGACAAAATTTTTCTTCAGTCTTTTCAACCTCATCCCTACTGTGCATGGGGTTGTTTTCGCGTTTTTTGGTGTTGTCCCCTTACCCGGCCGCGAACTCAAGGAACTCCGGTTGCCTGCCGCGGGTTCTATCCCCGTCATCCCGGCACCTCGCCGGACCAGACGAAGGGGGAAGAATCCTGCATGCAGTGGAGCCTGCTCCGAACGGTCGGCCTTGCCCCCGCGGCGCTTGTCCTCACCACAATTGCGGCCAGTGCCGAGGGCGGCAAATCGGCCGGTCCGTCCGAATTCCTGCTGGTGGCGCAGATCGTGCTGTTGATCGCGGTCGGCCGCGGTCTCGGCGAGATCATGCAGCGCCTCGGCCAGCCCTCGGTGATCGGCGAATTGCTCGCCGGCATCCTGCTCGGGCCGTCGCTGTTCGGTTGGGTCTGGCCTGACGCGCAGCACGCGATCTTCCCCAAGACGCCCGAGCAGAAAGCGATGATCGACGGCATCGCCCAGTTCGGCATCCTGCTGCTGTTGCTGCTGACCGGCATGGAGACCGACCTCAAGCTGGTCAGGAAGGTCGGCAAGGCCGCGATCGCGATCTCGATCGCCGGCATCCTCGTGCCCTTCGCCTGCGGCTTCGCGCTCGGCGAGTTCCTGCCGGACACGCTGTTGCCGAATCCCCAAGCCCGCCTGGTTGCGTCGCTGTTCATGGGCACGGCGCTGTCGATCTCCTCGGTGAAGATCGTCGCAGTGGTCGTCCGCGAGATGAACTTCATGCGCCGCAATGTCGGCCAGATCATCGTCGCCACCGCCGTCATCGACGACACCATCGGCTGGATCATCATCGCGGTCATCTTCAGCCTGGCCTCGCAGGGGGCGTTGGATATCGCCTCGGTGGCGAAAGCCGTGCTGGGCACGCTCGCCTTCCTCGCCATCAGCTTCACCATCGGCCGCCGCCTCGCGTTCCAGCTCATCCGCTGGGCCAACGACAATCTCGTCAGCACCGCGCCGGTCATCACGGTGATCCTGCTGATGATGTGCGCCATGGCGCTGATCACGCATCTGATCGGCGTTCACACCGTGCTCGGCGCCTTTGTCGCCGGCATTCTGGTCGGCGAGTCCCCGATCCTGACGCGGCAGATCGACGAGCGCCTGCGCGGGTTGATATCCAGCTTCTTCATGCCGGTGTTCTTCGGTCTGGCCGGCTTGAGCGCCGACCTCACGGTGCTGCGCGATCCCCATCTGCTGATGCTCACCGGCCTGCTGGTCGTGATCGCCAGTGTCGGCAAGTTCGGCGGCGCCTTCGTCGGCGGAACCGTGGGCGGGCTGAACACACGGGAGTCGCTGGCGCTCGCAAGCGGGATGAACGCGCGCGGCTCGACCGAGGTGATCATCGCCACCATCGGTCTTTCGATCGGCGTGCTCAGCCAGAACCTGTTCACGATGATCGTGACCATGGCGATCGTGACCACGATGGCGATGCCGCCGATGCTGCGTGCGGCGCTGGCGAAGCTGCCGATGAACGAGGAGGAGCAAGAGCGCCTGGAGCGCGAAGAGTTCGAGAAGCGCGGCTTCGTCGCCAATCTCGAACGTCCCTTGCTGGCAGTAGACGAAAGTGTCAACGCCACCTTCGCCGCCCACATTGCCGGCCTGATCGCCGGCATGCGCGGTCTGCCGATCACGGTGCTGCACATCGGCAAGCGCGCCAAGGATCAGGAGAAGGGACGCGACGAGGAGGAGAGCCCCGAAGCCGTGGTGAAGAAGGCCGCCGAGACCGTCTCCGCCCATGGCGATGGCGACGCCGGCAGCGTCGATGTCGTCACCCGGGCAAAGCGTGCGGAGCTCGGCGAGGCCATCGCCGACGAAGCGCGCAAGGGCTTCGATCTCCTGGTCATCGGCGTCGACAAGGTTGCTGCCGCCAAGGATCGCTTCGATAGGAAGATCGAGGACATCGCAGCGAAGTTCGAAGGACCGCTCGCGATCGTGGCGGCCAAGGGCAAGCACCTGAAGCAGCCGATGCCCGAGGCGCTCAACATTCTCGTTCCGGTCTCCGGCAGCAGCGTCTCCAAGCGCGGCGCGGAGGTCGCGGTCGCGCTGGCGCAGGCGGGATCAGGCTCGCTCCGGGTGATCTATGTCGCGACGACGCGCGACAAGGGCGCGCAACGCGGGGCCTCTCGGGGTCTGAGTCACGAGGCCGGCATCCTGAAGGACGCCAGCGATCTTGCCGCCCGCTACGAGGTCGACATCACCACGACCTTGCGCGCGAACCGGGCGCCGGAAGCGGCGATCCTGCGCGAGATCGAGACCACTGACGTCGATCTCGTGGTGATGGGCGTCGATCGCATCCAGGCCGATCACCTCTCCTTCGGTGGCGTCGCCGACGCCGTGCTCAGGCAGGCAAAAGTCTCGGTGCTTCTGGTCTCAAGCGGCGAGGCGCGGCAGGTGGCTGCGGAGCAAGCCTAGGACTTCACCTCGGCCACTGCCACCGCCTTCGGAATCTTCTTCGACGCACGCCAATTCTCGAACCGCTGCACCACCACGAAGAACGCCGGCACGAACAGCACCGCAAGGCAGGTCGAGGCCAGCATGCCCGAGAACACCGTGATGCCGATCGACTTCCGCGCGCTGGCGCCGGCGCCGGTCGCGATCACCAGCGGCACCACCCCGAGGATGAAGGCGAACGACGTCATCAAGATCGGGCGGAAGCGGGCGCGCGCAGCTTCGATCGCGGATTCCAGCACCGGCTTGCCATCGCGGCCGTGCAGCTCGAGCCCGACCTCGACGATCAGGATGGCGTTCTTGGCCGACAGCGCGATCAGCAGGATCAGGCCGATCTGGCAATAGAGGTTGTTGTCGATCTTCAGGGCATTGAGGATCAGCATGGGGCCGAGCAACGACAGCGGCACCGCCAGGATCACCGAGATCGGCGCGTACCAGCTCTCGTACTGGCCGGCGAGCACGAGATAGACCAGCAGCATGGCGAGCCCGAACACCCAGTAGATCTGGTTGGAGACGGCCTTCTCCTGATAGGACATCGCGGTCCATTCGTAGCCGGTGCCCGGCGGCAGCGTCTTGTCCGCGATCTCCTCCATCAGCTTCAGCGACTGGCCGGAGGAGTAGCCCTGCGCGGGGAGGCCGATGACGGTTGAGGACGGATAGAGATTGTAGAGGCTGATCAGCGACGGACCGGTGGCCGGCGTGATCGTGGCGACCGTGCCGATCGGGATCATGTCGCCGTTCGAGTTGCGCACCATCATGTTGGCGATGTCGCGCTCGGTGACGCGGAAGGCCGGATCGGCTTGCGTGTAGACCTGGAACACGCGGCCGAACTTGTTGAACTGGTTGACATAGGACGAGCCGAGATAGGTCGACAGCGCCGCGAACACTTGGTCCGTCGTGACATGCAGCGTCTGGGTCTTGATGCGGTCGATTTCGACGTTGAATTGCGGCACCGAAGAGCGGAACGAGGACTGGACGCGCTGCAGCGCGCTCTGGCTCTGGCCATTGCTGACCATCGCGCCCGTGATGGCCTGGAGCTTGGCGAAATCGCTGTTGCCGTCGCGCAGCTCGACCTGCATCGAGAAGCCGGCCGCGTTGCCGATGCCCTGGATCGGCGGCGGCGGCAGCACCAGCGTGCGCGCCTCCATGATGACCGCGAGCTTGTCGTTCAGCCCGTAGACCAGCGAGCGCAGATCCTCGCCCGGTCCTTTGCGCGCGTCCCAGTCCTTCAGGATGATGTAGGCGACGCCGGCGTTGGCAAGGCTGGCGCTGTTGTCGAGCGCGGAGATGCCGGCGATGGTGATGACCTGCTGGACTCCGGGCGTGTCCTTGATCAGCTCGCTCGCTCTGTCGAGCACCTTCTGGGTCCGCTCCAGCGCGGCACCGTCAGGGAGTTGCACGGCGGCGATCAGATAGCCCTGGTCCTCGATCGGCAGGAAGCCGGTCGGCACGCGGGACAGGCCATAGCCGCCGATCACGATCAGCACCAGTGCGATCGCGACCGAGATCGTGCTGTTCCTGCACAGCACGCCGATCAGTCGGATGTAGCCGCGCTCGACGCGGTTATAGACCGCGTTGAAGCCGCGATAAAAGAAGTTGCGCTGCTCGGGCGGCACTGTCGGCCGCAGCCAGAGCGCACATTGCGTCGGCTTCAGCGTCGCCGCGTTGATGGCGGACAGAAGCGCGGTCGCCGCGATCACCAGCGCGAATTGCGAATAGATGCGGCCGGTGAGCCCGGCGAGGAACGACGCCGGCAAAAACACCGAGATCAACACCAGCGTGATGCCGACGATCGGCGCGAACAACTGGTCCATTGCTTTGATCGCGGCGTCGTGGCCGTTCATGCCCTGCTCGATGTTGTGGGCCGCGCCTTCCACCACGACGATGGCGTCGTCGACGACGATGCCGATCGCGAGGACGATCGCGAACAGCGTCGACATGTTGATGGTGAAGCCGAGCGCCGCCATGGCGGCGAAGGCGCCGATGATGGTCACCGGCACAGTGGTCGCCGGCACCAGCATCGCGCGCCAGTCCTGCAGGAACACCAGGATGACGACCAGCACCAGCAGGCCGGCCTCGATCAGCGTCATGTAGACCTCGTGCACCGAGGCCTGCACGAATTTGGTGGTGTCGAACGGCGTGTCGTACTTCATGCCCTGCGGGAACGCCTTCGCAAGCTCCGCCATCTTCTTCTCGACGGCCTGTTCGACCTGGAGCGCGTTGGCGCCCGGCGACTGGAACACGCCGATGCCGGTGGCCGGCTGCTTGTTTAGCGAGAAGATCTGGCTGTAGGTCTGCGCGCCGAGCTCAACCCAGCCGACGTCGCGCACCCGCGTGACGTCGCCGCTGGTGCCCGATTTGACGATGATGTTCTCGAACTCGGTGGTGTCGTCGAGCCGGCCGTTGACGTTGAGTGTGTACTGAAACGCCTGGCCCGGCGGCGTCGGCGGCGCACCGACCTGGCCGGCCGAGACCTGCTGGCTCTGCTGCTGGATCGCCTGGATGACGTCCTGCGGCACCAGGCCACGGACCTGCAGCTTGTTCGGATCTAGCCACACCCGCATCGAATACTGACCGGCGCCGAACACGGTGACGTTGCCGACGCCGGGCAGGCGCGAGAGTTCGTCGCGGAGGTTGATGGTGGCGTAGTTGCTCAAATAAAGGCTGTCGAACGTCTTGTCGGGCGAGGTCAGCGTCACGAATAGCAGGATCGAGGTCGATTTCTTCTGGACAGTGACGCCCTGGTTCTGCACGGACTGGGGCAGTTGCGACAGCGCGCTGGAGACCCGGTTCTGCACCAGCACCTGCGCGAAGTTGAGGTCGGTGCCGATCTTGAACGTCACGGTCAACGTATAGGTGCCGTCGGAGCCGCTGTAGGACTGCATATAGAGCATGTCCTCGACGCCGTTGACCTGCTGCTCGATCGGCAGTGCCACGGTGTCGATCACGGTCTTGGCGCTGGCGCCGGGATAGCGGGTCGTGACCTGCACCGTCGGCGGCACCACGTCGGGATACTGCGCGATCGCGAGGTTGAACAGCGCGACGCCGCCGATCAGGATCATCAACAGCGCGATGACGTTCGAGAGGACCGGCCGCTCGATGAAGAATTTTGAGATCATGGCAGGCGCTCCTACTTACTTGGCAGACGCCTGCGGCTGCTCGATCTTCGTCACCTGCGGATCGATCTTCTGGCCCGGAATCACCCGCAGCAGTCCTGCGGTCACCAAGCGGTCCTCCGGCTTCAAGCCGCTTTCGATGACGCGCAGGCCGTTGTCGACGGGACCGATCTGCACCTTGCGCTGCTCGACGACGTTGTCGCCGTTGACGACGAGGAGATAGCGGCCGCCCTGGTCGCTGCCGAGCGCGGTGTCGGGCACAAGCAGGGCGTCCTTCTCCTGGGTGAAGGGCACGCGGACGCGGACGAAATAGCCGGGCAGCAGCACCCGCTTGTCGTTGGGGACGAGACCGCGCACCGCGAGCGTGCCCGTCGACTGGGTGAGGGTCGGGGCGACATAGTCGAGCTTGCCCTCATGCGGATAGCCGGCCTCGGTCTGCAGGCCGACTTGAATCGGAAATTGCTTCATGTCGGCGGCGGTGAGCCCCCGGCGGGAGGCCTCGGCACGGATGCGCAGCACGTCCTGCTCGTTGACGGTGAAATTCACATAGATCGGGTCCATCGCGACGATGGAGGCGAGTTGAGTCGGGGAGGAGACCCCGACGAGCTCGCCGATCGAGACCATATGCGCGCTGACGACGCCGTCGAATGGTGCGCTCACCTTGGTGTAGCCGTAGTTGACTTCGGCGAGGCGGGTGTTGGCCTGGGCCTGCTGGAGGTTGGCCTGTGCGTTGTCGCGGTTCGAAGTCGAGCTGTCCAAAGTCGCTTGCGAGACCGCTTGCCGCTGCACGAGATCGCTCTGCCGCTTGAAGTCGGCTTCCGCCTGCCGGAGCGAGGCCTGCGCGCCGGCCTCGGCCGCCTGCGCCTGGTCGAGCTTGAGCTTGTAGGTTTCGGGCTCGATCGTGAACAGCTGGGCGCCCTGCTTGACGAAGGCGCCGTCCTGGTAGTCGATCGATTGCAGGAATCCCTGCACGCGTGCGACGAGATCGACATTCTTGACCGGCGCGGTGTTGCCGGTGGCCTCGACATACCGCGTCACCGGGCGCTGTACGGGCGTAGCCACGTCCACCTTGGGCGGGGGCGGGGCGACGAAACTGTTCTTGTCCTCGCAGCCGGTGAGTGCGGCCACGGCCATCGCGGCGGCCAGTGCCCGCCCGACATGTCTCCACGCTCCGTTGCTTCGTGCGGGAGATGCGGGATTCGCGCAGGTCATTCGGTGGCCCCCGGTTGCTGTCTGTCGGGGCGGGAGGCTATCAACAAATGCCCGGACGTGGAACACCATAGCCATGGCAGTCGTCGGCCTTGCACCGCAGACTGCGCTGTGGCCTTTGGCAGCTTTGCCGTCACAAACCGCTTTTCATCGCGCGCACGATCGACCAGAATTATGTCACAGGCTGAGCGACGGCGCGCGAAGCGGTCGGGACAAAAAAGAGAAGAATAAAAGAAGAAAAGGTCGGGAGATCATGACATGCCCACGCCTCTCCAGTCGGTGCTTAAATCGGTCCTTGCCGGCCTCGTTCTCGCCGCGGCGGTTGCCATGCCCGCGCTAGCCGATGGCCTGAAGGACGAGATCGCGCCGACCGGCAGGCTGCGGGTCGCGATCGCGATCAGCCCGGCGGGCGGCGCGTTCTGGTCCACCAAAACCGAAGCCGGCTATGCCGGCGTTCCGGTCGATCTCGGCAAGGAGATGGCCGCCCAGCTCGGCGTGCCCGTCGAATATGTCGTGCACCAGAATTCCGGCCAGATCACCGATGCCGCATCGAAAGGCACTCTTGAAAAAGGTGCTTGGGACGTCACCTGGCTCCCCAAGGATCCCGAGCGCGAGAGCAGGATGACGTTCGGTCCGATCTACGAGGTCGCGGATGCCACCTACATCGTCAAATCAGGCTCGAACGTCACCAATTTCGCCACGCTCGACCAGGTGGGCATCAAGGTCGCGGCCGTCAACGCCACCACCACCATGCGCGGCGCGGTTGCCCATCTGAAGAATGCGAAGGTCACGGGCTACCAGACCTATGACGAAATCTTCGGCCTCCTGAAGAGCGGCGAGATCGACGCCTTCGCGCTGTCGCGCGACCAGCTCAACAAGATGGCGCAGAAGATTCCGGGCACGCGAGTGCTCGACGAGACCTTCAAGAAGACCGTCACCGCGGTCGCCGTCCCGCTCGGCCATCCCCAAGCGCTGACCTTCGCCGCCAAGTTCATGAACGAGGCGGTGACGAACGGCACCTTGCGCAAGGCGTATGACAGCAATGGCCTGAAGGACACTCCGATCCGCACCGAGTAGGACAGGCCAGTGCGATCGGATATGAACAGCTAGGAGGCTGCCGATCATGCTCGGCCTGCATGGTTCGAGATGCCCGCTTTGGCGGGCTCCTCACCATGAGGGTTTGATGTCCCGCCGCAAACCGCGACCTCAGCGCGGCTTGATCTCCGCATACTTCGCCATCGCCTTCTCGAATTTCCGCTTGAACAGCCACATTGCGCCAAGGATCTCGCGGAAGCTTGCCGAGGTGCGCGCCCGGTCGGCCTGTCCGAATGCGAAGATGCTGTTGTTGCGCAGGTGCTTCATGATCGTCGGACTGGACACCCTGTAGTTCAGGAGATCGCCGGACTTGAGCGCCGACCGTGTCGGCGTAGGAATGATCTGGATCAGCTCGAACAGCTTCATCTGCTCGATCCGGTCGGGCAGCGTCTTCACGATTCCTGGGATCTCCCGGAAAACATCCGCATGCGAGTTCATCAGGCCATCGCGTACGTTGGTCCAGTGATTGAAGCGATGATCGGTACCGCTGGCCCGCGCCTCCTCCTTGTCGTCGCGCGCACTCAACCCGGGATCGGCCGCCGCGATCTCGCCCTTGATGGCTTCCCATTTCCTGCGGCCGTTGCGGTCCTCGGACGGGCCGGTCTGGAAGCTACCCATATAGGTGTTCGAGCGTCCGTTGCGGACGTTCTGCTTGCCGTTGGTTTCGGCGAAGAACAGCCCGAGGCTGATCCGGCCCGCGGCCTCGGCGTGGTCAGGCGCCAGCCCCTTCGCGCGTGCGATCGCGACCGCGAGATCGACCACGTCCTTGAACGGCGTCGCCGAGTTCTGCGCGCCCGCCGGCGGCGCTTCCATGATGTCGAACAGTATTGAGTATTCGTCGATCAACGGTTCGATATCGGCGTCGAAATAGGCTGGAGGAATTTCGAATTTGTTGGGCCTGCCGATCCGGGACGGCATGGCGTCGGTGAGATCCTTGTAAGCACTGATCACGGCGACGCGTGCCAGATACAGCGCTTGGCCCGGCAGGTTCGGCAGCGGCTGCTTCGCCTCGATCTGGCGCCGCCGCTCGGCCAGGATTGCCTTGAAATCGCCGAGCGCACGCTCGTAGGCCGCAACCGCTTCCGCTTGCCTGGCCGTGAGCGTTTGCGCCTGGCTCGGAACGAACGTCGTAAGGAGCAGTCCAAGCGCCGCGATGATGGCGAGGAGTTGACGTCGTGCAGTCATGGCCGGTTCCCCCAACGATTCGTCGGTCGGGGGATCGTAGCCTAGTCGTTGGCTTCGGGCGGCAGGAAGTCGACCTCGTGCAGCGCCGAGATGCGCACGACCTCGGCCGGGTCGGTCAGGTCATGGAGCTGATTGAACAGCGCCTCCAGCTTCTGCATCGGCGAGACCCAGAACAACGCGCGGGCCGGTTTGTCGGATTTGTTGAAATAGCCGTGCGGGATGCCGCGCGGCAGGCGCACGAGATCGCCGGCATGGGCCTTGACCCATTTGCCGTCGAGCTTGAGGTCGAGCGTGCCTTCCTGCACCAGGATGAATTCGTCCTGGGTCGGATGGATGTGCACCGGCACGAACTGGCCAGGATCGCTGTTGGTCTCGAACGCGAAAGTGGACTCGGTGACGGCCTTCGGGAAGTAGACCTGGCCGAGGATGTTCCAGGTCTTGCCGCCATAGCCCGTACCGTTCGCGGTGATGCCCTTTTCGAGTGCAGTCATGGCTCGCCTCCAATGGGATTGTAACCGAGACGGAGTGTTGCGCAGCAGCCATGCGCTGTCCATGCGCAAGACGCGCCCTACCGCCTGTCGCGTTCAGCGGCCTGCCTGCGCAGAAAGCCTTCGAGATCGGCCTGCACGGAATAGGGCGTCGGGATCGGATCGCCCGCGTCGTCGACGGCGGTGTCGAGAGAGCGGCGCAGCATGCGCGCGAGCTCGGCCTTGCGGTAGGGCTTTGTCAGAAGCGGCGCGCCCTTGGTGGCGCGTCCCTGCGCATGCGGGGCGTCGTAGGCGTAGCCCGACGTGAATAGCACCCGCAGCGAGGGGCGCGCAGCCACCATCTCGTCGGCGAGCTCTCGTCCATTCAAGCTGCCGGCCATCACGATGTCGGTGAAAAGCAGGTCGAAGGGCGTTCCTTCGGCGGCGATGGCGAGCGCCTCGGCCGCATTGGCGGCCGGGATGACCTTGTAGCCGAGGCTTTCGAGCTGGACCGTGACGTACTGGCGGACGTCGCGGTCGTCCTCGACACAAAGAATGGTTTCCGTCCCACCCACGACCTTGCGCTCGTCATAGCCGGCGGGGCGAAGCGTGCTCGCCTCCGCCTTCGGCAGGTAGATCGTGAAAGTCGTGCCGCGTCCTTCCTCGGAAGCGACCTTGATGCCGCCGCCGGACTGCTTGATGAATCCGAACACCATGCTGAGCCCGAGCCCCGTGCCCTTGCCGACGTCCTTGGTCGAGAAGAAGGGATCGAAGATTCGCTCCAGAATGGCCGGCGGAATGCCGGTGCCGGTGTCGGCGATCTCGATCTCGACATAGTCGCCGGCATAGCCGGCCCCGACCGCCACCGCCTCGCGGACGCCGAACACGACGTTGCGCGTCGTCAACGTCAGTCTGCCGCCATCCAGCATCGCGTCGCGGGCGTTGATTGCGAGGTTGAGAAGCGCCGAGCTCAATTGGCCGCGATCGACCAGGGCGAGCCAGACGTTGCCGTCGAGCCGGGTCACGATCTCGATCTTCTTGTCGAAGGTTGCCAGCAGCAGCTTTGCGAGCTCTTCGAGCAGTTCGTTGATGTCGCTCTCGGCCGGCTTGAGCGCCTGCTTGCGGGCAAAGGACAACAGGCTCGACGTCAGCGCGGCGCCGCGGTCGGCGGCGTCGCTGATCAGCTTGGTGATGGTGGCGAGCGGCGGATTGTCCTTCACTGCGTCGGCGAGGATCTCGATCGTGCCCGTGATCACGGTGAGCATGTTGTTGAATTCGTGCGCGATGCCGCCGGTGAGCTGGCCGACAGCCTCCATCTTCTGGGCCTGGATCAGCTGCTCCTCGGCGGCGCGCTTCCGCGTGACGTCCTTGACGAAATTGTTGATGAGGGTGCGTCCCCCGAGGTGGAGCGCCGTGCTGGACGCCTCGATCAGGATGTCATCGCCGTTTCGGTGCAGCAGGGTCGCTTCGAACCGGATGCCGATCGGCGTATCCGACAATTCCGGCAGCAGCCGCATCATGCGTTGCCTGAAGCCGTCGCGCAGCGGCTCGGCGATGAGGAGGTTGACGACGTCGGTGCCGAGCGCCTCCTTGCGCGTCCATCCGGTCAGGGCCTCGGCCTGAATGCTCCATTCCAGCACGATGCCGTTCTGGTCGGTCTGGACGAAGGCATCGAGCGCGGTCTTGATGACGGCTTGCGTCAGCTGTGCGCTGGCCCGCGCCTGCTCGGTCAGTTGCGCGGCGGCGCGTTTGTCCTGCGCCGTTTCGATCGCGCGCGTGCACAGACGAGCCAGCAGGGCCGCAATGGCGCCGCTTGCGAGCAGCGCGACGATCTGGGCAATGCCGAACCCGGTGCCGATCGCGGCATAGGAGACGAGGAGAGCCGCCGCGGTCACGATGACCTGCGCGGCCATCGCGAGTGTCAGAAGCCCCCTGAGTTTCATGGTCTCACACCAACGCGTCAGTCGCAGACCCTCGTGTCCGCCCTGTCAATGACCGGCTCCACCTGAGCTACAGATGTGAGCTACAGATTCCGCGCGGCGGCGTCGAGGGGCAATTTGCGGTGGTACCGGGTAGGCCGGCGCTTCAACCTGCCGGCGAATCGGTCTGGCGCAGCGTCGTCACCCAGATCACGCGTGCCGTCTGCTGGGTCGGGTTGTCGAACATGTGCGGCACGATGCTCGGAAAGCGAAAGCTGTCGCCGGCCTCGAGCAGATGGGCCTGGTTGTCGAGCCACAGCCGCAGGCTGCCCGAGAGGATATAGCCCGCCTTCTCGCCGGTGTGCTGCAGGAAGTCGGTGCCGGACGAGGCGCCGGGATTGAGCGTGAGCTCGTAGAGTTCGAGCTGGCCTTTGTCTGCCGGCGTCAACGCTTCCTTGACGACGCCGCTGGCGGTGAGCCGCAGCAGGCGCCGGCTGTTCTTGCGCACGATGTAGCGCTGCACGTCGGCGGGATCGGTGGTCTCGAAGAAATAGGAGATCGGAACGTCGAGCGCGATGCTGAGCAGGCGCAACGTGCGGATCGACGGCATGGCACGCGCGCGTTCGAGCTGGCTGATCATGCCGTTGGAGAGGCCGGTCTTGTTGGCGACGTCCTGGATCGACAGGCCCGCACGCTGGCGCAGCAGCCGCACGGTCTCGCCGAGGCGCTGGTCGACCGCATCGTCGGCCTCGATCGCCGGTGCATCCTTCGGATCGTTGATCTCGCCGCGACCATCCATGTCGCTCTCCCATACATCATCTCAGCCCCGGACAATGGCGGTCTGGAGCTTCAGTCGGAGTGAAAAGGTCGCGCATCCTACCAATCCGATTGACAGCTGTATTTAGTCGTGATGAACTTTTGATAGAAAAATTTAGAAGCACTAAAGCCCACTCCTGTCCTTTTGCCGGGGATCTCGGGGGCGCGGGAGACGGTGCCGCGTGCGAAAACGGAGAGTGGTCATGGCGGACGACACCGGGAAGTTCGGCGTTGGGGCACTGCATCTCGGCAATCCGAACCGCCGTCAGATCTTTCAGCTCGGCGCGGGCGCCGCGGCGGGATGGACGCTTTCGGGCCACGCGTTTGCGCAGACCGAACGCCCGACCAATCCGCCGGACAAGCCGCGCGGGCAGGTGATCGCGGCGCTGTCGCAGGAGCCGACGGTCTTTCATCCCCTGATGCCGGGCATCGAAGTCGATCAGGGCATCTGGTGGCAGGTGTTCTCGCCGCTCTGGTTCATCGATCCCGACGGCAAGTTCGTTCCCGACCTCGCCCGCGAAGTCCCGACCATCGAGAATGGCGGCCTGTCGGCCGACGGCCTGACCTGGAAGATCAAGCTCCGCAGCGACGTGAAATGGCACGACGGCACGGCGTTCACGGCCGAGGACGTGAAGTTCTCGCTCGAGCTGATCAACAATCCCGATTTCCGCGCGCGCAGCCGCGTCGGCCATAGTCTCGTGAAGGACATCAAGGTCGTCGCGCCCGACGAGGTTCACTGGCGCATGGAAGCTCCCTATTCGCCCTACATGTCGATCCTGGGATCGCTGACCTTCATCGTGCCCAAGCACATCCTGGAGAAGGTGACAGATCCGAACGCCTCGCCGTTCCACAATGCGCCCGTCGGTACCGGACCGTTTCGCTGGGGCGAGCGCGTGCCCGGCGACCACATTCAGCTGAATGCCCATACCGGCTATCACGGCAAGGGACCTTACGTTGAGCGCGTAGTGTTCAAGTATATTCCCGACCTGACCGTGCTCTACACCCAGTTCCGCACCGGGCAGGTCGACTACACCGGCCTGCAAGGCATTTTGCCGAACTTCGTGCAGGAGGCGAAGACGCTGAAGGGGCGCAAGATCTTCGTCTCCTCGACGTCGTCGGTGGAGCACATCGCTCCCAATCTGGAGTTCGGCGCGTTGGCGGACCGCACCGTGCGCGAGGCGCTTTATCTCGCGATTAATAAGCAAGCGATCATCGACGCGCTGAACTACGGCTTGCCGACGCAGACTGAAAGCTTCGTGCCGCAGCAGGCCTGGTCATTCCAGCAGGGGCTGCCGCAGCACAAATACGATCCGGCCAAGGCCAACACGCTGCTCGATGCGGCCGGCTGGGTGCGTGGCTCTGGCGGGGTGCGCGAGAAGGGCGGCGTCAAGCTCGAATTCACCAATTCAACGACGTCGGGCAATGCGGTGCGCGAGCAGACCCAGCAATTGCTGATCCAGGACTGGCGCGCGATCGGTGCCGCGATGCGCGTGAACAACATGCCGGCCGCGGTGATCTGGGGCGACTTCTGGCAGCAATCGAAATTCAATTCGGTGATCGTGGGGGTGAATTTCATGCTCGGCAGCGACCCCGACGTGACGCCCCGCTTCGGCTCCGGCGCCATTCCTGCCAAGGGTGGCCGCGGCTACAACACCTATCAGTATCGCAACCCGGAGGCCGATCGGCTTCTCGCAGAAGGTGCCAAGCAGTTCGATCTGGCGCAGCGCAAGACGACCTATGGCACTCTGCAGAAGCTCATCCGCGACGACCTCGCGATCCTGCCGCTATTCCAGGGCTTCATCGCCGAAGGCGTGAAGGAAGGGCTGCAAGGTTTCCGCCCCAACATCAACATGTCGATCAACTGCTGGAACATCCGCGAATGGTATTGGGCCTGATGGTTCAGGTGCGCGAGATCGCCTGAGATGGCCCGTTACGTCGCCAATCGCCTGGCGCAGGCGATCATGTTGCTGGTGATCGTGTCCGCGATCGGCTTCGCCATTCTGCATCTGGCGCCCGGCGGTCCGCTCTCGCAATTCGCGGCCTCCGCGCAGATGACGCAGGAGGATCTCGATCGCGTCACCAGGCAGCTTGGCCTCGATCGTTCGCTGCCGATCCAGTATCTCGACTGGTTCGGCCGGATGCTGAGGGGGGATTGGGGCCACTCGTATCGCGACGGCGAGGCGGTGCTGTCGGTGATCTCGTCGCACCTCGGCGCCACGCTGGAGCTGATGGCGACGGCGACCATCATCGCGGTGCTGCTCGGCGGCTGGATCGGTGTGCTCGGTGCGCTGCGCCGCTATTCGCTGTTCGATTCGCTCGCGACCGTCGGCGCCATGATCGCATTGTCGATCCCGACCTTCTGGTTCGGACTCGTCACGATTTATATCTTCTCCGTGAAGCTCGGCTGGTTGCCGGCCGGCAACCGCGAGACCGTCGGCGACGGCTCCTTCCTCGACCTTCTGCATCATCTGATCGCGCCGGCCCTGGTGCTGGCGCTGGTCGAGACCGCGATGTGGGGCCGCTTCATGCGTTCCTCGATGCTCGAGGTCATCAACCAGGACTACATTCGCACCGCGCGCGCCAAGGGCATGCCGGAATGGCGCATTCTCACCGTGCATGCGCTGCGCAACGCCCTGCTGCCGATGATCACCGTTGCCGGCCTTCAGTTTCCGACGCTGCTCGGCGGCGCGCTGGTGGCCGAAACTGTGTTCACCTGGCCCGGCATGGGGCGCCTGTTTCTCGATTCCATCGGCTATCGCGACTACCCCGTGGTGATGGGCATTTTGATGTTCTCGGCGATCATGGTGCTGATCGGCTCGCTGCTCGCCGACATCCTCTATGCCGTCGTCGATCCCAGGATACGGGTGGGCTAGGCGATGACGAGCGCAGCCCTCTCGACCGTTCAGCTCGCGCCGGGCCATGCCGCCTGGCGCCGCTTCCGCCGGCACCGGCTCGCGCTCGCGGGCGCCGTGATCATTCTGGTGCTCGTCCTCGGCTCGGCCTTTGGTCCCTATCTGCTGCCGTTCGACGACACTTATATCGATATCATGAAGCGGTTCGCACCGCCGCTGTCGGGCGCGCACATCCTCGGCACCGACGAACTCGGCCGCGACGTGCTGGCGCGGCTGATGATGGGCGCGCGCGTCTCGCTGTCGATCGGCTTCGTCGCGATGGTGATCGCGATGGCGGTGGGCATCGCCGTCGGCGCCTTCGCCGGCTTCTATGGCGGCGTCATCGGCGCGGTGCTGATGCGGCTCGTCGATGCCATGCTCTGCTTTCCGACCATCTTCCTGCTGCTTGCGCTCGCGGCGCTCATCGAGCCCGGCTTCGTCACCACCACCGTGCTGATCGCGGCAACTGCCTGGATGTGGGTGGCCCGCGTCGTCGAGGCCCAGGTGCGCTCGCTGCGGGAACGCGAGTTTGCGGTAGCTGCACTCGCGTTCGGCTCGTCGAACCTGCGGATCATGTTCCGCGAACTGGTGCCCAATGCGATCGCGCCCATCGTGGTGGCGGCGACGCTGAACGTCGCCAAGTCGATCCTGCTGGAATCCTATCTCAGCTATCTCGGTTATGGCATCCAGCCGCCGGCCGCGAGCCTCGGCAACATGCTCAACAACGCGCAGATCTATCTTACCAGCGCGCCCTGGCTTGCGATTGCGCCGGGCCTCGCCATCACGCTGGCGGTGACGAGCTTCAACTTTCTCGGCGACGGCCTGCGCGACGCGCTCGATCCGCGAATGAACATCCCATGATCTGCAAACTAGCGATGAGCAAGCTTGCTCCGATCGAACTGAATATCTGGAGTGCCCCATGTCCCCGCCGCTCACCCGTATAAACAGCGATGAACGCCTGCCGGCGCAGGTGGACGTCGTCGTCATTGGCGGCGGCGTCATCGGCGTCTCCGCGGCCTATCATCTCGCGAAGAAGGGTCTCTCCGTCGCCCTGGTCGAGAAGGGCCATGTCGGCGGCGAGCAATCGAGCCGCAATTGGGGCTGGTGCCGCCAGCAGGGTCGCGCGCGTGAGGAGATCCCGCTGGCCCGCGAGGCGCTGCGCCTGTGGGAAGACATGCAGAACGATGCCGGCGTCGATGCCGGCTTCCGCCGCACGGGCGTGCTGTTCCTGACAAAGAGCAAGGACGAGCTCGCCAGCTGGGAACGATGGGCGGCAACGGCGCGCGAGATGCAGGTCCACTCCACGGTCCTGACGCCGGCGGAGGTCGCCGAGCGTCTGCCCGGCAACGCCGAAAAATGGGTTGGCGGCCTGCACACGCCGAGCGACGGGCGCGCCGAGCCCTCGATGGCCGTGCCTGCGCTTGCCACCGCCGCGCGAAAACACGGCGTCACCATTCATCAGGGCTGCGCCGCGCGTGGACTTGAAACGCAGGGCGGACGGGTGAGCGCCGTCGTCACCGAGAAGGGCACCATTCGCACGCAATCGGTGTTGCTGTCCGGCGGCGCCTGGTCGTCGCTATTCTGCCGCCGCCACGGCATCGAGTTGCCGATCGGCCTTGTCAATGCGACCGCGTGCCGGACCACGCCCGGGCCGGAGATTACCTCCGGTGCGCTCGGCACCGATTTCTATTGCATCCGCCGCCGCCTCGACGGCGGCTTTACGCTGGCGCTGCGCAACCGCGGCACGGTCGAACTGTCGCCCGATCTGTTCCGCTACGCGCGAACCTTCTGGCCGACCTATCTGCATCGCAAGAACGGGTTGAAACTGTCATTCGGCAAATCCTTCTTCGACCAGCTCACGCGGGGCACCAGTTGGAGCTTGGACAAGCCGTCGCCGTTCGAGACCGAGCGCGTGCGCGATCCCGCGCCTGACATGTCGCTGGTCAATGCCGCGCTGGCTTCGCTGATCAAGTCGAATCCTGAATTGAAGGACATCGAGATCGCGGAAGCCTGGGGCGGCACGATCGACTGCACGCCGGATACCATCCCGGTCATCTCGCCGGTCGACGCCATGCCCGGCTTCTTCCTCGCTACCGGCTTCTCCGGCCACGGCTTTGGCATCGGTCCTGCGGCCGGCAAGCTCGCCGCCGACATCGTGACGGGAGCGACGCCGCTGGTCGATCCCGCGGCCTACAGCCACAAGCGCCTGATTGATGGCCGCCGGCTCGCGCCGGTCAGCCCGTTCTGAGGGTTTTGCGGCATGACGCTTCTCTACAAGGCCAACATGGTTCGCGGCGCTGAATGGGCGGGCTTCTTCGCCGAGCGCGCGCCCGATGTGCCGTTCCGGCTCTGGCCCGACATCGGCGATCCCGCCAACGTCCGCTATCTCGTGGCGTGGGTGCCGCCGGACGACATCGCGACGACTTTCCCAAATCTCGAGCTCGTCTTCTCGGTCGGTGCGGGCGTCGACCAGTTCGACGCGTCAAAAGTTCCGCCGCACATTCCGCTGGTGCGCATGCTGGAGCCGGGCATTGCCGAGACGATGGTCGAATACGTCACCATGGCGGTGCTCGCGCTGCATCGCGACCTCCTGCCCTTCATTGCCCAGCAGAAGGAACAGGTCTGGCGCGAGATCCGGATCACGCCGGCCAAACGTCGGCGCGTCGGCGTGATGGGCCTCGGCCAACTCGGCCAGGCCGTGCTCGAACGGCTCAGAGCTTTCGATTTTCCACTTCTCGGCTGGAATCGCTCGCCGCGCGAGATCGAGGGCGTCGCCTGTTGCGCAGGCATGGAGACGTTGCCGGATTTCCTTGCGCAGACCGACATTCTCGTCTGCCTGTTGCCTTTGACCGATGAGACCCGCGGCATCCTGAACGCGGATCTGTTCGCGCGCCTGCCGCGCGGCGCGTCGCTCGTCAACGTCGGGCGAGGCCCGCATCTGGTCGAAGCCGACTTTCTCGCAGCGCTCGACAGCGGCGCGTTGTCGGGTGCCGTCCTCGATGTCGCCGAGCCGGAGCCGCTGCCTGCGGGTCACCCTTTCTGGAGCCATCCGCGCATCCTGGTCACGCCGCACAATGCCAGCATGACCACGCCGGATACGGCGGTCGATTTCGTGCTGGATGTGATCGCGCGCCACCGCCGCGGTGAAGAATTGCCGGGGCGTGTCGATCGTAAGCGCGGTTACTGAGGATGCGATGATGATGGTGACATCGATCCAGCCACGCGGTCCTCTTACCTCTCCCGCTTGCGGGAGAGGTCGCGCCGAAGGCGCGGGTGAGGGCTCTCTCCTCTTGGGGGTTCTCGACTGCGGAGATACCCTCTCCCCAACCCTCCCCCGCAAGCGGGGGAGGGAGCGCGCTGTCTCCGCGGCAGGCCTTAGGGGGTATGCATGAGCAGCGGCGCAAGCGTGCCTGACCACGTCGCTGCCAACGCGCAGTCGCCGGTGCTGTCGGTTTCCGGCCTGACGACGTCCTTCATGCGCGAACGGCAATGGAGTCCCGTCGTCCGCGACGTATCGTTCGATGTCGCCTCGCGAGAAACGGTGGCGATCGTCGGCGAGTCCGGTTCGGGCAAGAGCGTCACCGCGCTCTCGATCATGCGGCTCATTCCGAAGGAGAACGGCCGAGTCGAAGGCCGCGTCCAGCTTGCCGGCCGCGACCTGCTGACGCTGCCCGAAGCGAGCATGAAGGACGTTCGCGGCAACGAAGTCGCCATGATCTTCCAGGAGCCGATGACGAGCCTCAATCCGGTGCTGACCATCGGCTTCCAGATTGCGGAAGCGCTGATCCAGCACCGCGGTCTGTCGCGTGCGGCGGCGGAGGTCGAGACCATCCGCCTGCTCGATCGTGTTCGCATCCCCGCGGCGAAATCGCGCTTCCACGAGCATCCGCATCGCTTCTCCGGCGGCATGCGCCAGCGCGTGATGATCGCGATGGCGCTGGCCTGCAAGCCGAGGCTGCTGATCGCGGATGAGCCGACCACGGCGCTCGACGTCACGATCCAGGCCCAGATCCTGGAGCTTCTGAAGGAGCTTCAGCAGGAAGAGGAGATGTCGATCCTCTTCATCACCCACGACATGGGCGTGGTTGCCGAGATCGCGGACCGCACCGTGGTGATGTATGGCGGCCAGGCGGTGGAAACCGACCATACCTCGCGCATCTTCGCAGCCCCTTCGCATCCCTATACGAGGTCACTGCTCGCGTCCGTGCCGCGCCTCGGCTCGATGGATGGGCGGACGCGGCCGATGCGTTTTCCGATCGTGGACAAGCAAACGGGAACCTCGGACGAGCCGGCGGAGACGCCCGATACGGTCTCGATTGCCGAGCGACCGCTGCTCGAAGTCTCCAACCTCACGACGCGCTTTCCGATCCGCTCGGGCCTGTTCGGCAAGGTCTCGGGCCGCGTCCATGCGGTCGAGAACATCTCCTTCACCCTGCGCGCCGGGGAGACGCTGGCGCTGGTCGGCGAATCCGGCTGCGGCAAGTCGACGACGGGCCGCTCCATTCTCAAGCTGACGGAGCCGGACAGCGGCACCGTTCTGATCGACGGGCGGGATGTGCTGGCCATGAACCCCCGCACCTTGCGTGACTTTCGCAAGCAGATGCAGATCGTGTTCCAGGATCCGTTCGCGAGCCTCAACCCCCGCATGTCGGTGGGAACGGCGATTGCGGCCCCATTGCTCGCCAACGGGCTCGCCACGGCGTCGCAGGCGCGGGAGAAGGTCGCCGACCTGCTCGTTCGCGTTGGTCTCACCGCCGACATGGCCGCGCGCTTTCCGCACGAATTCTCCGGTGGCCAGCGCCAGCGCATCTGCATTGCCCGCGCGCTCGCGCTCGGACCCAAGCTGATCGTTGCGGACGAAGCTGTCTCGGCGCTCGACGTTTCGGTCAAGGCACAGGTCGTCAATCTGATGCTGGACCTTCAGGCCAGCATGGGACTTGCCTATCTCTTCATTTCCCACGACATCGCGGTGGTCGAGCGCATGAGCCATCGCGTCGCGGTGATGTATCTCGGTGAGATCGTCGAGACCGGTCCGCGCGCGGCCTTGTTCGGCAATCCGCAGCATCCCTATACGAAGAAGCTGATGGCGGCCGTGCCGGTGCCCGATCCAGCGCGCCGCGGCACCAGGCGCGAGGTAGCGAACGACGAGATCAGAAGCCCGGTGCGCGCGGCCGACTTCCAGCCACCCGTTCGGCAATATCGCGAGGTGTCGCCGGGCCACGTCGTCCAGATCTGGGGCGAGGAATGGTCCAACTGACGTGCGCAGGCCGCAGATCCTTTCCAAAATGCACGATGAGGTCGCGCAGCGATCTGCCGGGCAGGTCAACGGTGTTGTCTTTCGCCCTGCCGGGCCTGTGACATCACGCTGAAATCACAATGAAATCATCGCGTCGCGACCCGGTGCGACGGCCGGCCGCGCCAGCTTCGTGCTATGCGCTGCAGCTGGACCGTTGGCCGTCGATCTCCGATAATGCGCGGATCTCGGGAAGGCCGGCGAAGGCGTGCCTTTACGGATGGATTTACTAGAATGACACAAGCAGGCGTCTACGGGCAGAGGCTCGGGCAGGGCCTTCGCTCCAAGCAAGCACCGGTCCTGATCACGCGTTCGCTGCACAGCGCCGAGCTCGCGGTCACCGAGGTTCGCAATGACGATCCGACGCCGGATATTTCCGGTTCCCTGGCTGCGGAAGATGCCTATCTCCTCAGCCTGAAACTCCGCGACTATCCGGATTGCGAATGCTGGGAGGAGGGCCGCTGTGTCACCAAGGCGGATGTTCGCGCAGGTGCGACCTATCTGTACGACCTCAAGCGCGACCCGCGCTATGTGATCGACAAGCCGTTTCACTCGCTCTTCTTCTATTTGCCGCGCTCGGCGCTCAACGGCATTGCCAGGCAACCGGGCGGGCCGCGCGTTGGCGAGCTCAGCTACGAGCCAGGTGTCGGTCATGACGACGAGGTCGTTCGACATGTCGGTGCCTCCTTGCGGCAAGGACTGTGCCGGCCCGACGAGACCAACCAGCTTTTCGTCGATCACATGATGCTTGCGCTCACCGCCCATGTCGCCCAGACCTATGGTGGGCTGAAGCCAGCCGCAGAACCGAGCCGCGGCGGTCTCGCGCCATGGCAGGTGAAACGTGCGTGTGACCGGCTCGATTCCGATCTCTCGGGCAAGATCGCGCTGCAGCTGATCGCGACCGAGCTTGGTCTGTCAGTCAGCCACTTCTCACGCGCGTTCCGGATCTCCACCGGACTGCCGCCGCATCAATGGCTGCTTCAGCAGCGCGTCAAGGCGGCCAAGCAACTTATGACAGTTCGCGACCTGCCGTTGTCCGAGATTGCCATATCGGCCGGATTTGCCAATCAGAGCCATTTCACGCGCGTGTTCTCGTCCATCGTCGGCGTCAGTCCGGGCGCATGGCGCCGCGAAACGGATGGCGGACGGGACAAGACTTGAACTTACCGGCGCTTCGCCAGCGAGATCGTGTAGGCCGTGCGGCGCGCCGCAAAGATCTCGTCCGGCGGATGGCCGATGCCGTCGGCAAGATTGGCGGGATTGAAGATGGAGCCGTCGCAGGCCTCGTTGGCCTCGAGGCTGGTGATGACGATCGTCCCTAGCCGCACCTGCTCACGGTTGTCCTCGTCCGGCCATCGCAGGGTCACGTCCATGGTGGGATCGCCGGGACGGTCGAGCAAGGCCATCACGTTGAAGCGGACATCGCCGGCTGCGATCCTCCGCACGAGATCGTCATGCAGGAAATCAGCCGACTTCGCCCTCGCTTCGTCCTCGCTCAAGGTGACGTCACCGCCCACAGGCGCGACCTTGAACTTGATGAAGCGGGTTTCACCCTTGGCGTTCGTCGCGGGAAAGGCGTGCACGCCCCAATAAGTCGTGCCGGCAAAGCTGCCGGGCAGCCGGCGTGCCGCGACGTAATTCGCCTGGTTCAGTGTTTCAGGATTGGCCGCGGAAAAGGCCCGGACCTTCTCGATGTCAGGCTTGCCGTCCGCGCCCGGAATGCGCGCCTCGAGGAAGGCGAGCATCTGGTCGAGCGTCCGTGCAAAATGCACCGGAGCGGTTTCCGTCAGGATGTCCGAACGATGGGCATCGTCGCCAAGCCTGAAGCTGAAGCCGCGCAGGACGAGATTGTTGGTGTCGGTCACCCCGGGATTGCCGCCGCCAACGGAGAAGCGCGCCAGCACGCGCGAGGGCTTGGTGAAGCTCAGCGATCGCGTAATCTCTGCCGCGCGATCGGACGGGGCATAGGTCCCGCGCACACATCGACCCTTGGCGAAGCTCGCGCGCACCTTCGGCGGATTGCCTGCGACCGCCTTCAATGCATCGACGACCGCGGCGGGTGTTGCAGCGGGGGTGGGAAGTTCGGACATGGCTTGGCCTCCGGCGCGAGCGGCATGGCCAGGTTTTAGGTCTGGTGCAGCGCCGGCGTCTTTCCCAAAGCCGCGCTGCCTTGTCCGATCCTGCTGATTGCTTGCTCGCGCTTCGGGAATTCACGTGGGCAAAACATGGTATGAGTGGATAGATCTGATGTCGGCGAGACGCGGGACAACTTGTTTACTGATGGCTCTTTCAGCTCCCGCGCTCCCGGGTCTCGCGACGATGCAGACTTGTCCTCCGGAAATTGTGATCGGATAGAGCAACGGGGAACCGCGTTATGTGAACCGTCTCATATTTCACCACTCTCTTTTCGAGCTATCACTCCCGCAAGAAATTGCCGCACCCGGATTTAACTGACTGGCACGGGTGAGATGCAATGCCTGCGTAGCCGCGTGCTCGCAGCTTCGGATTGGCTCTCGTCTTGCTCACGAGCAAGCCAGCCCCATCACTCAGCACAGATTTTTCAGAAGTTGGAATCAAGGCAATCGCAAAACGCGTCCACGAGGCTGCCTCTATTCGGGGTCGGCCGGTAGGCCGCTACTTACCTAAGAAGGAGACCCCCAATGAAAATTAGTGATGCAATCTCCAGCGCATTTTCCCTAACGAGGGGCTCCGGCAATCTTCGGATCGCTCGTTCCGGTCTGATCAGGTCGGCCCATCTTCTTGAAAGAATTGGGCTCGCAGCCGTTGGGGCCTCTTGCGGCCTCTATGTGGGTGCGGCCCTGTTGCGTGAGAAAGGCGGACTGTTTGAAAGCGGCTGGATCGTGCTGATAACGATGCTCTACGGAGCTCTTAGCTATTACGTCGGAATTGATTTGTCTCGCAGTGTCGCGCGGAAGTCGATTTCGAGCACCTCGGAAGAGTGGAATGGTTCCGAGCCGGCTGAGATCATGAGTGCGGCCGGAACGTTCGGCGCCGCGATTGCCGCAACTCTGTCCGTCAGCATCCTTGTCCTTGATCATAACCCAGCCAATGGGCTGATAGCCTTTGTTGCCGGCTGTTGGGTGGTTGGTTCTTCGCTCCAAGTCGCGGCGGGCACGATGGCTCGCAACTACGAAGCACGCATGGACAAGCAATGAAGGAATTGTGCTCACCCAATAACGTCTGCTTGGCGTCATGACGAGAGCACAAGCCGCAGCGTTGGATTCGGCTTCAGGTCCCGAGTGAGTCGTGATCACTCATCGCAACCTCTGTCGTGCAACGCTGCGTGAAGACGATGTTTGGTAGCGCAGTCGTTCGCATCGGGCGGCGACCCGGCTTGGAAGTCGTGTCGGTACTGAGTAACCTAAATTATCGCACAACAAACAAGACGTGCCATCATGGCGATGTTGGGATATCGTCCCCGCGCCGTGGTCCAAAATCCTGCTAACCGCCAACCACACGATCGGTGGAGCCAATGCAGATTGCGGAGTGGCTCGACAAACTGGGGCTTGGGCAATACGCAGAGCGTTTTGCCCAGAATGCAATCGACGTGGGCATCCTCCCCGAACTGATGGACGAGGACTTTGATAAGCTCGGAGTCCTGCTAGGCCATCGCCGCAAAATGCTGCGTGCTATTGCCGACCTCGATCCAGCCGCGTTGATCGCATCGCCGACGCCTCCTCAGGACGCCGAGCGGCGCCACCTCACCGTTATGTTTTGCGATCTGGTCGGCTCGACCGCGCTCTCGGCGCGTCTCGATCCCGAGGATATGTGGGAAGTGATCCGGGCCTACCGCGCCGCCTGCGCGAGCGTCGTTGCGGCTTATGACGGCAGGATAGCCAGATTCGTCGGCGACGGAATACTCGTCTATTTCGGCTATCCTCGCGCCCACGAGGATGATGCGGAGCGCGCAGTGCGAGCGGGTCTCGACACTATCTCCGCAATTGGGCAGCTCAAAACAGGCGCCGACGAACGGGTTGAACTGCGCATCGCAATTGCGACAGGGCTTGTGGTGGTCGGTGACCTCATCAGCGGAGATGCGTCAGAGGAACAGGCAACCGTCGGCGACACACCAAACCTCGCCGCTCGGCTCCAGAGCCTGGCGGAACCGGGCGCGGTCGTCGTTGCTTCGTCGACGCGCCGGCTGCTTGGTGATCTCTTCACGTTTCGCAATCTCGGCCGCCGTGAGGTCAAGGGCATAGCCGAACCCATCGCAGTCTGGGCGGTGGAGGGAGCGATCGCATCCGAGAGTCGCTTCGAGGCGGTCCGCGCGGTACGCTCGATCGGCTTTGTCGGCCGCAGGGACGAGATCGAGTTCACTCTCTCGCGCCAGCGGCTGGCATGGCAGGGGCAGGGGCAGATGGTATTGATTTCTGGCGAAGCGGGCATCGGCAAGTCGCGCATTGTCGCAACGCTGTCCGAAAGCCCCTCGTTGGGGCCGCACCGCCGGGTGCGATATCAGTGTTCGCCCTACCATATCAACAGTGCGCTCCATCCCTTTGTCGCGCAGCTCGAGCGCGCCGCCGGCATCCGGTCGCACGACACGCCTGGGCAAAAGCTCGACAAGCTCGAGGCAATGCTGGCGCTTGGAACACAGCAGGTCGCCCAAGCGACACCGCTCATTGCGGCTCTCCTTTCGATTCCCACCGACGACCATTGTCCGCCGCTGAGTTCGAGCCCGGCGCAGCAGCGGCGACAGACATTTGCCGCCCTTCTGGATCAGCTTGAGGGGTTGGCGCGAGAGCAACCCCTGCTGATTATCTGCGAGGATATGCATTGGGCCGATGCCACGACACTTGAGCTGTTCGATCTCGCGGTCGATCGGATCAGAGGCCTGCCGATACTCGTGCTCATGACATCCCGGCCAGAGTTCGAGCCCTCCTGGTCGGGCCTTGCCAACGTTAGTCTGTTGCGGCTCGACCGACTCGATCGGCAGGACTCGCGCGCGCTGGTCGAACAGGTGGCCGTTGGTCGCCAGCTGCCACGCGAGATGATGAAGCAGATCATCGATAGGACGGATGGCATCCCACTATTCGTCGAGGAATTGACCAAGATGGTGCTGGAGTCCGGGCTACTCGTCGAAGATGCCGGGCGCTATCGCCTCGATAATCCGCTCCCGCCGCTCGCTATTCCCGCGACGCTGCAGGATTCGCTGATGGCGCGGCTTGACCGGCTGGCCCCAGTCAAGGAGTTGGCGCAGATAGGCGCCGCCATCGGTCGCGACTTTTCATACGCGCTGCTGAGATATGTGGCGGGACGCGATGATCTGACGCTGAGCGCTGCGCTAGCGCAACTCGAAGAGGCCGAACTGCTGGTGCGTCGCGGGGCTCCGCCCGAAGCAAACTATAGTTTCAAGCACGCTCTCGTTCAGGAAGCGGCCTACGAGAGCCTGCTCAAGAGCAAACGGCAGGTGCTTCACAAGCGCATCGGCGATGTCCTGCGCGAGAAGTTTCCAGTCGTCGCCGAGACTGAGCCGGAAGTTCTGGCACACCACTTCACTGAGGCGGGGCTGAACGAGGTCGCCCTCGAATGGTGGCGCAAGGCGGGCCTGCAGGCGCTGAAACGCTCCGCCTATTCCGAGGCGATTGCACATCTCGGCAAGGCGATTGCCGTCGCCGATGAGCTGCCCGATGAGCACGACCGGATGATGAGTAGGCTACATCTTCAAATCGCATATGGCCGTGCATTACGGGGCAGCCTCGGGCACAGCGCTCCCGAAACGGTAGCCGCATGGACGCGCGCCCGACAGTTCGCAGCCGACATCAATGATCCGGTTGAACTTGCGCCAGTCCATTCGGGTCTCTTCAATGCCTGCCTGACACACGGCGAACTCGCGCCGATGCGGGCGCTGGTGGATGCCATCGTGAACGCCGCTGAACGGCGACCGGACTCACCGGTGGCCGCCGTCGTTGCACATTGGACGGGCGGGGTTACCTGCTGGTTCGGGGGCGACTACTTGAACGCGAGAGTACATCTTGAGAAGGCACTAGAGATCTATGGTGACGAGCCGGATCCCGCGACGTTTAGGGGCTCGGCACTGGATCTCCCATTCGTGATCATGAGGTTTCTTGCCCTGGTGCTTTGGCCGCTTGGCAGGATCGCTCGCGCACGTCGCCTCGCCGTGGAAGCGATAAGTGCTTCCGGAGAAAAACGGGCGCTTTCTCAGGCCAATGCGCTTGTTCATCGAGCTGTGTTCGACGGACTGTGCGGGGGCATGTTGCAGCAAACAGAGACGATCCTGGCGCTCGGTCTCGCTCGCGACCACACGATGCCGCTGTATGTGGCCGCCGGCACCTACCTGAATGGCCTGGCCAAGTGGCGTGCCGGCGACGGAATGGCCGGGCTAACGGAAATGCGTCGCGGCTGGACCTTGCTGCACGAGAATGACTGCTACCTCTGTGAGCCGTTTTGGGGGATGCATGTCGCGATGGCGGATGCAGAGTCGGGCCGACTCGAAAACGGGCTCGAAATCTTGAGCGGATTGATCGCATGGGCGGGGCAATCCGGTCAGCATTGGCTTGATGCCGAGCTGCATCGCGTCTACGGGGAGCTTTTGTTGCGTCATGATCCTTCGGACCTAGCCAGTGCCGAAAATGCGCTAAACCGAGCGCTGGAAATCGCACGGCACCAACAGGTGAAGACTTTCGAGCTGCGCAGCGCCCTTGGACTTGCACGCCTGCACAAGACAAATGGCCGAGCGGGCGCGGTATCCGAGGTGCTTGCTCCCGTGCTCGCTGAATTCGATGCGGAGCGCAATCTTCCCGAAGTCGTTGAAGCCAGAGAGCTGCTCAAGCAAGTGCATTAGGCACGTGCGGTTTCTCTAGCTGGCCGTTTGGTCAGGAGAGGCGTCGAGATCCTGCCCCAGCATCTCCGGTCGCCTCACTGCAATGCGCGTTGAAGTTCGCTCGTGACGTACGGGCCAGGGGCTGACGGGTTACGAATTCACGTGCACAAAATCCCGCAGCAGCGGGTAGATCTCGTTGTTCCAGCGCTTGCCCGAGAACACGCCATAATGGCCGACGCCGGCCTGCATGTGGTGAACGCGGCGGTAGGCGCGCACGCCGGTGCAGAGGTCTTGCGCGGCCAGCGTCTGGCCGATCGAGCAGATGTCGTCCTTCTCGCCCTCGACCGTCATCAGCCCCATGCGGCTGACGGCCTTGGTGTCCACCGGACGTCCCCGATGCATCAGCTTGCCCTGGGGCAGAAGATGCTCCTGGAACACGTCGCGCACGGTCTCGATGTAGAATTCCGCGGGCAGATCCATCACGGCGAAATATTCGTCGTAGAAGGTCTTGATGCTGGCCGCCTTCTCCTTCTCGCCCTTGGCGATGTGATCGGCGAGATCGATATGCTGCTTGATGTGGCGCTCGAGATTCATCGAAACGAAGGCGGTGAGCTGCACGAAGCCGGGATAGACTTTCCGCAAGGCACCGCGGCACTGCATCGGCACGTAGTTGATCAGGTTCTGCTCGAACCAGTCGATTGGCCTGCTCTTGGCGAATTCGTTGACCCTGGTCGGCTGGATGCGCGTGTCGATCGGGCCGGCCATCAGCGTCAGCGTCGCCGGCCGCGAAGGATGGTTGCCCTCGCACATGATCGCGGCGGCCGCGAGCGCCGAGACCGAGGGCTGGCAGATCGCGACCATATGCGGGCGCGGGCCCAATTGGCCGAGGAAGTCGATGAGATGCTCGGTGTAGTCGTCGAGCCCGAAACGGCCCTCGCTGCGGGGAATGTCGCGCGGATTGTGCCAGTCGGTGATGTAGACGTCGTGGTCCTGCAGCAGCGTCTTCACGGTGCCGCGCAGCAGCGTCGCGAAATGGCCGGACATCGGCGCCACCAGCAGCATGCGCGGCTGCTCGCCCACGCCCTCCTTCTTGAAACGCAGCAGCGAGCCGAACGGGGTCGCGTAAGCGATCTCCTCGGTCACGGCGACCTCGCGATTGCCGACCATGACGCTGTCGATGCCGTAGGCGGGACGGTGATAGGTGAGGGTGGAGCGGGAGATCAGCTCCAGCGCGGCCGACAGCCGGCCGACGACCTGATCCGACAAGCCCTGCGGCACCAGATTGAGGAATTTGAGCGCGGACGAAGCGCCCGACCGCCACGGCGCCGTCAGGTCCATTTGGTTCTGAAAGGCCTGATAATACATCGACATCATACTGAAACGCCCACCTGTCCCGTGCTGCTATGCAATATCGGAGCCAAACCCGGGATGGGCCGCCCTCAAGATTGGCACGTCGCTTGCTGCTCTTTTTGCGGGAAGCACAGGCGCTGCGCACTCCCGCAGTCCGGGCGGGGTGCATGTCTTAGGCGTGAGTCACAGGCGTGAGGGAAGGCCACATGGCGAAGGCGACACTGACCATCAGCAGCAAGAACTATTCGTCCTGGTCGCTGCGTGGCTGGCTGCTGACGAAATTTTCCGGGCTCGATTTCGAGGAGATCGTCACCGCGCCGGACGACGCGTCGGCGCGCGCCGAAATCCTGCTGTTGTCGTCGTCGATCCTGGTGCCGTGCCTGCGGCACGACGGCGCGGTCGTCTGGGATACGCTGGCGATCGGCGAATATCTCAACGAGGCGATGCCGAATGCAGGGCTGTTGCCCGCGGATCGCGTCCAGCGCGCGCATTGCCGCTCGATCTGCGGCGAAATCCATTCCGGCTTCACCACCTTGCGCGCCTCGCTGCCGGTCAATTTGAAGGGGCACTTCCCCGGCTTCAAGATCTGGTCGCGCGCGCAGGCCGACATCGATCGCGTCTGGGCGATCTGGCGCGACTGCCTGGACAAATCGGGCGGGCCCTTCTTGTTTGGCGAGACCCGCACCATGGCTGACGCGATGTACGCACCGGTAGTGACGCGCTTCGTGACCTATAACGTCAAGCTCGAGCCGCAACTGCAGGCCTATGCCGATACCATCATGGCCATGCCGGAGATGAAGGAATGGATCGCGGCGGCAAGGGATGAGCCGGCCGAGATCGAGGAGCTCGAGGTCGAATATTAGGCAGGCCGGCTGCCATCTGCCTGTTTTGGGAGCGAGCATCCAACCGCCGCACCCAGCCGTCATGTCATTGAAGCCGTTAACTTTTGACGCCGGTGGCCGGCTGGCCCTGCTCAGGCGCTGCGCAGATATTGTGTGCGCCTGGTGGCCAGTTGCGACATCTAGCCGTGAACAGGCGCGTACGGGGCCCTGCGGCTGATTCGGACGTGATTCGTTCGGGCCGCGTTCCGAAGGTTAAGACGGGACGCGGCCCCGTTGCATTTTGAGACAGAAATCAGTGCTCAGGCCACGCCCGAATGCTTCATGCGCGGGACGCGCCAGCCGATAACGGTAGCTTCGACTGCGACACCAGCCGTGTGGTTCTGCCAGCGTCCCTCGACATAGCGGCAGGCGAACGGCAGCTGATAAGTCCCGCTGTGGTCCTCGCACAGCACTTCGACTGCAAGGCCAGGCGGCGGTTCTCCGGCGCCGTCGAATTCCGCCAGTCGTCTGTCGCGCGTTGCCATCAAAAACTCCCCTAAACAAAGCCGCGAAAGGAGCGCCCATTTCCTCCGCGTGCAGATCATCGCTCCCCGTCCGAGGGAACAGCCGCAAGCTCAACGCGAGAATGCGGTGCGAGTGTGGTAGCCTCGACAGGCTGCGTGCAAAAAGCGCACATTGCCGTGATTGATTTGACGAGGAACCTGCATGCTGCTTCGAAGCACCGGCGCTTGTTTCGCGATGGTACTCGCCACGCTGGCGATTGTGTCGGTCCGCGCGCAGGACGTGCCCGGCATCGAGATCTGCACCGTCGAGAAGACCATGGAGCGCCGCACCAGCTGCCTCCAGAGCAATGTCGACTTCCTCCAGAAAACGATCACCAAGCTGAACCTCGATCACCAGCAGAAGCTGGACGCCGCGGCTCGCCAGATCGATGCGTTGAAGACGACCGTGGCCGGTTTGCAGAAGACGCTCGGCGATCTCCAGGCCGCGCAGGCGAAGACCGCCGAGGATGTGAAGAAGAAACAGGATGCGCCGCCGCCAAAGGATGCGGCGAAATAGCCGCCGCGCTCAGGCGACGCGATATCGCTCCATCACGCTGCGGTCGGGCTCATGGCCGAGCCCAGGTCCGGTCGGCACCGCGACATGGCCGGTGGCATCGACATCGGCGCGGCCGCCCCAGAGGCAGGCCTCGCGCTTCAGGTAAAACATCTCGACGAACCCGTCGTCGCGCCCCGCCAGGAGATGCAAGGTCGCCAGCAGGCCGGGGCCGAAATACGGGGAGTGCGGAACGACCTCGACGCCGACCCGATCTGCGAGCGCTGCAACCTTGAGAAATTCCGTGATGCCGCCGACCTTGATCACGGACGGCTGGGCGTGGCTGACCGCGCCCGCATCCATCATCTGGCGAAATTGATATTCCGTGCAGGCGTTCTCGCCGGCGGCGACGCCGAGCCCGCCCTTGCTGCGGACTTCGGCGAGCGCCGCAAAATCCTCCGGCGGCCAGACCGGCTCCTCCAGGAACATCGGCTGCGCGTCCCGGCATGTGCTGGCGAACGCGATCGCCTCTTCGCCTGATAGCGGGCAGTTCATGTCCACCATCAGCGGAATGCCGGGCCCGATCGCCGCCCGGGCGGCAAACACCGCCGGCGCCGTGGTCTCGTGCAGCTTGATGGCGCCGTAGCCGAGCGCGAGCGCCTTCTTGCATTCGGCGGCGATATTGTCGGGCGAGCCGATCCGCAACAGGCTCGCATAGGCCGGAATGGCCGGGCGCCTGGTGCCGCCGAGCAGGCGGTGCAGCGGCACGTCCTTGATCTTGGCGGCGAGGTCCCACAGCGCGATGTCGAGCCCGGAGATCGCGAACATGGTGATGCCGTAACGCCCGAACAGATGCAGGTTACGCTGGATCTGCTCCATGACCGCGGGAATGCCGGCGGCATCGGGAACCTCCAGCCCGCGGGCCTGCGGTGCGATCATTTCCTCGACGGCACTGCGCGTGGTGCGGGGGCAGACATAAGCAAAGGCATCGCCCCAGCCCGTCAGCCCGGCGTCGGTGGTGACCTCGACGATCACCATGTCGAGGGCGGTGATGGCGGAGGCGCCCTGACGGAAGCTCGCGACACCGGCGTCATAGGGGATGCGGATATGGTGCGGCCGCACATCGGTGATCTTCATGACACGGTTCCTCCTGCTTTCTTATGAGCGGTTTCAAGAACAACCCGAGTGTAGCCATGAACGCCCGGACGTTGCCAGAGGCTGGTCCGGCGTTATCCTCTTGCGGGACCGCAACGCCGATCAAGCGAAACCCGCGGACTTCCATGCATCATGGTCGCGCTTCGAACGAGAGAAACGCCATGAACCCAGCCCAGCGCGCGCTCTGGTATGTCGAGAGCCATCTGGCCGAGCCGATGACGCTCGACGAGATCGCTGCGATATCGGGCGTGTCGCGGTTCCACATCGTGCGCGCGTTTGCCGCGGCTACCGGCCTGCCGGTGATGCGGTACGTGCGCGCGCGGCGGCTGAGCGAAGCGGCGCGCAGTCTTGCGAACGGCGCGCCGGACATCCTGTCGCTGGCGCTGGAGGCGGATTACGGCTCGCACGAAGCATTCACCCGCGCGTTCCGCGACCAGTTCGGCACCACGCCCGAAGCGGTGCGGGCCGCGCAATGCACCGGCCATCTCAAGCTTCAGGAGCCGATCCTCATGGACTCAACCATCGCAGACAAACTCGCCGCCCCGCGCTTCGAAACCACAAGGGCCTTCCTCGTCGCTGGCATCAACGAGCGCATCTCCTGCGACAACGGCGCGGCCATTCCTGGACTGTGGCAGCGCTTCCACCAGGAGGTCGCCGACATTCCCGCGCGCGTTGGGCCCGTCGCCTATGGCGTCTGCTGCAACGGCGACGATGCCGGCAATTTCGACTACATCGCCGGCGTCGAGGTCGCCGATTTCTCCGAGCTGCCGCGCCGTTTCGGCCGTATCCGTATCCCCGAACAGCGCTACGCGGTGTTCACCCACGCCGACCACGTCGCCTCGATCAGGCGTACCGTCAACGCGATCTGGAATCAGTGGCTGCCGGCCTCCGGCCTGAAGGCTGCCGATGCACCGAATTTCGAGCGCTACGACGAGAACTTCGATCCCGCCACCGGCAATGGCGGCCTGGAGATTTGGATACCCGTGCGAGATTAGCGCGCAACGCTGGCATACCATCCCGCTTGCTTGGCAAGCCCCGGCGACTTTGTCATAACCGCAGGCAATCTTGCGTGTGGGGCCCGTGCCGGACATCCCGTGCAAGTCATAACAAGCAGCCGGGAGGGTCCCACATGTCCAACGTCCGCGTTCTCGCCACCGACCTCGAATTTCCCGAAGGGCCGGTCGTGATGCCGGACGGCTCGGTCGTGCTGGTGGAAATCCGCGGCCAGCGCCTGACCCGCATCCATCCCGACGGGCGCAAGGAGATCGTTGCGAAGATTCCGGGCGGCCCGAACGGTGCAGCTCTCGGCCCCGACGGCGAGATCTACATCTGCAACAATGGCGGCTTCTCCTGGATCCCGACCCGCAACATGATCATGCCGGGTCCGCAGCCCGACGATTACCTCGGTGGCTCGATCCAGCGCGTCGATCTGCAATCCGGCCAGATCGAAACCGTCGTGACGCGTTGCGGCGAGCACGATCTGCGCGGGCCGAACGATCTGGTGTTCGACAAGCAGGGCGGCCTCTGGTTCTCCGATCTCGGCAAGCGCCGCGCGCGCGAGATGGACGTCGGCGGCATGTACTATCTCAAGCCCGGCATGAAGGAGATCGTCGAGGTCGTTCATGGCGTGTTGCCGGCAAACGGCATCGGCCTGTCGCCGGACGAGGCCACCGTCTACATAGCGGAGACGCCGACGGGCCGGCTCTGGGCCTACGAGCTGTCCGCGCCCGGCACGCTGAAGCCGCGCGACGTGATCTATCGCGGCGAGCGGGGCAAACCGATCTGCGGCCTCGGCGGCTACCAGATGTTCGACTCGCTGGCGGTCGAAGCGAACGGCAATGTCTGCGTCGCCACCCTCGTCTCCGGCTGCATCTCGGTGATCGCGCCCGATGGCACCCTGGTCGAGCAGGTCCCGACCGGCGACCGCGTCACCACCAACATCGCCTTCGGCGGCCCCGAGCTGAAGACCGCCTACATCACGCTCTCAGGCAAGGGCGAGCTGATCGCCATGGACTGGCCGCGCGGCGGTTTGCCGTTGAATTTCCTGAACAAGTGAGCCAAGCCGTCATTGCGAGGAGCGAAGCAATCCGGCAGACCCTCACCCTGAGGAGCGCGCCCTTCGCGCGCGTCTCGAAGGGCGAGGCCACCAGCAGGGCCTTCATCCTTCGAGACGCGCGTGCCGCGCTCCTCAGGATGAGGAGCTGACAGCCTGGATTGGTTCGCTTCGCTCGCAATGACAACAGAGAGAGACCTGCAATGCCCTGGCCTGATCCTATCACCCTGCGCGGACAGCATGCCGGTCTGGAGCCGCTGTCGCATCAGCACCGCGAGGGGCTGATCGAGGCCGTGAAGGATGGTGAGCTCTCCACCATCTGGTACACCGCGATTCCGACGCCGGACAACATGGGCAAGGAAATCGACCGGCGGCTCGGTCTTCAGGCCGCGGGCTCGATGCTCCCCTTCACCGTGTTCGATGGCAACGGCAAGATCGTGGGCATGACGACCTACATGAACATCGATGCCGCCAACCGCCGCGTGGAGATCGGTTCGACCTGGTATGGCAAGAGCGCGCAGCGCGGCCCACTCAACACGCAGTGCAAGCTGCTGCTGCTCACCCACGCCTTTGGAACCCTGGACTGCATCGCGGTGGAATTCCGCACCCACTTCTTCAATCACCAGAGCCGCCGCGCCATCGAGCGTTTGGGCGCCAAGCAGGACGGCATCCTGCGCAGCCACCAGGTCGCGCCGAACGGCACGCTGCGCGATACTGTGGTCTACAGCATCACCGCGGCCGAATGGCCGACGGTGCGAACGCATTTGAATTATCAACTCAACGACAAGCCGCGCTAGAGGCGGCCGAGGCACCATGGACAGATTTGATTATGTGATCGTCGGCGCGGGCTCCGCCGGTTGCGTGCTCACCAGCCGCCTGAGCGAAGACCCTGCCACCAGCGTCTGCGTGCTCGAGGCGGGCCCGAGCGACTGGCATCCCTACATCCATCTGCCGGCTGGCTTCATCAAGACCTTCCACATGAAGAGCATCAACTGGGCCTACCAGCAGGAGGTCGGGCCCTGGACCGGCGGGCGCAGCATCTACGCGCCGCGCGGCAAGACGCTCGGCGGTTCGTCCTCGATCAACGGCCATATCTACAATCGCGGCCAGCGCATGGATTTCGACACCTGGGCGCAGATGGGCAATCGCGGCTGGGGCTATGCCGACGTGCTGCCCTACTTCCGGCGGCTGGAGAAGCGCATCGGCGAGGGCGAGGACGTTTACCGCGGCCGCGACGGCAATCTCACCGTTACCACCATGAACTGGCGCGATCCGCTCTGCGAAGCGTTCATGGAAGGAGCGGTCTCGCTCGGTATCCCCCGCAACCCCGATTACAACGGCGCGAAGCAGGAAGGCGTCTCCTATTGCCAGCGCACCATCGATAAGGGCTTGCGCGTCTCCGGCGCCACCGCCTTCCTCAAGCCGGCGATGAAGCGGCCGAACGTGCATGTCCATACCCACGCGCACGCCACCGAGATCATCTTCGAAGGCAAGCGCGCCGTCGGCGTGCGCTACATGAAGGGCGGCTCTGGCGGCACGCCGGTCGAGGTCCGCGCCAACAAGGAAGTGATCCTGTCCGGCGGCACCTATAATTCGCCGCAGCTGTTGCAGTTGTCCGGCATCGGCTCACCGGATCTGTTGCAGGCCCACGGCATCGCCGTGCGTCACGCGCTTCCGGTCGGCGAAGGCTTGCAGGACCATTACGCCCCGCGCACGGTCGCGCGCGTCAAAGACATCAGGACCATCAACGAGCTCCGCCGTGGTCTGTCGCTCTGGGTCGAAGCGCTGAAATGGGCCACCACGCGCGGCGGCCTGCTCTCGCTGTCGCCGACCATGGTCTATTGCTTCTGGCACTCCGGCGAGAGTGCGGATTCGTCCGATCTCCAGCTCACCTTCACACCGGCGAGCTACAAGGAAGGCGTGCAGGGCCAGCTCGAGGACGAGCCCGGCATGACCGTGGCCTCCTGGCAGCAGCGCCCCGAGAGCCGCGGCTATGTCCGCATCCGCTCGTCTGATCCGTTCGCGCCGCCGATCATCCAGACCAACTATCTCGACGCCGAGCTCGACCGTCGCGTCATCGTCGGCGGCATGAAGCTCGCGCGCAGGCTTTTGAAGAGCGCGCCGCTGTCGCCCTATTACGCCTACGAGGATTTCCCGGGACCCAACATCAATACCGACGACGAGTTTTTGGCCGCCGCCACCGAACGTGGCACCACCACCTTCCACCCCGGCTGCACCTGCCGCATGGGCCCGGTGGATTCGACCTGGGCGGTGGTCGACGACCAGCTCCGCGTTCACGGGTTGGAAGGCCTCCGCGTCATCGATGCCTCCGTGATGCCGCGCATGATCTCGGCGAATTTGAATGCGTCGACCATGATGATTGCTGACCGCGCCTCGGACCTCATCCGCGGCAAGCAGCCGATGGAAGCCGCCCGCGTGCCGGATGCTGCGGTGGCGTAGCAAGGTCTCGTGCCCCGGACGCAGCGCAGCGCTTCCCCGGCGATGCGAAGCATCATCCGGTGCAGCGGTGCGCTGCAGAGCCGGGGCGCATATCTTGGCGTTACGCCGTGTCGCTCCTGGGTCCCGGCCCTGCGTAGCAGCGTTTTACGCTGCAGCGCGTCCGGAGCTGTGAGTGTGTTGTCAATCGGCCCATCGTCCCGTCGCGTAAAACACCCCGCCACGCCGTCAATCCCATTTCACAATATTGCGCCGCGAGGACGCGAAGGCGTGTCTGCGATTTGAAATGCGAGTTGGAGAAGGGGATGCTCGCCCTTGCTCCGTCATTGCGAGCGCAGCGAAGCAATTCAGTCTGTCACCGCGGACGGATTCTTATCGAAAGGTCACGCGGTATGGGCCCTGGCTTTCGCCAGGATGACCCGTAGGTTGCACTGTGCTTCAATTTTATGATTTCAGCCCGTATTTTCTTCGTGCAACTGCTGGTTCGCGAAGGCGGCGTTTTCCTTGCGGAATCACACAGGACTTGGGTGTGGCTTATGCGCCGCAGCCGGGGTGTTCAGCGGCCCGCGGCCGTCGCCGCGATGATCTCGAGCTGGTTCCTGATCCAGCGGTGGGCCGGATCTTTCTGATAGCGCTGGTGCCAGACCATGAACATCGGCAGCTCGGCTAGGGTTCGCGTGCGCGAGGCCAGCGGAATCCGCACCTGCGCGAAGCCGTGCATGACGCCGGGCGCCAGCAGGCTCGGCATGCTCGCCAGCATTTGCGAGCCACGCAGGAAGGACGGCACGCCGGAGAAGCTCGGCACCGAGATCGCGATGTCGCGGTGGAAGCCGTTGGCTGCAAGCCGGCGATCGAAGTCGAGCCGCTCATTGTCAGTGTAGACCACCGTGATGTGGTGCGCCGCGAGATAGGCACCGCGCGTAGCCGGCGCAGCACGGGCTTTGGGGTCGTAGTAACAAACGTAATGGTCCTGCAGCAGGCGCTTCTGCACGATGTCCACGCCGGATGGCGGCAGCGGCGTGATCAGCAGGTCGCAGCGGTTTTCCCGGAGCATCGCCGGCGAGGGCGACTGCGAGGGGATCACGCGCAGGTTCAGGCTCGTCACCTGCGCTGCGACATGATCGAAGAACCGCGGAAGCAGCAGGTCGCGCTGGAAGTCGTTCGCGGCGATTGTCAGCGAAAGCTGCGCGCCCGCCGGCTCGAACGTAACGCCGCCGGCAAAGCTCCGCATCTCGTCGATCAGCGCCCGCGCCTTTGCCGCGAGCGCCTGGGCGTGCGCCGTGGCGACAATGCCGCGGCCGGATTTGGCAAACAGCGGATCGCCGACGATCCGCCGCAGCTTGTTCAGGGCGTGGCTGACCGCGGATTGCGTCAGGCCGAGCCGCGTTGCGGCCGCCGTCACCGAGCCTTCTTCCAGCACGGCCAGGAACAGCTCCAGCGCGTGGCCATCGAGAGCCAAATGATCGATTTTCTTCATGGAATTCATTATAATCGATCTATTTATCTTGAGAATAGCCGGCGCCATTATGTCCCGATAAATCGTGCGCCCCAACGGGAGCTCTTCAGGGAGAGACAACGCCGATGCATGCCCAGGCGCCAGCCTTGCGGGATCCCCGCCTCAACCGCCCCGAGCCGTTCACGCCGCCGCTCGGTGACGGCGGCTTCTTCCAGCGCGACCGCTCCATGCATCCGCCGGCGCACGCGCCGGGCTATAAATCCTCGGTGCTGCGTTCGCCGCGCCACGCGTTGCTGTCGCTTGAGACTTCGGTCTCGGAGATCACGGGGCCGGTGTTCGGGCACAACGATCTCGGCCCGCTCGACAATGATTTGATCCGCAACTACGCCAAGGACGGCGATCCCGTCGGCGAGCGCATCATCGTCCACGGCCGCGTGCTGGACGAGACCGGCCGCGGCGTATCGAACACGCTGGTCGAGTTCTGGCAGGCCAATGCCGGCGGTCGCTACCGGCACAAGAAAGACACGTATCTGGCGCCGATCGATCCGAATTTCGGCGGTTGCGGTCGCGCACTGACCGACGACACCGGCTACTATTATTTCCGTACCGTGAAGCCGGGGCCCTATCCGTGGCGCAACTACGTCAACAGCTGGCGTCCCGCTCACATCCACTTCTCGGTGTTCGGCTCGGGCTTCGCACAACGTCTGATCACCCAGATGTACTTTGAGGGCGATCCCCTGATCCCGGTCTGCCCGATCCTGACGACGATCCCGGACAAGGATGCGCTGGAGCGCCTCGTCGCGCCGCTCGACCTCAATGCATCGACTCCGTTCGATTCGCTCGCCTACCGCTTCGACATCGTCTTGCGCGGCCGGCGCTCCACTTACTTTGAAAATCGCACCGCAGGGAACTAGGTCCATGCCGCAGCCGCTCAACTACCTCAAGGAAACCGCCTCGCAGACGGCCGGGCCCTACGTGCATATCGGGTTGATCCCGGCCATGGCCGGATTCGACATTTTCGAGAGGAACTTCTCCAATGTGCTGGTGACGCCGAACACGCAAGGCGAACGCATCACGCTGGAGGGCAAGGTGATCGACGGCAGCGGCACGCCGCTGCGTGACGTGCTGCTGGAGATCTGGCAGGCGAACGCGACGGGCCGCTACAACCATCCGGCTGATCGGTCAATCGGCTCGCTGGACGAGGAATTTCGTGGCTGGGGCCGCGGCGGCTCCGACTTCGAGAGCGGTCTCGTCACCTTCGAGACCATCAAGCCGGGCGCGATCATCGACAAGACGGGCCGCAAAGGCGCGCCGCACATCAATGTCTGGATTGTCGCGCGCGGTATCAACATCGGTCTCAACACGCGCCTCTATTTTTCGGACGAAGAGGCCGCCAACGCCGCCGACCCCGTGCTCAACCTGATCGAGCATCCGGTCCGGCGCTCGACGCTGATCGCAAAGCGCAGCGAACGCGCTGGCAAGATCGTGTATTCCTTCACGATCAATTTGCAGGGGCCGGAAGAGACGGTGTTCTTCGACGTGTGAGAGCCGCCGCCCGAAGGTTCACTCCACCTGGTCGCCGCGATCGATCGCTACGCGCGCGCGGAATTGCGGTGACTGACGCATCTCGCGCGATCCCGGCCGATTGGCCGGATCGCGCCCCACTTTTGGTTGCAGTTCTGCCAAATCGATGAATATGTCCGCCTGTCGGCGCAGCTCGTCGGCGACCATGGCTGGCTGAGTGGAGAGTGTGGAGACGACCGTCACGCGGACACCGAGGCGTTGCAGGGCTTCCACCAGCGAACGAAAATTCCCATCGCCCGAGAACAACACGATCTGATCGACGTGCTCGGCGAGTTCCATCGCATTTACGGCGAGGACGACATCCATGCTGCCCTTCACCTTGCGGCGGCCGGTGATGGCGTCGACGAATTCCTTCGTGAGTTTCGTGACGACGGTGTATCCGTTATAGTCGAGCCAATCGATCAACGGACGGATTGACGAATACTCCTGATCCTCGACGACGGTCGTGTAGTAGAAGGCCCGCAACAGCGCACCTCGGCTTTGGAATTCGCCGAGCAGTCGCCTGTAGTCGATGTCGAAGCCGAGCGCCTTGGAGGTGGCATGGAGGTTGGAGCCATCGATAAAGAGTGCGATCTTCTCAATCGAAGACATTATGCACAAATCTCCAGTTGTACGCGAAAGGTGGCCGGTCCAACCGCCGGGGGCGGTGTGTCGGCCGGAAAAACATTGAAGCCACCGATGGCTTGCCGAAAAAGCAGCGCAGACGACCGGACAGGGGCGGCCGTCTTGCGCCCAGGTTAGGGAGGATACAATGCCCACCGGCGCCAGGGCGCCGAATGCAGCCAGGCTAAGGCGCGCGCATTCCCTACTCAATTGTACTGAGGTAAAGGGCGCCTATCCAAAGGATAGGGCCCCATATACGAAGGTTAAGTGGCAGCGCTGGCAACAAAGGCCATTGCGGTTCCCAGCGTGGCCTTCGACCACAGGCGCGCCTGATCGATCGGCCGATTTGTCAGCCTTCCTCGCCGTGGAGCTGCGCGCGAAAGGCGCGCGGCGACACGCCCGTGGCGGCGGCATAGACCCGGCTGAAATAGGCGGGGTCCTCGAAACCCAGCGCATAGGCGATCGTCGAGACCGGCAAATTGGTGTAGACGAGGTTGCGCCGCGCCTCGCGGATCAGCCGGTTGAGGATCAGGTGCGAGGCGGTGTCGCCGGTTGCCGTCCGCGTTACCCGGTTGAGATGGGTCGTCGTGATCGACAGCGCGCCCGCATAGTCCGCAACGCTCCAGCGTTCCAGATGATGCTGTTCCAGCAGCGCCTCGAAGCGGCGGAATAGTCCGCTTTCAGCCGTGCCGTTGCCTCCGCTCTCGCCAGTGAGTGCGCGGGCCACCAGCCCGATCATGGCTGCCGAGAGTGCACGCAGCACATGCGCTCGGCCGAAATCGCGCGCGGCGTGTTCGGCAAAGATCTGCTTCATGGTGGTCCGGATCTGCGGCGTGCCGCGTATCACGGCCGAGTGCGACAAGGCACCGCGCAGTCCTTCGGAGACGAGCAGCGCTTCGTCCAATATTTCCGCGGCGATGGTCAGCACCCAGCCCTGGGTATCTGGCACGAAACGGAAGCCGTGGACGTGGCCGACAGGCACGTTCACGATTTGCATCGGCTTCAGCTGCACCACGCGCCCGTCGAGCGTGGCTTCGCCGCCGCCGCGCTCGATCAGCAGCACCTGGTGCAGCCGGGCATGGCGGTGCACGGCCAGCGTCCAGTCGTGCAGCACCGAGCGCGAGGCAATCGTCTCGCAATGCACGACATCGGGCAGATCGCCGGACTCGCCGAACAAATTGTAGACCCGGATCGCCGGGGCGGGGGCTGCGCGTCTCATGTTCGAATAGTACAAGATAAAGACGAAAGCCTCCATCGGTCAGCGGCGCTGAATCTGCAAGAAAGTGCAGAGGAGGACGCAAAAATGAAAGTTCAGGTCTGTATCATCGGCGGCGGGCCCTCCGGGCTGCTGTTGTCCCAGCTCCTGCACCTCAAGGGCATCGACACGGTCGTGCTGGAAAAATCCAGCCGCGACCACGTGCTTGCCCGGATCCGTGCCGGCGTGCTCGAACACGGCTTCGCCAGGCTGATGCGCGAGGCTCAGTGCGGCGAGCGGATGGACCGCGAGGGTGAGATCCACAAGGGATTCGAGATCGCCCATGATGGGGTGCTGTCCCAGATCGATCTTTACAAGCATTCCGGCGGCAACTCGGTGCTGGTCTACGGCCAGACCGAGCTGACGCGCGACCTCTACGAGGCGCGCGACCGCCTCGGCGGCAACGTCGTGCATAATGCCGAGGACGTGACGCCGCATGATCTCACCTCGGACCGTCCTTACGTGACCTATCGTTCGAATGGCGAGACCGTCCGAGTCGATTGCGATTATATCGTCGGCGCCGACGGCTTTCACGGCGTCAGCCGCAAGTCGATCCCGAAGGACGTGCTGCGGGAATACGAGAAGATCTATCCGTTCGGCTGGCTCGGCGTGTTGTCGCGTACGAAACCGGTGTCGCCGGAGCTGATCTATGTGAAACATGAGCGCGGCTTCGCGTTGTGTTCCTTGCGGTCGCAAGTGCTGAGCCGCTACTACGTCCAGGTGCCGCTCACCGACAAGGTGGAGGACTGGAGCGACGATGCGTTCTGGGCCGAGCTGAAGCGTCGTCTGCCGGACGAGGTCGGCGGCCGCCTGATCACGGGACCGTCCATCGAAAAGAGCATCGCGCCGTTGCGCAGCTTCGTCGCCGAGCCGATGAGCTACGGTCGCCTGTTTCTCGCCGGCGATGCCGCCCACATCGTGCCGCCGACCGGCGCGCGCGGGCTGAACAGCGCCGCCTCCGACATCTATTATCTCTACCACGCCATGCTCGCGCACTATCAGAACGACGATGATTCCGGGCTCCAGGGCTATTCCGCCAAGGCGCTGGCGCGGATCTGGAAGGCGCAACGCTTCTCGTGGTGGATGACGATGCTGCTGCATCGCTTCCCCGACCGGCTCGAATACGAGGACCGGCTCCAGCAGACGGAGCTGGAATATCTCCTTTCGTCTGAGACGGCACAGCGCCTGCTCGCGGAGAATTATGTGGGACTGCCGTTCTAGCGTGGAGTGGACCCGAAAAGCGGTGCGACGCTGCGCTACTTTCCTTCCAGAATATTCACCGGCGTCCAATCCGACCCCGGTGGATTTGTAGCGAGCGCAGTCGCGCGCTTGCCAAAAAGCGCTGACGCCGGATCCATTTCCGCCGTTCGCCCGAACGCATCAGCCGCCTTCGCAAACTCCCTTGCCCGCCAGCACGCCAACCCTTCCGCATACGCGGCGGCAACCTTCGTCTGCCCGGCACTCTCCGTGCCCTTGTCCGCGAGGGGCTCGAACACCTTGATCGCCTCGCCGCGTCCTATCAATTTGATGGCGTCGAGCTCGCGCCAGGCGAAAGTATCGCCTGTCTGCGCGACAGTCGTTTCTGACGCCATGATGGCGGTGCCATAATATTTGTTGGCGCCTTCGAGCCGCGAGGCGACGTTCACGGTGTCGCTCATCACGGTGTAGTTGAAGCGGCGGCGGGAGCCGATATTGCCGACCACGGCCTCGCCGCTGTTGAGCCCGATGCGGTGCGACAGGCCGTGGCCGGCGAAGGCGGCGCTGCCGGCGTTGAGCTCCGCCAGCTTTGCGTGACATTTCAGCGCCGCGTGAACGGCGTTGCGCGCGTGGGCCGGATCGTCGGCGGGGGCACCGAACATGGCGACGATGGAATCGCCGATATATTTGTCGACATAACCGCCATGGCTCTCGATGATGTCGGTCATGGCGGAGAGATATTCGTTCATCAGCGTCACCAGCTCGCCCGGCGTCATCGTCTCGGCGATGGAGGAGAAGCCGCTCAGGTCGGAGAAGAACATCGTGACGTTGCGCATTTCGCCGCCGAGCGCCGGCATCTTGCCGGAGGCTACCATCGTCTCGATCACCTCGGGCGCGAGATAGAACGCAAAGCTCCTGCGCAGGAAACGCTCGTCACGATCGGCCAGCACGAAACGGTAGCCGATCATCATCGCGAGTCCGGCAAGGCTTGCGAGTGCCGGCTCGGTCAACGGCAGCGCCAAGGCATGGACGAATGCACCGACGGCCACAGCGGCGTATACGGCGGTGAGGCCGAGCCATGCGATCAGTGCGCCACCCGGTGCGAGCACGCAGGCCGCGCAGGCCACGATCGCTGCGAACACGATGGTGAGAATGCTCCGCAGTGGAAAGCCGAGCTCGGTCACCGCATCGCGTTCGATCAGATTTCGCACCGCGTTGGCATGCACGAAGACACCGGCAATGTCGCTGCGAGCCTTCTGTGCGGTGTTCGCCGGGACGGGCAGGGCGCATCGTGGCCCCGGCGTTCCGTCATACCCGCCGGACAGCCGCATCGAGGTGAGCTTGCGGTCCGCGAAATTGAGGACGGTCCCGAGCAGCACGACCTTGCCGTCGAAGGCGCGACGGAAGAAGTCGCGGTCACCTTTCTCCACGCAGGCACGCAGGTCGGCGAAGGAGAAGGTCGGAATGTCGCGGCCCAGTCGTCGAAAATTGAGCGTCAGTGTGTTCGGCACGGCGCTCGGAATTGCATAACCGAACAATTCGGTTGCGCCGGAAGGTGCGATCTCGGGCTTTCCACCGAGCGCGCGCGCGGCGAGCTCGACCGCCATCGTGGGGACCGGCTTACCGTCGATCGAGAAGCTGAGCGGCATTCGCCGGATCACGTCATCAGTGTCGGTATGGACGTTGAGGGAACGGACAGCATTCTTCACCGCAAATCGCTGTGCGGAGTAAGGCGCGTCCGGATGGTCGTTGCTCAGGATCTCGCCGAGGACCAGTTTGCCGTTGTCGGAAAGCTTCCGCAAGGCTATGAGATAGTCCCGGTCAAAACCCTTCATACGGTCGCCGAGCGGCGCGTCGCCGAAGGGAATCTCCGACTGCTCGATCGAACTCGGAAAGATGACGTCGAAGCCGATGACCTTGGCACCGCCGTCGCTGATACTCCCGAGCACCCGGCCGATCTCGCGCGTCCAGGTCTGCGTTGGCGATCCCTTGAACGGCGGAGTGTCGTAGGTCTCGCCGTCGATGGCCACGACGACGACCGGTGATGTCGCGGGATCGCGGTGGTCGCCGACGAGCTTGCCGCGCAGTGCCGTGAGGATGTCGAGCGACAGGCCCTGCAGCGTCTCGAACGGCGGAGACGTGACGACGGCGCCTGCAAGAAGCGCAATCAGGATCGCTGCAACGATGTCCCGTCTGCCGATCCGCCGCATCGCCCCGTCGCTAGCTGCCTATTCGAGCCGCAGCAGGCGTCCCACGATCGGCGTCGGCGACGACGTGGCGCTGGGATCGACCTGGAAGGCATAACGCTTGGTGCCGAGGATGGCGAGATAGCTGCCGCCCGGCGTCAGCGACTTCCCGGCCTTGGCGAAGTCATAGAACTTGCCGCCGACCATCGTCTCGCTCTTGAGCGGCACGCTGATCGTGGGCTCCTTGCCATCGGTGCGTTCGATCACCAAGGTGCTGCCGCTCTTGGCCTGCACTAACGGCGCGACGCCGTAGAGCGTCGGCAGCTTGGCCGGAGCGCTGCCCTTGGCGTCCGACCGCATGGTGCGGAAGGTCGTCGCGGCACTCTGGTTCGCCTCGCGCTCCGACAGTTTTGCCGCGTTGGTATCGCAGGGCACCTTTTCCCGCTTGACCTCACCGAGTTGCACGGTGCTCTGCTCGGTGCCGACCATGATGACGCCTTCGCTGATGGTCTCGCGCTGGCACGATTTGAGATAGCTGAGCGTAATGGTTGCCTTGGGCCCCAGCTTGATGATCTTGCCCGGCGCCACGTAATCCATGAACGCGACACCGTCGACCTTGCCTTGCACCTCCTCGACGATGGCGGCCGGGGTCTCCGCCAAAGCGGGGGCAGCAAGACAGCACGCGCCGACAACAGCGCCGATCAGGCTTTTCATGGGAATTCTCATCCAATTCGACCGATACTTGCCCGGTCCCCGTCCAGGCCCGATGCTTAGCAGCGAAACGCCCAGGCAAGTGTGACCGGAATCACTCTCAGATATTGGTGCACTCTATCAGGAAGAGGTTCAAACCGGCGACCGGAGAAAACAGTGCGCCGGCAAGCTGTTGGCCGGATGGATAATTTCATTCGGCTGGGACGGCCCCGACCGGGTGGCCCTCCGCTGCACTCTCTATAATGGGCGCGAGCGTGATAATGAGAGCCAGCGTGGCTCGGTCTTCTGGTGCGGCGTCGTCTGTTGACCGGCCGCGATCTCCACGACTTTGTCCCATCGCGACAGGAAGGCTGGCTGTCACGAACTGGTTGGAGTTGAGAGCGGTCATATGCAAGCTGCCAAACGAAGTCGGCACGCCGATCGCTTTTAGCGCGGTATCCAACGAAGTCCAGCTTTCTTGCCCGCTGCACGGGGGAACGTGCGCCCGCCCGCGTCGCTGCGCGTCGGCAGCAATTTGACTGGCTCGCTTTGCAGGACGTTAACCGTGGCGGAATGCTCCCCGCGCGGGTCATTGTCGCGCCCCAGAGTTGGTCGCAAATACGTTTGGGTTTTACGGTGGATGTTTTCATGCTGAGAGACGGCAAATATGCGGCCTGGTTCAGGACCCCGCGCGGTCAGGGCACGGGCGTCGTGCATCTGGCGGAGGGACGAATCTCCGGCAGCGACAGCTTCTTCACGTATGGCGGCTCTTACCGAATCGACGAGCAGCGCTTCACGGCGGTTCTGACCACGCGGCGACATGCCGAGGGGCCGCCGACCGTGTTCGGGCTCGACGAAGTCGAGGTCAAGCTCTCGGGCGTGTGCAGCGGCGCCATGGCGACCTGTTCCGGAACGGCCGAGCAGGCGCCCGATGTGACCTTCGAGGCGACGCTGATTTACAGCCAGGACGAGGTGCCCGCCGTTGAGGCCAGAGGTGCGGTCGTGAAGCTCAACGCCGACAAGCTGCCCAAGGGTCTCGACGGCCGCTCGCGATCGCGCCATCCGTTTGCGCCGGGATCGCTCGGCTCAGAACGGAATAGACCATAAGGCCACGTCTCATCCCGCCTGATCGACTTCGACGATGTCGTCAGGGCTGCTTAAGCGGATGAGCCCTCTGGTGCCAGGCCCAGGCGGTGCGGATCACAGTCGGCAGATCCGAATGTCGCGGCACGAAATTCAGCACTTTTCGCGCTGCGGAGGGATCGGCGACCAGATAGGTGGGATCGCCGGCGCGGCGCGGTTTCATGGTGTGGGGCACCTCGCGCCCGGTCTCCTGCCTGATGGCAGTCAGAATTTCCCGCACCGAAAAGCCGGAGCCGGTGCCCAGATTGAAGCTCCCGCCGGCATGCCCTTGTTCCAGCAGCTTCAGCGCCGCAACATGCGCCGCGGCGAGGTCGGTGACATGGATGTAATCGCGGATCGCGGTGCCATCGGGCGTGTCGTAGTCCTCGCCGAACACGGCAAAATCGACATGGCCCTGTAATGCCATCATGGCGCGCGGAATGAGATGGGTTTCATTGTCACGCAATTCGCCGATGCCGCCGGCAGGATCGGCGCCGCTGGCGTTGAAATAGCGCAGGCAGAACGCGCCGAAGCCGTAAGCGGCGCGGTAATCGGCGAGCATGCGCTCGATCATCCACTTCGATGCGCCATAGGGGTTGATCGGCGCGCAGGGGAAGTCTTCCGGCAGTTCCTTGGAATCGGCATTGCCGTAGACGGCGCCGGTCGAGGAGAACACGATACGATGGCAGCCCGCATTGCGCATCGCCTGCAATAGCGACAGCGTGCCCTGCACATTGTTGATGTAGTACTTTTGCGGGTCGGTCATGGACTCGCCGACGAGGCTCGCCGCCGCGAAATGCATGACCGCCGTGATTTTGTGCTCGGCGAAGGCGCGCGCCAGCGTGGCGCCGTCGAGCAGATCGCCTGTTACCAGCGGGCCGGCGACGAACCCGCGATGACCTGTCGACAGATTGTCATAAACGACGGGCTGATAGCCGGCCGCGGTCAGGGCGCGGCAGGCATGCGAGCCGATATAGCCTGCGCCTCCTGTAACGAGGACAGTCGGTCGGTCGGTCATGTCTGCTTACCTCGAGGTGAAATCAACGATCATCCATGCGTCCGCGGCCAGCACCAAATCGGCACACAGCACGAGCACCGCAAGCGTCAACCATTCGAAACGCTTGCCGAAGGCGGGGACACGCCGCGTGGCACCACGGGACACGACATCATTCAAGGAGAGGGTTTCCGAAGTGACCTGTCCCAATGCGATTGCCTCAGTTCGACAGTTGATCGATCTGGTGAGCATAGATTGATCTTCGCCGTATGCAACCCACCGGGGGCTCGCCACGATTGTCCTTCTTCGTTTAGCTCGCATTGACCCTATCATTGCGAAACGGTCGGCGCGCGCATCGCGGCAACCGAAGCTTTAAGCACGAAAAATAAGCTGATGCCGAGTAAAGGAGTGACTGAAACATGGCACAGATCTGGATGACTTATGACGAACTCGCCGGGCTTAGTGGCTGCACGCCTGCCGAGGCCAGAATGCGGGCCATCCATTTGTCACTTGACCGCCGCAAAAGCCGCGATGGCGCAACCCGCGTTAAGCTCGATCTGGCGCTGACGGCTAAATTTTTCGCATCTGTCCGGGACGCCGGTTTTGATCTGGACGGCGCCATCGAGGCGCTCCAGGCCACCCATCGCCAGATGGCAGAACTCCTGTCGCCGAACCAGTTCCAGGGCCGGCGCTGGTCGGCTTAGCCCCCGCATGCACGCTCCGGGCACGAGGAGCCGAGATTCTCGCGATGCTTGTTCCGAATCAGGCATAAATCTCCATCCGGATTTTCCATTGCGGGCCGGGTTAACCGCAGCGGGCCGCAGAGCCTGTAGGAGGATGCCATGAGGAACGACAGCGATCGAGGCTACGCGACACTGTTGGGAGCGGCGATGCTGGGCGGGCTGATCATCATGACAACCGCAACGGCAAACGCAGAGCTTGTGAAGTTGCAGGCCGATTTAAAAGGCAGCAATGAAGTGCCTCCGAACAACTCGCCTGGAACAGGCAACGCCGAGGCGACCTACGATACCGAGGCGAAGACCCTCACCTATACGGTCAGCTTTTCCGGCTTGACCGGGCCAGTCATGGGGGCACATTTCCATGGCCCCGTGGAGCCCGGCAAGAACGCCGGCATCGTGCTGCCGTTCAAGACGGTGCAAAGTCCGATTCAGGGGAGCGCAACACTCACGGAAGCTCAGGCTGCGGATCTGCTGGCCGGGAAATGGTACGCGAACATTCATACGGCCGCGAACCCGGGCGGTGAACTACGCGGACAAATGATAAAATAAGGACGGTAACTTCCCGATGCGGACGCGCAGACCCGGCATCTGCTCAGGAGGGCGGTCTCGGTAAGAAGGCCAGGATTGTTTGAGCGAGGAGGACCCCGACGGTCCCGCCTGCTGCTTTTTGCAGCACGTCCAGGAAACCCGGGTCACGATCGGGCGTCATTGCTTGCAGGATTTCGAGTCCCATTGCGACCGCCACGACAAGCGCGCATGCGAGAGTGAGCCGACCGGGCAACAGGAAGGACAAAAGAAATCCCAGCAACCCGTAGGCGCTGAAGCGCTCGATCACGACGACCCAATAAGCCTCGTGATGACCGATAAGCACGGGTCTCCCCGCCAGTCTCGCAAGCGTGGCATAGACGATGAGCGCGAAGCAGATTCCTGCGGCTGCGATAAGGTGGTTTCGGCGCATTGGACGACCATAGCCGGACCGGAGCCAGGCCGCGTTGAAAGATGAGAGTATCGTTAAGGCTGATTGAGCAGGGCGCCCGGTGCGGCGCGTTTTGCCGTCTCGGGTTAACGGCTCAATCCAGTCAGGCCACCAACACCGCGTCGGTCGGCAATTTAGCGCTCTGCGCCAAGCAGCGTGACTCGACCAACTCGTTGAATCGCGGGAAGGGCAGTGGGGCGGAGACGAGATAGCCCTGCCCCTCCTCTACGCCGGATGAAATAAGCGCCTGGACCTGCTCTTCCGTCTCGATGCCTTCCGCGACCACCGTCATTTGGAGGTCCTTCGCAAGTGCGACCAGCATCTCCACGATCGTGGCAGTCGATGCGTCCACGGTGATCGTGTCGACGAAAAATTTGTCGATCTTGATTGTATTGGCGCCCAGGCCCTTGAGCCGAGATAGCCCGCTGTGACCGACGCCGACGTCGTCGATGGCGACGCGAAACCCGTAGTCCCTGAGTTCGCTGACCACGGCTGCGGCGCGTGCGAGGTCGTCGAGTTCGTCGCGCTCGGTCACCTCGATGACGATCTGGCGCGCGGAGACGTGCGCCGCCATGACTGTGCGGCGAAGCGTTTCAATGAAGCCTGCACTCAAGAGATGCTTTGGCACGACGTTGAGGGAGAGCTTGAAATCCTTGTTCGCTTTCAACAACGGTTGCAGATCCGACAGCGCTGATCGCAGGATCTGCCAGGTCATGACCTCGATGCGGCCGCTGGATTCCGCGAGCGGGATGAAGTTCATCGGAGGCACGACCGATCCGTCTTTGAGCAGCCACCGAGCCAACACCTCGCAGCCCTTGATCCGACCGGTCTTGAGCTCGAAGATTGGCTGGTAGTACGGCTTGAATTCGTTCGCGGCCAGCCCGCGATCGAGATCGGCGACGGGCCCTTCCATGCGGCGGCTCCGCGCCAAAAGCTCGCCGAAAAGCGCGCCGATTGCAAACGCTATGGCCAACGCCGGCCAGTAGGCCTCGCTGTTCCACGTCGAGAGGATGCCGCGTTCGAGGCGGATGGTCGCATGGAGAGGGAATCGAGCGGAATTTTTGTTGAGATCGATCGGGGCCTGCAAGGCTTTGTCGGGATCGAGCAGGAATTCGCCAAGTTTCTCGCCGTTGCTCAAGGCGAGGATCACTTCGCTATGGGCGCGCAACTCGGCGGGCATGATGTCGAACAGGCTGGCGTTGACGCCAAGAATGGCGACCAACGCGGCATTGCCATTGATGTCTTTGAGCACGCCCAGAGCATCGCCGCCGAATTGCTCGACACGGAAGAGCGAAAGGCTCTTGTCGTGCGAGGGAAGCATATCGCGGCGGTCGATCCATCCCTTGTCGAATTCCAGCGTTTCGGAATAGGCCGAACAGATCACCGAGCCATCAGGGTTGACGAGGCGCACGTCCTTGATCGCGGAGCGCTGGTAGACGTGGAGCCGGATCGCCTGCAGCGTCGCGGGCCCGCAATCGGCAAGGTCGCGCCGCGCGAGTTCGCCCAGGCTCGCGCCGGCAAAATCGACCGCAAATTCGGCGCGACGCAGAACGACTTCGGTCAATTCGTCGAGCTGATGGGTCTGCTGGTACCGAATGAACGAAGTTGCCGCAAAGTGGCCGGCCGCGCCGAACAGGGCCGTGCTCGCGAGCACAAGCGCCGCAAATGCGAAAGTCGGTCGCTGCAATCTCATTCGGCCCGGCGGAACAGAGGGAAGCGTCGGCCGATCTTAGTCAGGACGCGCTAAAATAGGGTTTAATGCCCGGACGGGGCATGTGGAACCGGCCTTTGGGGGTTGGGCAGGCGAAGTGACCCGTCTGCCCCCGGGGCCGGGGCCCTATCGAAAATGCCTCTTAACCTTCCGCTCCCAAGTTCTGGCGGCCCATTCGATGGCGGAGGGAAGCGGGTGCGGGATTGTAGGGCGCGATGGGAGCCTGCCGGGTGCTGCCACCATGCTGTGGCCGGGTGGCTCGCAAGCGCAAGACCACGAAGGCGATATTGATAGCCAACCAGACCAGAATGACGGAAATGGCAAGATGTGCCACGGCCAGACCTCGCGATGAAGTTGGAGTCAACGCGAGCGCGCTGGTTCGGTTCCCTGGCGAACAGGGTTAGAGCGCGTTTATTTCATGCAGCTGGATTCGAGGCTTTCGAGCGGACGGTGGTCTCACCTTGGCTTGAGTCCTGGCTCCAGTCCGATGAGCAACACGTCGCATTCGTTCTTCGTCAGAATCGGAGATCGCGCGCCCGCGGTCATCCATGACGTCGTTGGCGAAACACCGCCGCACGCCTAGGCCTTTTTCCTCGCCTTCGTTTTCAACGAAAGACCAAGGCGCAAGGCCATGCGCTTGATCGCATCGGGCGATCGTCCGAGCTGTTTCGCCGCCTCCTCCAATGAAGCCGAAGACTTGGCCAACTCCATCAGCCGGCGGTCTTCCTTGAACGACCAGGGCTTGCGCGCCATAACCGAAATCATCCTCTCGTCGAGACAAAGACAAAGCCGCCAAGCGGACCCATGTCGCTCGACGGCTTTGCTTGGGTGGGGCCGAGCTTGGGGAAACCCGGTGAGACGATGGGATAAGCGATCGGTGAGACTTCGCAACAAACAACGCGGATTAAGCTAACCGCTCAACCTTAACGCGTCTAATCCGGACTTCGTGGCTCCGTATTATCACGGAGATTTCAATGCTGATCAGCAGCGGCCGTCGCCGTGTTTTGAGTGGTTCGAAGCCGAACTTATCGACCGGCGATTCTGAAGGCTGCATGGACCGGGGCCGTCGACGTGAACCCGGATTAACATCCGGCCGGATTTAACTTCAACAGTGAGACGTTTTGGTCTTTCCGGGCCCCCGGCCGTCGGGCGACGACCAAACTTCGATCAACTCTTGCACAATCTTCATCGTCGCCTGACAAAACCTTCAGCGGCGCCGATCTTGAAGTCGTCACAACGACAAGATGAAATGCAATGGGAGGAACGCGCCGGAAAAATGGGACGTTCAAATGTTGGCAATCGTGGTCTTGGGTTCGATCTTCGCCGGCGGTTTTGCTTGCGGCTATGGTGCGAGGGCGTGGCGCTCGCGAAAGCGATCGGCAAGATATCGTCTCTATGCCCTATACTCCCGCGGCAACAGGGGCGGGACGAAGTCGGTCGCCGTCGTAATGGTGGAATCTCGCGCGTGGCCTGTTTGCCGGACGATCTCAGTGGCATGATCGAAATAACCATGTACGGTTAGGTTAACTTGTCGCAACTCTTGAGAGCCTAGCCGACGTCACCTAGAACATATCGATTGACAGCGAAAGTTTAGTCGCCCCGATTTTTCCGGGGCCCGCGTTAGGGTAGGCGTAAATGGCGTATCTGATTGCGTTGTTGAGCGCGATAATTTGTATCCTTGTTTTGATGGTTTTCGTTCGCGACTATGATCGACACCTGAAAGATCTTCCAGGTCCTTGGATCATGGACGAGGCTCATTCGAATGACTGAAAGGCACAACGCGCCCCGCAGGTATTTCGTTGATGCGCAAGGGAAACGGGTGCTGATAGGGCTGTCGCTTCCGGAAACGGCCGAGTTCGAAGCGCTGGATGTGACATCGGGAGAGACGGTTGAAATCGCGGCCGAAATCGGTCTGAGCGATGGAGCCGCCGCGGCGGACGAAGCTCGATGGCGTGAGCTCTATTCCAAACACGAAGGAGCCTGGCGGGCGTGGATCGTACAAAGCCAGGCGGAGCGGCCACAAGGTTCAAGCTTTGTTAACTATGTCTGACCGATGTTAGCGGTCCAAATCTCGAACGTGGGATGGCCCAAATGTTTCAGCTGTTCCTGAGAGCGCGCGCACACAACTTTCTCAGCTCCCGCCGTGAGGACAAGGGCTTCAAGGCCCGTACCGTCGAGCGCGATGCGGAGACGGACCGCGTTCGAATCGATGCCGTCATGGTCGCGATCGATGCGGCATTGCGCGATGCGGAGAGGGAGCAGGTCGGCCTCGGACGACGCGTTGATGACGCACTTGCGCGTGCATCCGTCACCTTCGGAAACGGCACCGATGAATATCTCGAACGGGAGCCGATCGACAGCCATCATCAAGATCTCTTTGCCGCCGATATCTCCAACGGCCAGCGGCGGCTCAAGGAATTGGCAAACACCATCACTCACTTGAGGTTTATCAGGACCGCGATGCTCACGCGCTTTCCGAACCTGAAGCCGCCGCAGCTCAATAGCTAGGATCGAGGCTTTGGCTCGGCATCTGCCGTCTGGTGAAAAGCAGCAGGTCCGGGCGCGATGGATATCTCGGCCCGAGAAGCATCATCTCTCGCAGAGCAGCTTCTGCCACCAGACATTTCGGCGCCGCTTTGCCGTTTGGCTCTTCTGTCCTTTTTGATATGGTCCCGTCCTGTTCTCGGACGGATTGAAGGAGCGAGCCAGGTGATCTCCAGAAATTTGCAAAGGTCGATGGGATTGGCATTTGTTTTGGCTATTGGCGCACCAGTCACGGCTTCGGCCGTCACGGTAGAAGTAGCGCGCGCATGCGACGCAGCTTTGGCCAAGGCCTTTCCCCCAAAGCAAATCGGCAATCCCGCTGCGGGCAGCGCCGGGACTGTCAAGGAGCGGCGCGATTATTTGAGCAAATGCGTCGCGAACAACGGCAAGGTCGATGATGCTCCGGCGGATGCGCCTAAAGACGCCAAGGCCAAGAAATAAACGAAACGCGTCGCGCCACTTTAGCGTCGCGGCGGGCAGGGGGAGTAGAACGCGCCGTTCGTTGCATTGATGCGTTCGACGCATTGGTTGGGATCAGTCGGCGTCCCGGCCACCGTGAAGTCATAGCCCATACCTTTGACGACCACGACGTAGCGACCCGGCGAAAGCGTAAAGCCGTCCTGCTCCGGCTGCAGCGATAGCATTCGCGGCTGATCCTCGACCGGACCTACTTTGTAAGGGTAGGACATGCTGCGGATGACCCAGGTGTCGCCGGCAGTGACCATGGCCGCTTTCCCGGATGCATCGACGCCCATCGCTCGGGAGACTTTTGCGACCACCCGAACCTCGGTCCCGGTTGCATCGACACCACCGTCGGGCCTGAACACAATGAAGCTGACATCTCCGCTTGTCAGGGTCGTTGCGCTCGGCGTGTTGATTGCCGCTGAGATCGCGACACGACGGTCCGGAATCTTCCCGGCGACCGGCTTGAGCTCCTGAAGCTGGCCCTCGCTCAGGGCGTAGACGCCAAACGCTGTCGGCAACGGCGTCGAGGGTTGCGCAGCTGGCGTCGGCTCCTTCGGTTGATCCGGTGTCCGTTCGACACTCTCACCGCTCGATGGAGTCACAGCCACGGTGGGTTGAGGCTCGGGGCTTGCCGAGGTGCGCTTGGACAGCGTCGTGGACTGCCACAATGAGAGGGATTGCGTCCTCAACCGCGGCCAATAAGTAACCGCCGCGCTGGCGCCGGCAATGACGACCAGGATGGCGGCTAATCGCATGAGGGAGTTAAGGATGCCGCTTCGCTGAGATTGGTCGAGCGGTCCGGGCCGCGCGACAGAACCGCGCCTGGTTTCCGCCGCCGTCGGGACGGGCGGCGAAGGCGGAACGGGCTGAGGAGCCGGGGGATCGAGTGGCGACTGATGCGAAGCGACGTCTAGGGCCGACTCCGGCGCTTTGGACAGCGCGTCGCGCTCGTTGCGTTCAAATGATAGCTCGACGTCCCGAATGGCGCGTTCGAGCACTTGCTGGAGCTCGCGTGATTCCCGTGCGTCGCCATAGGTGAATTGTTCCAGAAGCTTGATCCGGGCAAGCTCGTACACAATTTCCCGGATCTGCCGCGGGTCGCCGGAAATGTCGCGAATTCGCCCGGACAGTAGACGCACAAACCCGGCCTTGATCGCGTGCGTATTTGGCGCGCTGGCGGCGGTGTCGCTGGGGTCCGTCATCAAGGCCGATCAAATAACCCGAAACAGGCTGTTTCGCTAGGCTTTTCGGCGTCAAATCCCATCTCTGCGAAAGTCGCTCTGATCGCCAACCTTGCAAGAGCCCTTGTCGAACAGCTTCGGGGGCTTGCTTTTGGGCAGAAAGCTGTGACAGTTCGACGAGCTCCTCTTTCCGGTATGTTGATCATGCGCGACGGTTTCATAGCACTCACGTTTGTGGCTCTCCTTGTGCAACCTTGTTTTGCACAAGGGACCAAGGACAAAGCCAATTTGACGAGCACCAGCATCGTGACGACCCCTACGAAGAAAACCCAAACGGCCCAGAGCGCCTCCCGACCCACAGCCATTCGAACCCTGGCGCCGGGCAAGCTGCCGAGCGGGATGGCGGCTCAGGGGGTCTGGAGAGACGGCAAGCTGATCGCCGTGCCTCGGCAATGACGCCCAAGCGACCGTGAAGGAACGGTGATCGCCTCCCCGACGTTCTCGCTTGGGAGACATCTCATGAAACGATTAGTCCTGACCGCAGTCGCGCTTTTTGTAACAGCAAGTACGTTGGGCCCAAGCATCTGGGTCCCAAGCGCTTTGGCCCAGGGTGTCAATGATCCGTCGACGCCCAACCGAAATGTCATCATCGTCAATCCCTCGCAGCCCTCGCCGAGCACGGCTACGCCGAATATTCCGAGCCAGATTCAGCCACCTCTGGTCAGCGGAGGGCGCGCACGTCCCTATTATGGCAACAGATCGCGGGGTAGCGGGTCGAGCAGGCGCTAGTCTGGCTACTGTGCGTTGGGTGTCATTCCGCCGCCGCTGGGGAAGTTGCTGGATTTGAGCGCCATTCCACTGACGCGAAAGCGGACATTTCCTGCCAGGTACAAATAATCCGAGGTCGTGCTGCTGACGGTCCGCACCTCGACATAGGTCAGCGTGATCGAACCCACGCTTGGGGTTACCTGGGTGATGTCGACAAACCGAGCTCCCGGGAAAAGCTTCTGGTCGAGGCCATAGAAGATCTTTTCCCGCTCTGACCACAGCACGAAGTGACCGCCGGTCTTCTGATCGACAGCTTCGTATTGCGTATGGATCACTTGCGGGTATTCGATCTGGCCTGCCGCTGCAAAGTGAGTCCCCAAAAAGATCGCCAGAATCAGGAAAGTAATGTTGCGGACCACTGGTCAATACCCTCGCGCGCTAAAGCACAAAGCTTGCCCGCGATTTGGCTTTCGTGCAATCGGCAAACGTATACATTGAATGGAGTAGACGAGAAGTTTCCGGCCCTTGCTCGTTCTTGTTGCTCTGCCCTGGAGTTACAGCGTGCGAACCGCGCGACCCCACACCTCACTAGCTCATGCAAGGCGGCTTGGGCCGTTGTCGGGAGCGGTCCTGACCGTTGCCGGTGCGATCGGCTTCGGTCTCGCAAATCCGCCCTCGTGTTTTGCCCAGACCGAGCCGGAGCCCTCGGTCAACGACTATCTCCCACCAAGCGAGCCGGAAGTCAGCCGTGACGAGTGGCGTCAGCGTATCGAAGATGCACGGCGAAGATCCAAAGAGCTCTCGCGCGAGCGGCGGGATCATCCCGAGTTCTATAAGCCGGTCCCGGAGGATCCGGACCTTGTCGCGACCGAACGTCTCCTCAATGACGACAGCCTGCAGCGCGGCGACATCGTCTCGACCAAGAAGGGCATGTTCGTCTACCAGGGGCGACCGGATCAACCGCGCCGCGAGCAGGATTTCGTGCCGATCGCGCCAAAAGCGACGCGTTGAAGAATTGACGGCGAACCAGCAGGCTAAGTCGCGCTCGAACGCTCAGTACCGCCGCAAAATCTGATTGAACTTCGGATCGGTCCCCCGCGTGGCCTCCAGAAGCAGCGACTTGCCCAGCGGCGTAGCCTGCAGGTAGGCAGCGATCAGGAGCTGCTCGTAGCGAGAGCGGTTGGCAAGCGCCGAGCGAACGTCCGATTGCGCCAGCAGCTTGATCTCTTCGTCGGCGGCCGCCGCGCTCGAGGTGACGGTTTGGAGCCGTGCGAAGGCAACGGCGATCGGCACCGCGCCGGTCAAGTAAGACATCTTCACTGCAGGCGTCACCAGCTCACCCGACTGCGCCTTCAGCGTGCCGAGCGTGAGCCAAAGCGCAGGCCGGATGGGTGATACTTTCAGGGCCGCAACAACCGCATCCTGGGCCGCCTTGTTCTCGGTAGCCCTGCTGGTCGCATCGGCTGCGGGATGGTGAAGAAAATCCGCGGCTTTGGCGGCCGCATAATTCGCCAGCAAGTCGCCGTCCAATGAAAGGGGCGCCAGAACGCCCGAAGCGGCTACCTTGACCTTCTCGGGCGGAAACTCGCCCAAGAACAAATCGCTCGCCCGAAAGTTCGACCGCGTGAGATCGCCGTAAAAGCCCAATGCTGCGTAAAGCAGCAACATCACTGCGATGCAGGCGCCAATGATGCGAAGCAGGATCATGCGGCTCATGATGAATTTCGATGCCCGTGTGGCAGGGCGCGGGAGTTGGCCAGCAACTCTGCAAAAGTCCTAAATTGCGAGCAGACTATCGCCCTGGATCGTGAGCAAGGTCAAGTTGCCGGTCGCGTAGGCGCCGGTGTCGATATTGATCCGGTTCGAGCGGATATCCGGGACGCTGACCGGGGTATGGCCGTGGACGACATATTTGCCGAAGCGTCTTTCGGACTCGAGGAATTCCTCGCGGATCCAGAGCAGATCCTCCTCCTTCTGACGTTCCAGAGCTACGCCTGGCTTGACGCCGGCGTGCGCAAAGAAGAAGTCGCCACACGCGAAGGACGGGCGGAGCTGCTGAAGAAACGAAAGATGCTCCGGCGGAAGCGCCTGCCTCAACCCTTCGATCAACTCAATCTGTTGCTCCGGCGTCGGATTCATTGTCGGGTTGATGCCGTAGGAAACAAGGGTCAGCAGGCCTCCGTAGCGACGCCATTCCTCCAGCCGTGCCGGGTCCTTGAGGACCTCGAGCAGGAACACTTCGTGATTGCCCTTGAGGCACACTGTCTCATGCGACTTCGAGCGCTCGATCAGGAGATCAATCACAGCACGCGAGTCCGGGCCCCGGTCGACATAGTCGCCAAGAAAGACCTGAATCGCTCGTTCGGGAGCGGAGCGGGCAAGGTCGGCGTCGATGACGGTTAAGAGCGACTGAAGCAGGTCAGCGCGTCCATGCACATCGCCAATGGCATAGATCCTCACGCCGTCGGGAAGCCGAGGCTTGACGTTCTTACGAAAGCGCTTGGAAAGGCCCATCAGCTCGTCGAATCGGGTCTGGCATCATGAATGGAGGGCATGATCGCTCATAGCAGAACAAGTTACGCGTCGGTATTCTTAATTGTTTCTAACCAAGGCGCGGCGGTTTTGATTAAAGGATTGCTGGGCTTTTGAGCCGGATTTCAAGACGTCTCGCGTAGCGTTTCCCCAACAAGAAATGGGAAGCGCGACATGCGCAAGACTTTAAAGTTCCTGGCGATTGCCGCCGCTCTGTTGGCTGGGACGGCTCAACACAAGGCCGAGGCCGCCTTTGTTGGTGCGCCGTCAGCGTTGCGCGGCGCCATCCAGTACATCAAGTTCAACCAGGCGACCCTGGCGCCGATGGCATTCACGATCTTTTGCCTGAAGTACGAGGGCGAGTGTAAGCCGCGACCGCAGCAAATCGTGTTCAGGGGCGGACGTCTCAAGCTTACGGCCGAGCGCATGGCGCAGCTTCAGGAGGTCAACCAGCGGGTCAACAGCGCGATCCGACCCGAGCCCAATTTGGAGGGGCTGCGCGGCGAGAAGTGGCTGCTGCATCCCACCAGCGGCGACTGCAACGACTATGCCGTGACAAAACGCCATGACCTGATCGCCGAGGGCTTTCCGGCGCGATCGGTGTTGCTCAGCGAGGTCGTCACGACCTGGGGTGAGCATCATCTCGTGGTCGTGGTGCGCACGTTCTCCGGCGATCTCGTGCTGGATAACCTCACCGGACACATCCTGCCGTGGTCGAAAAAGTCCTATCGGTGGGTCCGCATTCAAACGCCCAAGAACCCGACCTACTGGGCGTCACTCGCTGATCGCGACGTCTAACGACGAGCGACTAGTGACCCGTGCCGCGTGCGGACTGGGTGATGCTTTGGGACAATCCGAGTCCCACGATCGTCGACAGGCAAAGGATTGCTGCCGGATGCAGCAGTCCTGAACCAGCGAAGCTCTCAACCAGCGCGAAGACAAGGCAGGCTGCGGCCGCCGCAGGGAAGAACGAGTCGCGGCCGCGCTGCAAAGCCCCCAAAAACAAACGTCCCAAAGCCAACATGCCCGCCAGCAGCGCGGCGGAAAAGCCGATCCATCCGGTATCCGCGAAGATGGCAAAAGCCGTCGAGGGCGCCGTCAAAGCCGCGCCGGCATCGCTTTGGTAGATCCTGCCAACGGCCGAAAAGGTGCCTGCGCCCGCACCAAACCATCTCGTATCGGCCAACATTCGCTCCAGCGCGGCTCTGGTTTCGGCCCCCGCATCCGGGACAAGCCGCAAAAGAATCGGCCCTGCATTCTTTTCGAACAGGAAGCTCAGGACAATCATCGCTCCGACCAGCGCGGCTAAGGACAGTGCGCCAGCGGCCAACGGCGACAGGTCGATCCTTCGAATGACAAGGATCAGCAAGATCAACACGAGGCCAAAGGCCGCGGCGATCGCGCTGTTCGTCCCTGACAAGCCAAAAACCGCAACCGCGCTGGCCAACGCGCCCACGAGGCCGCAAAGGCCGACAGCGACCGACCGAACGACCGAGTGGCGCGTTTCGGCCCGCTCGGCGGCAAGCTGCATGACGGCTAGATTAAGCATGACGCCAAGACCGGCCATCGTTGTCCCGAGGTCGGAAGGGACGGCGGTTGCAAGGGCGGGCGACAGTGGACGCAAGCCCAGGATCAGAGCCGACACTGCTGTTACCCCGCTCAGCACGAACAGCACCAGTTCGGCACGGCTGCGGTCACGGACCACGACGATTGTCACGCTGAGCAACGAGATCGCTGCAAGGGCTTGAAACAGCGCATTCAGGGTAAGGCCGAGATCCGCCGTCACTGGCCCAAGCGACAGGCCACCCAGAGCATCGTGGCTGCTCGCCCAGATCGGATGCGCCCAATTCAGCCACAGCGGCGCCAGCTGGGTTGCGATGCAAAGGGGAATGGCGATCAGGACCCAGCGGCCCCAGACCGTGGCACGCAAATAGTGCTCGTAGTCGGCCTTTCGTGCGCTGAAGACCGCTGCAAATAGCCCCAGGGCCGTCGCCGTCATCCCGAGCTGAACGCCGAATTTGGCGCCGACAATGTCGAGAGCGGATGCAGAAACAAGGCAAACGATGAGGGCAAAATAAGCGAAGGACAAACGTGCGCCTGGAAGGAATCCTGAAAGGGTCAGGCCACCATACAAGCCGGAGGCAAGTTTTCAAACAGAGCTCTGCAGCCCACGCAGCTCCCAGCCCAACCCCAGATCAACGAAGCGTCGCCTGCGGGATCAGACGGATTGATGCGCCACAGAGGAGGTCAGCGGGCGGTCTTGAGCGGACGGGCGAACACGCGGGCGGCACGACCCGCGGCGAGAGCAAAGCGGGCGGCCGAGCCAAAGAGATAACCGGCCTGGAGCGCGATGGCCGCGAGCGCTACGCCCTTCAGGCCATCGAGAAAGCTCAGATTGGCCATCCAGCCGACCGGGATCGCGGCGAGGAGCATGACGAAGGTCAGCGGCAGGAGCACCAGGACGCGAAAGCGTTGGCCCAGAACTGCGCCTACCAGAAAGCTGAAGATCAAAAGCTCGGTCATCCGAAACACTCCGTGCTCCGGACCTTAGGTTCCCCACCCTAAAAAGACCCTTAAGTCGTATGGCTAAATTTTGTCTATTGGCCGCAACTTGTTGCCAGAGAATTATAGGCTTCGCGAAGCCCGTTCAGGGCCACCACGCCTTTGATTTCGCTGTCGCCTTCCTTCACCACCACGGAAAGCGAGGGCGTCGTCTGCCACTTACCGGCAGCAAAGGCGGAAACTTCGTCTGGCAAGAGCACTGCCGCGCCCGCGGCGGCCATGCTGGCCTCGAACGTCTGGGTACCGCCGCCGGTTGAGGAGATCGTTACGCGCGGGCGGCTCCGTGGCGGAAAGGGGCGGATCAAGGCCACCAACACGTCGATCTTGCCTTTGGGAGCGCAGCGGACGATCAGGCCGGCGAACTCCGGGTCAGACTGCATCGTCTCGGCTGTCTTGGAGATGGAAGCGAAGCTTTCGCCCTCTTTGGAGCCTTGGGCGCGGGAGAATTTCCAAATCGAGGAGGAGGCTGCGATCTCAACGAAGGGGCGCCCCGGGGGTTCGTATCCCGGTCCGGCGAGCAACCATCCTGTCACGGCAAGGGAAAGAAGCGACAAGAGCAATGCCGGAACTCCTCATGAGACAGCGGAGCATTAGCAGAGACACGCGGGGTTGAGAACGCCTCGCCCTTCGGTTGAGCGTTTGCCTGCTAATCGGGCACACGAATTACAACAAACAGTCACAAAGGGTTAGCGAAGGTTCCGAAGTAGTGGCGCAGGCGCAACACCGGCGGACTCATTGCGCCGTTAACCATCGGTTTCAGCCTGGAACTCTTGTCGTGCCGCCCGCTAGACCGTACCACTTTGAGGTAATTCGGGACGATCGGGGCCATTCATGCATTCCTTTGCCAAGACTTACGTATTCAAGCCGGCGTTTCTGGCGGTCGCGTTGGCGCTGGCGGCGTGCTCGACCAATCCAGGCTCCGGCCCGTTAACCGATGACGTCAACAACAAGATCCAGACCGAGAATGCACCGGCCTATGAACTGGTGCCGCTCAATCCCGCCACGGTGAAGATCCTGCACACCCATGAGCCCAAGGGGCTGGCAGGCGTGTTCACCGATCGCCGCCCGCCTGCCAGCATCGTGTTCGGCATCGGCGACGTTGTTGCGGTTACCATCTTCGAAGCCGCGGCAGGCGGTCTGTTCATCCCGGCGGAAGCCGGCGTCCGTCCGGGCAACTTCGTCACCATCCCGGATCAGTCGGTCGACAATGATGGCTTCATCACGGTGCCCTACGCCGGTCAGGTCAAGGCCGCGGGTCTCACGGCGGTACAAATTCAGCGCGCTATCATTGAGAAGATCTCCAACCGCGCCATCGAGCCGCAGGTCGTTGTTGCAATGTCCTCGCAGCGGACCCAGCTCATCAGCGTTCTTGGCGAGGTCAATGCGCCGGCGCGTTATCCGGCGAGTGCGGCAGGTGCCAAGGACAAGGTGCTTGACGCGATTACCCGCGCCGGCGGCATCAAGGGTCAGGGCTTTGAGACCTGGGTCATGCTGGAGCGTGCCGGCAAGCGAGCGACCGTGCCGTTCGAGAACCTGGTCATGACGCCCGAAAACAACATTTACGTTCGCCCGGACGACAGCATCTACGTCTATCGCGAGCAGCAGAAGTTCCTGGCGTTCGGCGCCAGCGGCCAGAGTGGCGAGTTCAACTTCGACGCTTGGCGCATCAATCTCGGCGAGGCCGTCGGCAAGTCCGGTGGTCTTCTCGACGGCCAGGCCAATCCGGCGGCCGTGTACCTCTATCGCCGCGAGCCGCGTGAGGTCGCTGCTCAGCTTGGCATCGACGTCAGCAAGTACACCACCGAGACGATCCCGGTCATCTTCAACGTCAATTTCCGCGATCCGGGCGGGTTCTTCCTCGCCACCAAGGTCATGATGAAGAATCAGGACATCATCTACGTCTCGAACTCGACCAACGTCGAAGTGGCCAAGTTCCTGACCTACCTGCGGGTGATCATGGCGACCGGCAGCGATGCCGTGAACCTCGCCAACGACGCTCTGATCTTCCGCAACAACGTCAAGTTGGCGCCTTAACGATCGGCGGCTCGAAGCGAATGGCACCGGGGCTTTGTCCCGGTGCCATTTTCGTTTAGCGATCTAGGCGGGTGCTGTCGAGTTTGGATCAAGGCACCACCGAGCAAGGTTCGCCGGTGATCGGTCACCCCCGCGCGGTTGCGAGGCTTCATGCGCTTTCGACGGCAAGCATTCTGGCGTTCTCTAACGCTCATCATCGCGGGCCCTGTTCTGCTCGAACAGGCTGCCGGCGCGGCTGCGGAGTTCGGAGTCCGCCACCGGATCGACGTGGTGGTCTCAGCCGAGCCCGATGCGCCGATCTTTCAGCGCCTCCGGGGTGCTAAGGGCGAAGTTTCATTCACCGTCCGATTGTCGGCGAACGCCAAAGAGAGTCGCTTCTTCGGGATGCTGCATCCATCCTTCCCGGATGCTGTTGTCCCTGACAAAACTGCCAAGCCGCTGGTCCAGCAGACCAAATTGTGGGAGGAGGACGTCTGCCATCAGCGGCGCGGCCTGCCGAAAGTGACGGTCACCCAACTTCGGGGGCGCTTTGGCGAAGGGGAGGGGCGGGTTGAGATTTCCGGTATCAACCGTCACATCGGGCTTCTGGTCCCGCCCGACGAATTAACACCTGGAATAAAACTCGATTCGGGGAGTGACGATCTTGGGCTATTCTATGCCTTTCGGGCGCAGACCAGGACCAGCCGTCTCAACGTGGATCTGAAGATCTATCCCATCGATTGCTTCCTCTAAAAGCTCAAGCAAGGGCCCGCTTAAACGACGATGCGCCTTCGGCTTCCCCATATGAGCTGGTCGTGGAGCTTGCCTGCGACCTTTCTGCTGTTCTTCGTCGCGGCCGGCGCGCCGTTTCCATTCGGCTCGACCAACGACCTGTCGATCGCGTTCTGGTGCCTGTGTCTCGGGATTGCCGTGATCTTCGCGCCGACGCGGGACTTGCGAAAGCCGCACATGTGGATGATCGCGGGCATCGGCGTCGTCGTCGCCGGCTACGCGTTCGTCTTGCACGAGCAGTTGTCCGACCACCCCTGGGTCGCGCCGTTCCAGCCGATCTGGAAGCAGGCGTCGGATCTGTTGGGCGTGCCGATCGCCCCCTCGGCGTCGATCGTCAAGAACGAGGCCTTCTTCGCGCTCGGCGCGCCGCTCGCCAACATTCTGGCGATCCTCCTCGGGATCACGGTCGGCGCGGACCGCGAGCGCGCCCGACGCATGTTGTGGGTCATCGCTGTCTCCGGAGCACTCTACGCGCTCTACGGCGTGCTCTCGTTCCTGATCGAGCCCACGCTGATCCTGTGGCGGGACAAGACCGCCTATCTCGGCAGCGTTACCGGCACCTTCATCAACCGCAACACCGCGGCGGCCTATTTTGGCTCCTGCGCCGTGATCTGGATGCTGTTGATCCTGGAGGGCGCCCGCCGCCGTTTTCCCGAGCGGCATCTCGAATGGAAGCGTCTGTGGCGTGATCTTGCCAACATTCCCGGCCGCGACATCCTCCCGCAGCTCGGAGCGCTGCTGATCTGCCTGATGGCGATGTTCATGACGACCTCGCGTGCCGGTGTCGCCCTTTCGCTGCTGGCCATGATCGTTGCGACGACCCTCTTCCTCAGAAAGGACTTGCCGCCGCGCACCGGCATATGGATCGCTTTGGGCTCGGGCGTGGTCGTTGCGCTTGGGCTGCTGCAACTGCTCGGCGGACAGGTTTCCAGCCGCTTCGACAGCCAGGGCCTGGTCGATGAGGGCCGGGTGGAGGCGTGGAAATCGACACTTCGGATCATTGCCGACAACCCCTGGTTCGGCACCGGCATGGGGACCTTTCAATGGGCGTTTCCGCCCTACCGCAGCCCGCACATCTCGATTCGTGGGGTCTGGGATGCCGCGCATTCGACCCCGCTGGAGCTCGCCTCGGAGGTCGGGATCCCGATGGCGCTTCTGGTCGCATTGGCTTGGGCGATCATGCTGGTCGTGCTTGGCAAGGGCGTGTTCGAGCGGCGGCGGGACGCCATCATCCCGCTCGCGGCGGCGGCGACCGCGACGCTGTCGCTGCTGCATTCCTGTCTCGACTTCACGCTCCAGGTCCCCGGCTACAGCATTCCGTTCTTTGCGCTTTTCGGCGCGGGGCTGGCCCAGTCCTTCCGCACGAGCGAGGTCTCCCAGCGCCCTGACGATGCGTCAGCGAGGCCAGCAGAAGATGGACGCAACACGGGTGCGCAGCGGGCCTCCCGCCGTATCACCGAGCTTCATAAAAGTGTCTAGATTTGAAGCAGTTGTGCCGTTTACGAAGTCTTTAGAATAAGTGGACAGCTGCTTCTACTTACAGTACGTTTCGCACTGCACAGCCATTTGCCCGGGCAGGGTAGCTGATATTTTGGAGGTTCATTATGAGCGTTATCAAGGTTGCGCTTCGTCTGGCTGCGGCCGCGGCGCTCGCCGCGACCCTTTCCACGGCCGCGAGCGCTGCCGTTTATCCGCCGCAGCGGCAGCTGGCGGCGCAAGTCATTTCCGATTTCAAGGGCTCCCCGAGCAGCCTGTTACAGCAATATCCGACCGGCGGCGCGCAGATGATCTCGCGCGTGCGTGATCTCGGCGCATCCGATCCGACGACGCTTCCGGCCCTGATCGCGCTGCTCAAGGATCCCGCGACGACCAAGGACCAGCTCCGCGCGATCGTCGGCGGCCTTGCCCAGGTCGCCCGCATGGCCGCGCAGAGCGACCAGGCGTTTGCCAGTGAAATCCAGGCCGCGATTGCCGGCACCAACAACCCCGACGTGATCGCCGCCTACCAGGCCGCAACCGGCGACGTCGCCATCGCGGCGACCGGCGGTGGTGGCGGCGGTGGCTCGGGCTCGGGCGGTCCGACTGGCAACGGCGGATTCCCGACCGGCGGATCGGGCGGCGGCGCCAGCGGGTTCGGCGGGCTGCACTCCGCCAACTCTGCCAGCACAACTGGCAGCGGCGGGGTTGGCGGCACAACGGTCAATCAGGTGAGCCCGCGCTGAGCCGTGCGTTAGAGAACTTTTTGTGAATTTCAGTAAAGCGGCGCCATCAGGCGCCGCTTTCGCGTTGCGCTGTTAACGTTCATGCGAATTGTTTCGTGGACGGCGCGTGTGCGCTGCATCAACGACATTCAACTTCAGATAACCCTGTGCTACTGTAGCGCGAGGCCTTGGGCATGAGACTTGCCTGAGCGCCGCGGGGCCATTGCCAGGCTTAAAATCCTTAGAGCGAAGCGCGGATTGATTTCAGGAACCGATAAATGTTGCAGGTGAACAAGCCGACCTCGGAGATCAACCGGGATTTCGCCGAGGACAGCTCGCCGTCCCAGACGCTGACCTCCTATCTCGACATCGTCCGCCGCCAGTTCCCGACCATCATCGCGATCGTGTCGGCTTGCGTGATCCTGGCGCTGCTCTATCTCTTCACTGCCGCGCCGCTGTTCACCTCGACTGCCGCGATGGTGATCGACACCCGCAAGGTGCAGCTGTTCCAACAGCAATCGGTGCTCGGCGATATCGCGGTCGATTCGGCAACCATCGAAACCCAGGTCGAGATCCTGAAATCCGAGAACATCAGCCTCGCCGTGATCCGCGACCTGCACCTCACCGAGGATCCGGAATTCAGCGGCAGCGGCGGCGGCCTTCTCGGCGCGATCACCGGCTCGGTCTCCGGCCTTTTCTCCTCCGGCCACGCGGCGTCCGAATTCGAACTGACGCGCAAGGCGTTGCAGCGGTTCGAGAGCAACCGCACCATCAAACGTCTTGGCCTGACCTATGTGATGGAGATCGGATTCACCTCGCGAGATCCTCAAAAAGCCGCGCGCATATCCAACGCCATTGCGGATTCCTACATCGTCGATCAGCTCGAGGCGAAGTACCAGGCGACGCGCCGCGCCAGCGTCTGGCTGCAGGACCGCATCAAGGAGCTGCGCATGCAGGCATCCGCAGCGCAGAAGTCGGTGGTGGATTTCAAGACTGCCAATAACATCGTTGACACCGGCGGAAGGCTGATGAACGAGCAGCAGCTCGCCGAGGTGAACAGCCAGCTCATCATGGCGCATGCCGCCACCGCCGAGGCCAAGGCGCGTCTCGACCGCATGAACGACATCCTCAAGCAGGAGATTCCGGACGCCAACGTTGCCGACGCGCTGAAGAACGAGACGATTGTCAAGCTGCGCGCGCAATATGTCGACATGGCGTCGAAGGAATCGATCTGGGCGATGAAATACGGCTCGGAACACTTGGCCGCCGTCAATTTGCGGCGGCAGATGGCGGAGATTAAAAAGAACATCACGGACGAGTTGAGGCGGATCCAGGAATCCTACAAGAGCGACTACGACATCGCGACGACACGCGAGGAAAGCATCAAGACCAGCCTTGCCAATGTCGTCTCGGAATCGCAGCTCACCAATCAGGCGCAAATCCAGCTCCGCGAGCTCGAGAGCACTGCGCAATCTTACCAGGCCATGTACGACAATTTCCTGCAGCGCTATATGGAAAGCGTGCAGCAGCAGTCCTTCCCGATCACCGAGGCGCGTGTCATCAGCGCGGCGACCACCCCGTTGGCCAAGAGCTCTCCGAAGTCGCTGGTTATCCTTGCTGCCGCGCTATTCGGCGGACTTCTTCTGAGCTTCGGCACCGCGATGGCACGCGAGCTTACCGACAAGGTGTTCCGCACCACTGGACAGATCGAGGAGCAACTCGGCGCGAACTGCGTTGCGATCCTGCCAGCGCTCGGGGCGACGGCCTCTTCCCCGGTGCTGCCGGGCAAGATCGGCCGGAAGAAGGCTAATCCCGAGCCGGATCTGCTGCGCTATGTCGTCGATCATCCGCTGTCGCGCTTCTCCGAGGCGGTGCGGTCGTTGAAGGTCGCAGTCGACCTCAACTCTATCGTGCGCGAGAACCGCGTGCTGGCGGTGACCTCGACCCTGCCCAACGAAGGCAAGAGCACGCTTTCGACCAACCTCGCGCAGCTCATCGCCCATGGCGGCGCCCGCGTGATCCTGGTCGATGCTGATCTGCGCAATCCCTCGCTGTCCCGCGCCCTGCTGCCGGATGCGAAAGCCGGCCTCGTCGACGTGGTCGCGCAACAGGCGCAGCTCGAGGATGTCGTCATGGTCGATCCGCAGACCGGGCTAGCGATGCTGCCCGCCGGCACCACCTCGAAGCTGCTGCACACCAACGAAGTTCTCGCCTCCAAGCCGATGCGCGATCTCGTCGCGCTGCTGCGTTCGAAATATGACTACGTCGTGCTCGACATGCCGCCGATGGCACCGGTAGTGGACGTGCGTGTCACCTCGCCCTTCGTCGATTCCTATGTATTCGTAGTTGAGTGGGGCAGAACTAAAATTGACGTAGTGCGCCATAACTTGCGCGGTGCGCCGGAGATCCAGGACAAGCTTCTGGGCGTCGTGCTGAACAAGGCCGATACCAAGCTTTTGGCGCGCTATGAATCCTATCACGGTCGCTATTACTATCAAAAATACTACGCGCGTTACGGGTATGTGGAGTAGCACGCAGAGTGTCTCATGTTGAGGGGCGCGCGAGGCTGGCATCTCGAAGTCCTCAGAGGGTTGATCATGCTCTCAGGTCTTCTGGGCGTGATCTGGGCTGGGGTCGTGCTGCCGGCGTTCTCCTCGACCCTCGCCGCGAAAGACGTGGTCGCGCGCATCTTGGCCGGAGCTCGCTTTAAGCCCGAGGTACTGATCGAGTTGCTGGCATCGCGGGAGAACAGGGAGTTTCTTTTCCAACGCAGCGAAACGGCGCGCTCAGAAGCTCTAATTCGGATTCAAATTGCCGATGCACGAAAGACCCCGGATGAAGCAGACAGCGATGCGGCTTTGGCGGAAGAGAGGCTGAGGTCGTCACTGGTACTCAACCCGCTCGATTCTTTCTTATGGCTAATGCAGTATTCACTTGAGATCACCCGCAACGGGTTCGATGCCCGAGCGGTCGGCTTTCTCAACCTGTCTTACTCGACCGGTCCGCACGAGGGCTGGATTGCGCTTCGGCGCAACAAGCTTGCACTCACCGTCTTTCCGACCTTGAGCGAGCCAATGCAGACGGAGGTGCTTGCGGAATTTGCAGGCATTGTGAACAGCGACTTTGTGGACGCTGCCGCACTCAATCTGGTTGGAGTGGGATGGGAACAGCGGGATCGTCTTCTGGCGAGCCTTGCAAATTCAAACCTTAGCCAGCGAGAGGCGCTAGCGAAGAAGTTGTTGCGTGAAGGCGTCAACGCGAGCGTGCCAGGCGTGGCAGTGGAGGACAAGCTATGGCGTTGATGACCAATGACCGGAGATTGACGGCAGGGCTTCTCGTCGTGCTCACAGCTTGGTTAGATGTTCCAACTGGTGCATTCGCGGAGTCAAATAATCCGGGCTCTAGGCTGACAGTTCAAGGCTCGGCAGACAGCTCTGGCTCTCCCGTCGTACGGGACGCTCTAGGTAAGCCGTGTCTAGATGTAGAAGCTGCGGCCCGAGCACATGTAGTCAATTCGAATTTGATCGACCACGTAGTTAGCATAAGAAATACATGCTCGCGGCTAATTAGGGTCAAAGTTTGTTATGCTGGATCTGACAGGTGCGTCGAAAACGCTCTCGGGAGCTTCAGTCGCACTGACATCCTGCTAGGTACAATGACGGGTGTTAAGAGGTTCAGATATATGATTTCTCAGAAGTAACTGGTTTGCGAGGCCGGCTAGCCACGAAGAGTACGTTCTTTGAGTTTCTGTGCGGGATTTCCAACGTATACCGCCCATGGCTGCAAATCTTTGAATGCAACCCCTCTAGCTCCAAGGACAGCACCTTCTCCCACTCGAACGCCTGGACCAACAAAGCACTCCGCAGCGATCCATGCCTTGTCTTCAATTACAATCGGGCTGGTAATGAGCTGAAAGTTTTTGTCGTTGATATCGTGGCTGCCCGCGCAAAGATGAGCACCTTGGGAAACCACTGCACGTTGTCCGACTCGAATTCGATCCTGACAATAGCAATTGACGCCCGGACCAATGGTGGCGTTCTCACCAATCTCCAAATAGGGAGGGTACCAAACACGAACGGAAGCGTGAACTCTTGCAGAGGGGTGGACATTGGCTCCGAAAGCTGTCAGCAGAAAAATTCTCCACTTATGAAAAGGAGGCGGGGTCCACCGCGCTAAGAGGAGCCATGAGATTTTCCAAGCTAGCCGGAATAACCGGTTTCCTAGCGAGAAGCTGGGACCGCCTTCCAATGGCTTACTTTGGCTCGCGTCTAAGAGCATGTGACGTCCTAGCTTATGGTAGTCCGATTATCGTACGACTGCTGCCGTACCGAACGCGTTTATTAGCCTCGTTACGTTTTGATCGATATCAAAGTGCTTCAGGAAGGCTAGACGTGCCTGCATCCGCATTTTTCGTTTTTCTTCGTGGGTCATGTTTACGAACTGTTCGAGCAACGAGCTGATTCCAGCTTCATTGTCCTTATCGACTAGTCCAGCTCCTTCTTCTCGAACTTCCCGCCAAATATTGACCTTATCCGTTATCAGTACCGGCTTGCCGCAGGCGAGCGCTTCAGCGACAACGATACCGAAGTTTTCTTGATGTGATGGAAGTACAAAAGCTTCGCAACCGTGAAATGCGCCCCATTTCTGAGCGCCCTCCAACATGCCAGGCCAGTGAATACGATCTGCGACATTGTGGCGAGCGGCTTGCTTCTTAAGTTGGGGAACCCAGCCATTTTGATCGGGGCCCGCCATAACGAGGTCGAGATCTGGAACCAAAGATGCGATCTTTGCAAAAGCCTCAATCAGCAGATCGCATCCTTTTTTAGGATGTATTCTGCTCAAGAAAAGAAGATAACGCCTGCCTTCCAACTGTGGTAGCTCGCGCCGAAACTCGCCAATCTGCGCCGCCGGATCGCCCTCAGTATCGGAGGTGCCATATCCGACCACGAGCTCGTTAGCTTTATACGGCCAGAACGCGTCCCTCGCGAGAACACGTTCTTCGTCGCAGGTGAACAAAACAGCGCGAGCCTTGGAGAGCAAAGGCCCCTCGTTGAACCACCACGAAATCTGCTTCAAAAGCGTCTTGAAGGGATAGGTTTTCCTGAACCACGGATCTAACATTCCGTGCGTAAACACGAAATAAGGGCGATCCATAGAAACGAGAGCCCGTCGAGCGGCAAAGGTCGAATAATTCCACAGGCCGTTCACAACCACGACGTCATAATGCGAGACGTTCGCTTTCAGCCAAGGGACCATCTTTGGGGTATATCCGTAATGCACCCACGGTAACCGTCTCCATCTAATGCGCGCTGCCGATTCCCTCGCGCCTAACGGATGAATCGGGATCGGACATGACTTCACCCAAGGAGCAGACGGATGATCGAGCGTAGCCAGTTCCCTGTGGTGCCCTAGCCGGGATAGCGCGACAGAGGATTTAAATATCCCCTCGATCGGTCCGCCGTAGCGTGGATCGGCCGTCGCAATAATGTGGAGAATTCTCAAGGCAGCTCGTTCGCTCGTTGACGATAACAATCCGATAGCTCCAAATTTTGCAAAATCAAGCTGGTCAAATCGAATAAATCAATTGGCGAGTAAGCTGCTGAATTTGGGCGCCGGCGAGACGTCGACCTTGAACTTGTCAATTCCTGTTAGGAAACCCAATTTACAGGAATCACGCGATCTTATGCAGGCCCGTAACTCGCCTAAGCTTTCCTCAGAACTCCAAATTTGCCGGTTCTCGCTCATCGTTCGAGCAGGCATGTAGCCTATAAGTAAACTTATTGTACCATTCAGAACGATATTGCTAGAAACATTGTTTCCCTCGGGTGAAAATGGATTCTGCTCCAGCAAACCAGCAAGCTCCGGATGTTTCTCGCGCCAGGGGGGCGAGGTAACGGGCATCCGATGGTATCTGCTTAGGACTTCCTGCCGGAGAGGCTCCCACTGATTCTGAAGCCCTCGACTATCGATAGTGAATGCTACCTTTTCGGGCTCGATGACTAGATTATGACGAATGAGATTGTCGCGACCACCACCTAACACTATAGACCGATTGACTCGATCAATTATGTTTCCCTCGATGGATGCGCCGCTGAATAGATCATCTAGGTAGATACCGACTATGAATGACTTGCCCTGGTGAAATCCAACGTCGTGCAAGTAGTTGGATCGGATTTGGACCCCGCGTTGTGTCCAATCTCGGCCCATATATATCGCCCCAGCGTCGTCGCTATCCCGGAGAACGTCAAAAATCTCATTTCGATCTATGGTATGGTCGTTGCCAGAGAGTACGATGCCAGAAGCGAAACCTCGGAAGATCTTGCATCGTTCGACCGTTATCCCGACGCCCTCGATCCTGACGCCTGCTTTATAGTCCCGACCCAACTGGCCGTATCGGGTGATAATCGAGTCTCGGATAATGTGATGCGCGGCAGAAAGCTTCATTCGATCGCCTCCGGTGAGCTTCACGCCGCCTTCGGCAGTATCTGAAATAATGGACCCTGATATCGTGACGTTCGAGCCGCCTTCCACGACTATTCCGGTCGCCCCTGCGAGACCAATGTAACAATCGACCAAAGCAACGTGGTGCGAGTCAACGATTCTCACCGCATCGGAAAGAGTCTTTTCAAAGATAACGTTCTTGACAATGATATGATGGGCATTCTCGATGACCAACAAGCTGGAGGTGCTTGAGACCTCTAGATTGGATCCGTCGCTGAACGGCACAACAAGAGCGTATCCTTCTCTCTCATTCAAAGCATACGTTCCGGGTTCATGAAGGTTCGAGAACAAGTTCTCGAGGAAGAGTCTGGGAGTTCTGTTGGAAGGTAGTGAAACCTTCGTTTGAACACTAAGCTTCGCAGGAGCTGTTGCTGTGGCGCGTAAAGTCTCGTAAGCCCAATCATAAGCCCAGTACCCATCGATCCATGGCGAGGGCTCTCTCGTTGCGTCAAAAGGGAAATCGTGGACTGCGAGTTCGCGCGTACCGTCGTCCCTCAGTTGCAGAAATTTTATGTTCTTCGCGAACGTTTGGTCGGGCCACCGGCTGAGCCTGAGTCTTTTACGGCCTTCAAAAATGTCGAATTGGCTATCTGCCGAGGCGTCGTAACGGCGCGGAGTGATAGAGCTATGAGTGGGTATTTCGAACACAGGCAAGTGTTGATATCCGCCCATTATGGAGCGTCGTTCCGAGGTGGCTAAAACTGCGACCGCCGGCCTCGCGCCGTTCAGCGACGTGGGAATGTCTTGACTGCCTTCAATTATTAACTCTCCTCCCTGATATCCAGAATCCTCTGCCGTAAGTCGAACCGCGTGATCGAGACGGAGCGAACCTGACGGCAACATCAGTCTAATTTCGCCCGTGATGCCCGCCGAGCGAATGGAACGAACCTTCGTCAACGCCTCTTCGATAGTCGATAAACGGCTGTGTTCTGAACCGGCTATGACCGTGTACTTTCCTATTTCTGACGCCCGAAGATCGCCGAAAGAGCCTCCTGCTAGTAGGAGGCCCAAACCGGTCGGCAACAGCCGTGTAATTGTAGGCACACTTAAGCGACGCCCTGAAATTATAACTGTCCTTACTTTGCGCGGTGCTGGTACTTTCGCCAGCGCGAAAGAATTGTAGATCATTACGCTCGACGCGATCATGAAAAATTTGTCTGGCGCAAAGAGCGCGCCATTTTGCATCGAGATGAGCATAAAGAACAAACGCATGTAACCGTCACGAGCCGATGCAAGATAGGTGAAAGCAACGAATGCTCCGAAGAAGCCAAAGTTGATGATCAAGTTAAGTAGCCCATTGTGCAGTACCTCAAGCCCAATGGTTCCGGCCTCGGGAATATCCATCTTGGCAAAGTGAAGAAACGGAATTCCGAAGAAATGGCCTGTAATCACTGTGGGGATGATTTTCAGGGGGACAATCAGCCGAACCATCCCGGATAGTTCCTGTTGAGTGCCCAAGTTTGTAAGCCTTACCAACAGCGAACTGTCGGCCAACGCCAAACCGATTCCGGTCGCCACCAACAACACGATGAATAGAAGATATTTAGCTGGATGTTTGCTCTGGCGAAGAAAGCAATAGCTAATAAAGACGAAAGCAGTGAGAAGTGCGGACAAGCTCGCGGATACGGCAATTGTCGAAATCGCGAGGCCCGCCACCATCTTGGCCTTGAAGCTATGCGTGAATGCTGGGCTTATGGCAAAGAGCAAGCACAAGCAGACGCCACCTAGATAAGAAGGTTCGCCAAACGTGGCTGCGGGGCGTAATTTCGAGTACAAGAGGTCCAAATATCCTGGGAGCGTGTTTGCGTTTTGGACGAATAAATCCGCTGGTATCCCAAAGTACACTCCGACCTGAAGGAAAGCCGCCTGGGCTATCGTCAAAGGAAGCAGCAGCCCAAACAAAAGCAGTAAAATGTTCACTGCTCGCGATGCTTCAAACTTCGAACCGTTAAAGCGCCAGTATACACATCCCGTTACGAGAAAAAAGAATACGGCTTCTCGGCATGTTCGAAGTATGTCTTCCGCATTCACGGATTCGAAAAGGAGCGTGGCCGACAGCATCACTGCAAGTGCAGCCAATCGCGGCGTTAACTTGGCGCGGAAGAGCAGGTTGAAGTTCCGGGGAAGGATTAGCAAGAAGACCGATCCAAAGCCTGCTACCGATAGGTAATATGTCGAACCTAGTTGAATGAATGGCAAGATAACCATTAAGCTCGCAAGTTGTGTCATGATCCAAAGCGCGCAATCTTAAGGTAACGCCACGTGAAATTTAGTATCCAAAGTGGGCCCCCAAACTGCCGGCAGAAATAGAGCCACTCTCGCGCCGGGATTCCTTTGGGATCAAGAACGATAAATCGCCAATTCTTCCATGTAAGACGCGATGTCGAGTCCTTGTACCGGTGGTTAATCTCCTGATATCCGACCGGGACTTTCATTTCTATGATTGCATAGCCCTTACGATGAGCTCGCAACCCGTAATCGTTGTCACCGAACGCATGACGATAGTGCTCGGAGTTGATGCCGACTTCGACGGCGGCGATGGCTGGTATAAGGACGCAATTCCCATTCATGGTACAGCATTCCATTTCAGCCTCTGAGAGCCGGCGGAATCGCAGCCTAGACACTCCGGGAGCCCGTCCATAGCCTCCATAGGAGACGTCCCCCGTCTTCGGGTCGATGGTTTTTCCGACTACAATCGTTCGAGAAGAATGCTTTGAGTAGAGATCGAGGATATCGGAAACAGCTCCTGCTCGAAGCTCGAGATCATCGTTTAGCCAGAGGTAGAAATCAGGTTCCGTTGCCATTGCGGTTTGCCATGAAAGCCTCATGCCGCCATTCCAGTAAAGGGAGCCGTTCCCGTCTATGATTTTGACATCAGGAAAGGCCTCGCTAACCGCTTGCGTGGTCCCATCCGTCGAACCGTCGTCTACTAGGTAAACTGTGTAAGCAGCAGAGCTTCCAATTGCGTCCGGCAATGCAGCGATGGCTGCTAATGTCAGGCTCTTTCGATTGTAGGAAGTTATTAAAACTGCTAGCCTTGGTCCGCAGATAGTGGACTCCATTCGTGTCACCATCTCTCTAATTAACTGGTCGCAGGCGAATTGCCTCATCGACCATCAACTGGTATCTCTGCGCAAATTCCCGTAGCTTGCTGACAGTCGCCGTCCCATCATTGGAAATAACCAAGTCACCGTTCTTGTCGCTTTCCATTACTTTTCTCATTGCGTGTATCAGTCCGGCACAATCATTTGGCTCGAAGTAGAGGGCCTGTTCTGGTTCCTGCTCGCGGTGAACGGGTATATCTGAGAGGATGATCCGTTTTTGAAGGGATTTGCTTTCCTCTACAGTTGTGCTCCAGCCTTCAAAGAAGGATGGATTTAGCATTGCGACAGAATTCTTCATCAAGCTGATCAGCTCTGGATATGGCACCAGACCAAGCACCACAAACCGATCCTCAATTCCGAGTTCTGCCACGCGGGCGATGAGATTTTGGAAGTGCTCTGGCTGTCTTCGGTCGGAAGTATGCCCAGTTAACAGCACGAGCGGCGCATCACCGTCGCTTTTCATGCGGCCAAGAGCTTCGACGACGATGCTGTGATTCTTATGAGCCCAAAACTGATTTGGCAAATGTATGTATCTCTCTTGGAAGCCATACTTCTTCTGAAGGGCCTCGCGCGAAACTGTTGGTGCTGCTTTTGAGAGACCGGAGACGAAATGAAGTACGCGCGCTTTGTGAGCTGTCTCAGGAGCAAATTTCTTCAGGTCAGTTTCGGCATCATGGCTGCTAAGTAGGATAATTGTTGCCTCCCGAGCGTAACGACCATAGCCCCGATCGCGTGCAGCCACCTCTTCAGTCGAAAAGAAGTGAGGCATTCGCCGATGTTGGAAATCGGCGATCCAGCAAATTGTCGGTATGGTTGCGCGCTGTCCTAGAGGTCCAGAATGGGAAAGCACATCGATCTTGTGAGCGCGCAAGAGCTGTTGCATAGGGGCGTCGGCGCCGAGAATCAGACTTGAGAGCTTACGGACGACTCGCCGGGCGCCATTTTCCTTTATCCAGGGTGTGCGCACGATCTCCACGTCCGGAAAAGCGGAAAGCCTTTCAGGCGCCATTTGTTCTGGCACAAAAAGAACAGGCTCAACGCGACGGTCTGGGAGAGTCATTACAGCTTGAATAAGGTTAGCGAGATAGTTTACTCCGCCGATCCAGCTGTCGTCGGTGTAAGCAAGTACAAATCCTACACGATTCATAGGGCGTTCTCTTTAAACCACAACGCGTACGTCTTGAGATCTGTCATCAGATCGTGGTGGGGGCGCCAACCCCAGCTAAGAGTATCGGATATGTCGGCACAAAGGTTAATTGGATCGCCAGCTCGCGCGAGGCCGGAAAAGCGCGGTTTTGCCGTGACTCCTAGTGCTTTGGCGAGTTCCTCGACTATTGGGCGTACAGCAATCCCCTTGCCTGTTCCTCCGTTTACAGTTGGACATGCGGGAGAAGCATTTTCAGCGGCGAAGGCCATTAGCTGAGCGGCGTCTTCAACATGAATCCAATCTCGTGTTTCCTCTCCCGTTCCGGAGAAGTTCAGGTCATCACGTAAAAGTCGACGACTAGCGTCCCAAAGTAATTGTTTACGCAGGCCAACCCCATAAACCGAGAAGAATCTTACGAGCGCCACCGATACCTGAGAGTGATGCGCATAGGAACGACAGAGGTCCTCTGCGATTTTCTTGTGGACTCCGTAAGAGGATATAGGCGTGAGCGGAGCAACCGGGGCGATCGGCTGGCGCTCTACCAAGCCATACACTGCGGCGCTTGAGGGAAGTACCAGACGGGCTCCAAGTGCCTGTACGCGGATGAACTCCAGCACGGCTAATGTGGTTGAAACTGTACGCTGATAGTCTTGATATGGATTGCTCAGGGAGTACGCTACCGATCCACTACCGGCGCAATGGAAAACCGCGGTTGGTAATCCCCCATACGTCAGCAGGTTTTCGAGACTTACATCGGCATTGTGCCACTCGGACAATCCATAAAGCCGCCATTCCTCTCTTGCCCAAGCGCCGTGTCCCAAGCCGATAACCTCGTAACCCCGCGCGGAGAGGGTGCGCGCAACATGTCGACCGAGAAAGCCGAAAGCTCCAGTAACTAGAACGCGCAGATTGTCCGACCTGCCTGCATCGAGAGAACTGTTCATGGTTCGGAAACCCCAACTTGGCGAGCAGGATTGCCGGCAACTATCGTGTAGGCCGGAACGTCCTTTGTAACCAGAGTGCAAGCGCCGACGATCGCACCTTTTCCTATGGTCACGCCCTTGAGAATGCTGGATCCAAATCCAATCCAAGAGTCGTCCTCAATGAGGATGGGGCTCGTGGGCACATCTCGCAGTGCGGGGGGATGGCCTGATTTAAATATATTTAGAAAGTGTTCATGACGACCAGCGGCGGACAGCGCATGTGAATTGCTATCGTGAATGTTAACACCGTGCGAGATCAAAACTCTGTCGCCGATCGTTACTGAGCTCGCCGACCATATGTAGCTATTCTCGCCAATGAAACAGAAAGAACCAATCTTTACGTTGCCTCCGTGAGGGTAGACTTCGACTCGACCCAGCATTCGGGTCTGTGAGCCGATGTCGATGTTGGTTGGGCATCCCGTGTTGCTGATCCGTGCCGAAGGATAAAGAACCGCCCCCGGTCCCAGGTTGCACCGTCTCTTCATGCCTTGCAGCTTGGCGAATTCTTCAAGCGTCGCCGGAACTCTAACCAGCCGGGAGATCAAGCGAAGTGGATAGTTTATTGTACGGCCAGTCAAGTTCCGCCTCCAGATCGGGTCGCGTTCCGAACGAGTTTTGGTAGGACAATCGCGTACGGAATTAGTGCAAAGAGGAAATAAGAAACGATCGTTCCCCAAACCACTCCAGCCGTACCCAGCCTGGGAATTAAAAAGAGCTTCAGGCCGATCGCGCTTGCACCTGTTAAAGTTGCGATGATTATCTGCGTCGTTACTACACCAGCGCCATTCAAGAATGGAGACAGTGCGCTAGCAGCGACTTCCAATACCTTCCAGATGCCCAATCCAACCAACAACGTGAGCGAGGGCGACACTGCGTCTCCGACCCATAACTTGAGCAAGCTAGGTGCAGCAATCATGAGCAATCCGGAGACGACTGCGGCAAGAGCCACGGTGATTAGAAGGGAGCGTTTCAAAGTGCGCGAAACCCATTGACCGTCCCCTCGGGCAATGGCTTCGCCGTAAGCTGGCCAAAGCGGAGATAATACCATTGAAAGAAGTATCGTAATTGCGCTGAACAGGCGCTCCGGAACGGCATACTGCGTAACCGCGGTAGGCCCGATAAGTTGGGCGATGATCAGATTGTCAGAGGCGAAGGCAATTGAGGCCACAACTTGCAGGACAAAAAAGAGCGAACCGACTCGTGCAATACGTTTCGCTGCGATCCAAGAAATAAAATGGTAGGACGGACGGATTTCAGGACGAAGCTGACCGAAAAAGAGAGCACTGTTCGAGAGAGCGGCAACGAGCGGCGCGCCTGCAAAGGCGAGAATCAGCCAAGGAAGCCCGCCCTCAAGTCGTATAGCCAATAACAGGCCGGCTAGTCCCAGGAGACTGCCAACTACTTGCCAGGCGTTTGCGAGGAACCCTTGCTGTAAGCCGATCTGAACACGTTGAACGACACTGAGCGGAATAGCCAGAGCGAAACAGGATGCAAAAACAGCGATCGCAGGCCCCGATTCAGCTACGGCAGAGGGTGTTTCAACATTGAAAAGGCGGTGCCATGGCACAATCGCGTACGCTCCAGCAAAGGTCGCAAAGAGTAATACCGAAATTGTGCACAGCGCAAAGAATGCGCTGGATACCGAGGCTCGTATCGCATTCTGGTCATTTCTTCCGGATGCGATTGCAACGGCATTAAGGACTCCGTTGCCAATCCCCAAGTCGGCAAATGAGAGCATTGCAAGAAGCGAACTAATCGTGAGCCATATGCCGTAGCGTTCAGGTCCTAAATAAGTTAGCGTTAAGGGTATAGAAATGAGCGCCGAGCCTATGGAAATGACCTTCGCAACCCCCGCAGAGAGGGCCGAAAGGGCGACCCGACGAACTCGCTCGGAAGCGCGATCTTCGGTGCTTAGCAGATGCAGATCGCGCAGCCTAAATAATGCCGAAAGGCGGGCCGGAAATGCAAGCGAAGTGAAGCGACTTACCATCTGTCAGTATCGAGAGCTTTGCTAAAGTGGGTGCCGCTCTAGCGTCCACATTGATTCAGTAAGCTCCCGACCAACCAAATGCCACGAATACGGTCTTCAGTAGTATCGTCGCATCCAGCCGCAAGCTCCAATTATTGATGTACCACAGATCATGCTCCACGCGCTGCTGCATAAGCTCGAGCGCGCGGGTTTCTCCGCGGTAACCATTAACCTGGGCCCAGCCGGTGATGCCGGGCTTGACGTGGTGGCGGTAGGCGTAGTTGCCGATGATTTGCTCATATTCGGTGTTGTGCGCGGCCGCGTGCGGGCGGGGGCCGACCAGCGACATGTCGCCCTTGAGCACGTTGAAGAGCTGCGGCAGCTCGTCGATCGACGTCCTGCGCAGCCATTTGCCGATGGCGGTCACGCGCGGGTCGTTCTTCTGCGCCTGCACGATTTTCGGGCCGTCCTCGAGCACGCGCATGGTGCGGAATTTGTAGATCTTGAAGGCGCGGCCGTTAAAGCCGTTGCGGGTCTGGCGGAAGAACACCGGCCCCTTCGAGGTCGCCTTGATCAGCACGGCGGTCACCAGCATCACGGGGGCGAACACGATCAGCGCCAGGGCCGTGCCGGCAAGGTCGAGCGTGCGCTTGAGCGCGCGTTCGTTCCGGGACAGCGGGGCGCGGCGCAGCTCCGCGGTGAAGGTGTTGCCGGTCGATTGCAGCGGATAGCGCAGGAAGCGCGCGGCGTGGGCATCGGGCACCAGATGCACGGGAACGGGCAGGATCTTCAGCGCGTCCAGGATGCTGTCGATCGCGTGCTGCCGGCTCCAGCTCATCAGCAGGAAGATGTGCTCGACCCGGTTCTCGCGCGCATAGGCGATCAGCTCGTCAAAGCGCGGCGCGATCGCCGACAGCAGCAGCGGCGAGGCGAGGTCGGCGGAGCGGATCTCCATGATCCGCATCAGGCGATAGCCGTGCTGGGCGAGATCCTTCATGGTGTTGGACGCCGCCGGCAGCCCGAATTCGGCGATCATCACCGCGCGACTGTTGGCGAACGCGCCGGTCGCAAGCGCCTTGGCGGTCCAGCGCCCGGCCGCCAGCTTCCAGGCCAGCAGCACCGTGAGGCCGACCAGGTAGAACGAGAGCGTGGTGCCGCGGGAAAACTCCTCGCTGACCTTCATGGTGAAGGCGATCGCCAGCAGCGCGCCGAACAGCCCGGTCCACGTCGTCAGCGTCATCCGGAAGCTGCGCGGCAGGGCGGTGATCGCCTTCAGGCGGTAGCCATGCTGCACTATGATCAGAAGGATGAAATTTAATGCAACCAGCACGCTCGCCGCTGCGTACACCTCGGCCTTGCCGACGACGCCCGCGGTGGCGAGATGGTAGGCCACCGAGCACCCGATGCCGCTGGTCACGATCAGAATCACGTCGACGACCATCACCACCCGTTCCACAACCTCGGGTCGCATCCAACGCGAGGAAAAATGTGTAGATGCGGCAGGAGCTTGCTCGACCACACGAACTTCGCCTGGCGAATCAGAGGGCGGCACCGGCCGCGTGGAAAGAAGTGTCATCCTGCCCCAAGCTCACGATAATAAATTTCACGATCCAAAAGCGCCGTGCTATCGGCCAAAGCCGCTGCTAAAACAAGACGAAGGAAAAAGTAACCTTACCCCACCAGCTTGACTGTAGCGCATGTTGCCTCGGTTGATATGTTAAATCTCACAACTTGTCAGGACGTTTCTCAGTGCCGCGAACCCGGTCCCGGCGGTCATCCAGGCAGAGATCGACCAGTTACGTTGCCGTGGGCCTTGCTGCTGTTGCGCTCCTGGGCACCGTGCTCCTCGTTCTGCGCCCCGATTCAACGCCGCTCCGAACATCAACGGCATCCCGGGCTGCGGGAGTAAAGCTCCTGTTGGATGGCTCCTATGGCGCGCGTTTTGCCGGCGAGCTGAGCGCCCTGAAGCAGGGATATTTCGCTTCCCCGGTGCAACTGGTGGCCAATCCCGACGCCTCCGACTTCGTCGAGAACGTCGCACGCCAACATGCCATCGGCGTGACGACCGGACAGAAGTTTTTGCTGGCAGCCTGGCGTGGCGCTCCTGTGACCTCTGTCGCCGCGAGCTTCTTGGACACGTCTGTCGCGATTTTCACGCTGGAAAGTTCGGGATTGCGGCGTCCCGCCGACCTGGTCGGAAAACGGTTGGGCTACCGCAAAGGCGGCGAAGGGGAGGTGATTTTCGATGCGATGATGGCCCAACTCGGTCTCCCGCGCAGCCAAATCACCAAAGTGCCCGACCATGATAGCTTCGACGCTCTGCAAGCCCATGACGTGGACGCGATCATTGCCGCCCTCGATGACCAACCGGATCGCTCCGGGCAGGATTTTGTAAAGCTGAATGTCATCAGACCCCAAGACTACGGCATCCATGTTCCCGGACTGGTCTATTTTGCGAGCAACGATCTTATTCATGACCAGCCATCTGTGATCGCCGATGTCCTTCAGGGGCTCATTCGAGGATGGCAATTCGCCTATGCCGATTATGCACGGAGCGTGCCTGTTCTAGTTGGCTTTGATCCAGCAAGGCTGAATTCCGAGAGGTTAAGGTTCGAGCTGCAGCAACAGCGCGCCCTTGTCCTGCCGACGGGAGGGCGCATCGCGGACTATGACGAAAGTCGGTGGAGGACCCTTCGGGATATTCTTATGTTCGCCAAGCTCGGAGAGGAGGAGGTGCCCCTGGCGCAGACCGTCAACTACCAATTCCTTCGCGATGTGTACCGCCGTTCGCCTGACCTTGCTGCCTCTGGGGGGACGAACACCGAGAAATAGAACCGAGAAGCCACAGTTCTGCGCCATATTGCTTCAAAACTCTGGTCCACGCTGTGGCACCGGTTGCCTTCATCCGAGGCCTTGATAAACTCGAAGTACTATATGGGCTGGTTCGCGGGGTGGTGCTGATCCTGGTCCCGTCGGTCAGGTTATTGGCGGGAGTTGCGCAGGTGCTGGATCCAATTCCGCTAGGGCGAGGAGCTTTTGGGATGTTTAAGGGACTGATACGAATAGGCGTTTTGGCCGCGGCCGTTTCCCTCTGCGCGGCGGGAGGCGCAAGCGCCGCCATGCAGATGCCCGGATCGGCAGCCGTGCTGACCGGCGAGGCGCAGGTGACACCGGTGACCTTTTGGGCCCAGTCCTATCCATATCGTTATGTGCCGCAACGCCACTGCCCGCTCGTGCGTGTTGAGACGCCGTACGGCTGGTACATGGATCGCGTCTGCGCACCGGAAGGGCCCATCCTTCGTCGCGCTTACTGATCAGCCTCACCGAGTTGCTAACCTGGATGAAACAAAGCAGTCGTGCGATTGGCACGACTGCTTTGTCTATTTTTGTGCCAATGGCCTGCCGCAGGATTGTGCAACCAGGGGCTGTTTACCAAAAATGCGACTTGACGTTAACTTGGGCTGCTGCCCGGTAAAGATTGTGTTAACAAGTTAGTATGCTGCGCTGCACCCTGGGTGTGTGCAGATTGGAAGAAGGGGCTGTGCAGTGGATTTTTCCGCAAAGAGAAGGCCCGGGTAGTCATATGACAGGGGCATCAACGTACAATCTTTCCGGCAAGCGCGTCTTTGTAGCCGGCCATCGCGGCATGGTTGGCTCGGCCGTCGTTCGGCGCCTTGCGTCTGAGAATTGCACCATTCTTTTCGCCGATCGACATGAACTGGATCTCACCAAGGAGGAGCCAACAATCCGATGGCTCGAGGCCAAGCGGCCTGAGGTCGTGGTTCACGCGGCCGCAAAGGTCGGAGGCATTGCTGCCAACAGCAACTTTCCTGTCGATTTTCTCTGCGACAATCTTTCGATCGAACTAAACGTCATCCGCGCCAGCCATGCCGCGGGCGTGCGGCGCCTCTTGTTTTTGGGATCATCTTGCATCTACCCAAAGCACGCCAAGCAGCCGATCAGCGAAGATGAACTGCTCACCGGACCGCTCGAGCCCACCAATGAGTGGTATGCGATAGCGAAGATCGCTGGCCTCAAGATGTGTCAGGCGTTCCGCCGCCAATTCGGCGATGACTTCTTCTCTGCGATGCCCACCAATCTCTATGGTCGTGGCGACAATTACCATCCCGATCATAGCCATGTGCCGGCGGCACTAATCCGACGGTTTCACCAAGCAAAGCTGGAGCAAGCGCCGACGGTGACGGTCTGGGGTACCGGAACGCCGCTGCGTGAATTTCTGAACGTCGATGATTTTGCCGATGCGTGTGTCTTCCTCCTGAAGAATTACTCAAGCGACCAGCCGATCAATGTCGGCAGCGGCGACGAATTATCGATCGCCGATTTTGCGGGAACGATTGCGGACGTGGTGGGCTATCGGGGCAAGTTGGTCTTCGATACGTCCAAGCCCGACGGTACGCCGCGTAAGCTGCTCGATAGCTCGCGGGTGCGGGCTCTTGGTTGGCAACCAAATATTCCTCTGCGCGCCGGCCTCGCCGCTGCGTATCAGGATTTTCTAAAAGGCTACGGCCGTCATCTGGAGGTTAGCGCCACCAGCTGAGCTCAACCATTCTGCCTGCAATAATTTGAATCTCAAAACTTACTTGGATTGCGCCTTTATGCGTGTTCTTTTGGTCGGCATCAATTATGCCCCCGATCTGATCGGAGTGGCGAAATACAATAGCGAGCTCTGCGAAAGCCTCGTCGCCGAAGGTCACGAGGTCAGGGTGATCACGGCTCCGCCGTATTATCCCGCCTGGAAGATTCCTTCGCGCTTCAGTAGTTCTTACTTTAGAACGAGGCATATCGATGGCGTTCGGGTCACGCGTACGCCGATCTATGTGCCTGAACATCCGTCAGGGGCGAAGCGACTTATCCATCATGCCTCCTTCGCACTCTCGAGCGCAGTGCCGGCCTTCGTGAACGCGCTCTCCTGGCGACCAGACGTCATGATCGCGGTAGCCCCGTCTCTGATGTCGGCTGCCTTCGTCTCGTTCGTTGCTCGTCGCGTCGGCGCCAAATCGTGGCTCCACATTCAGGATTTCGAGGTCGATGCAGCGTTCGATCTTGGTCTGCTGCGCAGCGGTTTCTTGCGCGAGTGGATGCTTAGGACTGAAGCGGCCATTCTCAAATCATTCGATCATGTTTCGACTATCTCTCAGCCGATGATGGATCGCCTGATCCTCAAAGGCGTGGGCCTCGATAAAGCAGTTGAGGTCAGAAATTGGATTGATACCCGGGCGATCTGCCCCGCTTCGCGGATGACGAAATATCGCGAGCAGCTCAAGCTTGGCGAGACCGACATCGTTGCGCTCTACTCCGGAACAATGTCGAAAAAGCAAGGGCTTGAATTCGTGATCGAGGCCGCGACCGGGTTGGAGCAAAGCCATCCACATATTCGCTTCATCCTCGCCGGAGAGGGTCCAGCTAAGATGAGGCTCCAGCAATTGGCCGCCGGGCACTCCAATGTCCATTTTCTCGGACTTCAGCCCAAAGAGAGCTTCAACGAGTTGATGGCAACAGCCGATTTTCATCTGATTCCGCAGAAGGCCGAGGCAGCCGATCTGGTGTTGCCTTCCAAGCTTGGCGCGATCTTCGCGTCCGCTCGGCCAGTCATCGCCATGGCCGAAGAGGGCACGGGGCTTGCGGCGGAAGTCATCGGCGCGGGCCTTGTGATTCCACCTGGAGATTCGTCCGCTCTTCAAGCCGCAATTTGCGAGCTTAGTGAGGCATCCGCCCTCCGCGAGCATTACGGGGAGCAAGGAAGAAAGCGCGCCCTTGATCGGTGGGACCGGCAAACAATTGTTCGTCGGTGGTCGGAAGTCATGGCGGACGAGCGCAAGTCGACAGGACCGAAGGGTATCGGACCGACAAGCGCTAACGACAACATCGGACTTCCAGTGGAGGATGCGGTTCGCTTGCCCTAACGGCCAGACCGAACTGCGGTGCTGGCAAAAAAACAGCCAGAAGTGAGCGCCGCCGGATGGGCGCCCGCTTCCTTCGCTCATTATGGTGGCTGATCTACTCCGACGTTACTCGTGACGCGGAAAGTATCGGAATCCGTGCTGCTTAATTAGCTCGTCCCGTTTTGCCGATTCGAGGTCTTCCTTCATCATTTCCTGAACCAGCGCCTCGAATGAGGTCGTAGGCTCCCATCCGAGCTTCTGTTTCGCTTTCGCGGGATCTCCCAAGAGAGTTGCGACCTCCGTGGGTCGGAAATAACGGGGGTCTACCGAGACGATACATTTGCCGGTAGAGGCGTCATAGCCCTTCTCATTGACGTCGCTGTCTTCCCAGCGGATCTTTATCCCGACTTCGCTCGCCGCAATATTGACGAAGTCTCTCACGGAATGCTGCACGCCCGTGGCGATGACGAAATCTTCGGGCTTCTCCTGTTGCAGCATCAACCACTGCATCTCGACGTAGTCGCGGGCATGGCCCCAGTCGCGTAGCGCGTCGAGATTGCCCAAATACAGGCGCTCCTGAAGACCCAAATGGATTCGCGCGAGTGCTCGCGTGATTTTTCGGGTAACGAAGGTCTCGCCACGAACCGGGGATTCGTGGTTGAACAGGATGCCGTTGCAGGCGTACATGCCGTACGCTTCGCGATAGTTCACCGTGATCCAATAGGCGTAGAGCTTGGCGACCGCATAAGGCGACCGCGGGTAAAAGGGAGTCGTCTCCTTTTGCGGGATTTCCTGAACCAGGCCATATAATTCGGAAGTCGACGCCTGATAGAAGCGCGCCGTCTTCTCGAGCCCCACTATGCGCATCGCTTCCAGAATCCGCAGCGTCCCCAGGCCATCGGAATTCGCGGTATATTCAGGCTCCTCAAACGACACGGCCACATGGCTTTGCGCAGCGAGATTGTAAATCTCGTCTGGCTGCACTTGGCCGACGATCCGAATGAGGCTGGAGGAGTCCGTCAGATCTCCGTAGTGGAGGCGGAACGGCGGATCAGGCTCGTGGGGGTCAAGGTAAAGATGGTCGATGCGATCCGTGTTAAACAACGAAGTACGGCGCTTGATGCCGTGGACTTCATACCCTTTTGCCAAAAGCAATTCAGCCAAGTAAGCGCCATCTTGACCGGTGACGCCTGTAATTAGTGCACGTTTTTTTGTCATAACAATCTCTAAGGTTCGATACCCGGTCGTACTCGAAAACGGAGTCAATAGGGAGATGGGCTGGCCCAAAAAATCAAGCTTAGATTAACGGCTGTTGAGGTCTGGGGAACGGGCATTGGATGGGGTCTCGCTAAGGATATTTTGCGTTTGTGCTCTAATTTTTCGATTTTACCCTACAACGGACGTCCCTAGCGCGGGCTTTATTTTTCGGAGTTTGGATTTGGGTACTCGCATTATCCCCCTGATCATGTGCGGCGGTGCCGGAACGCGGCTGTGGCCGGCTTCGCGCGAGGTGCGGCCCAAGCAATTCCTGCCGCTGTTCGGCACGCGCTCGACCTTCCAGGACACGCTGTTGCGCGTCTCGGAGGCCTCGCTGTTCGATCGCCCGATCGTCATCACCAATGCGTCCTACCGTTTCATGGTGCTGGAGCAGCTCGCCGAGATCGGCATCGAGGCCGACGTGATCCTCGAGCCGATGCGGCGCGATTCCGGCCCGGCGATCGCAGCCGGCGCGGTGTTCGCGCAGAACCGTTCGAGTGAGGCAATCGTGCTGGCGCTCGCCGCCGACCACGTGGTGCAGGACAATGCCGCGTTCGTCGCGGCGTGCCGCCAAGGGCTTACCGCCGCAAGCGCCGGGCGCATCGTCACGTTCGGCGTCAAGCCGGAGCGGCCGGCGACCGAATACGGCTATATCAGCCCGGGCGAGGTCATCTCCGGTGAGGTGCACGCGGTCGCGCGCTTCGTCGAGAAGCCGGATGCGGTGAAGGCGGCCGACTACCTCAATTCCGGCTATCTCTGGAACAGCGGCAACTTCATGTTCCCGGCCAGCGTCCTGCTCGACGAATACCGCAAGGTCGATGCGGCAAGCGTGGAGGCGATTTCCGATGCCGTGACCAATGCCGGCCGCGATCTCGGCTTCGTGGCGCTGGAGCCCGAGGCGTTCGCCGCGGCCAAGGCGATCTCGATCGACTATGCGGTGATGGAGAAGACCGCGCGCGCAGCGGTCGTGCCGGTGTCGTGCGGCTGGTCCGACGTCGGCTCCTGGCACGCGGTGTGGGAATTGTCGGACAAGGACGCGCAAGGCAATGCCGCGCACGGCGCCGCCGTGTTCGAAGATAGCCGCAACTGCAACGTCACCACCGACTCTGCGCTGGTCGCACTCGAAGGCGTCGACGATCTCATCGTCGTCGCGACTGCGGATGCCGTGCTGGTCTCGCGCCAAAAAGATGCCAACGGGCTGAAGCGGCTGGTCACCAAGCTCAAGGCGGTCGCACCGAAGGTCACCGAGGAGCATCTCAAGGTGCATCGGCCCTGGGGCAGCTACCAATCGGTCGACAATGGCGAGCGCCATCAGGTCAAGCGCATCGTGGTGAAGCCGGGCGGACGTCTGTCGCTGCAGAAGCACCATCATCGCGCCGAGCACTGGATCGTGGTCCGCGGCACCGCCCGCGTCACCGTCAACGAGACCGTCAAAAGCGTGCACGAGAACGAGTCGATCTATATCCCGATGGGCGCGGTGCACCGGATGGAGAACCCCGGTAAAATCATGCTGGAGCTGATCGAGGTCCAGACGGGAAGCTATCTCGGGGAAGACGACATCATCCGGATTGAAGACGACTATCAAAGGTCGTGACGCGCTCAACGAAGGATTACTGCCGTTGAGTGGCCAAGGCTGCCCTCAACTAACCGTCTTTGGTTCTGGCGGTTATCGTGCAGGAGGCACACTCAGTTCTCGGGACTGCCTTAAAGGGCGGCGACTTCTCGCGTTACACGTTCTGCCTATATTGCGACTCAAGAATGAAGGCGCCATATGTGTCGGGCAATCACTGCCAAAATTCGAAGCGCTCTATCTGGTGCAAAAGATATGGGTTAGGTGCTGCTTGGATATGCACTTATCGCCAGAATCATCGAGATGCGTGTTGTGAGAAGCGTCTAGGGGACACGCGCTCACAGATGAAAATGGCGCGCTAACTTGCAGAGGGGTGGGAGCCCGGGGGCAGTAAACTTTCTGTGGACACCCCTCGTCCCCCTGCTAGATTTGGACCATGCCTCGACCATTGGTTTTTATTCCAGCCGCGATCGGATTAGGCTTGATCGCCTACGCAACCCTGTCGACAATGACAGCGAGACCCTTTCTGATAAGTGCCGATGAGTCCAATCTGATCACCATCATTGAGCGATTTGGCGCATACGCTGTACTTGGAGGTCTGTTCTACTTCGCTGTACCGGGCCGCGTTGGTCTCGCCGTTGGCCTCGTATCAGCCGTGGCAATCCTGTTGGAGCTCCTACAGAGATTCCGCGCCGATCGAGATCCGGGCTTTATTGACGTCGTAGAAAAGATCTCTGGTGGTGTCGTCGGCATTGTTGTTCTTCACGCTGTCTTCAGGATGCTCGCAACGTCTCGCAGAGCGGCTAACGACGCTAACCTGCCCCAGCCTTGACTGCGGCCGCAAAGCTAGCAACGGATTAGGCTCCTGGCCGCCGCCAGAGCCAACTCGCCGAATGAGTGTGTTCGGCAAATTCGTAAGTACGTTGCTTTACTGGTGCGCCCGAGCAGGTTGCCTCTTTCCCGACCTGCTTAATGGCGGTCAGAAAGCCGAGTGACAGATATGTGGGCGACGCATTGGGCATATGGCTCAATTTTGTGCGTCAATCGTCTGCAATATCGCGTAGCTTCGTCGGTCGAGTGGGTACATTATTTCGGGAGCTGGGGAGATGATCTTTGAGCTCCAACGCGGATCAGCTTTAACCCTGCTGGTTTGTTTTCCAAAACTTACGCTCGGTCACTCGGTTGCGGCCCATCACGGATGATTGCCAGATGACATCACAGGTCACCGTCGACACTCCGATGGCTGAAGGTGTTGACGACCAATTCGAGGCAGTGGTCTTGGGCGCTGGAATTAGCGGCCTCGTGGCAGCGTCAATTTTGCAGCGCCAAGGTGCTCGGAGGGTGCTAGTCATCGATGAGTATCCTTCGATCGGCGGCAATCATATCGACTGCAAGATCGGCGACTATACGTTCGATGTCGGCAGCTACATCTTCCAGGACGATTCGCCGCTATTGGCACACTTTCCCGAGTTGTTACCGCTCTACATTCAGATCTACCCGTCATGGGGGCGGCTCACTCCCCAAGGCGCAGTAAGCCACTATCCGCTATCCATCAGGGACGACCTGCTTTCAGCCGGCCCGTTGGAATGGCTTCGGATGGTGAGCTCGATCATCTTTGCGCGAACGTTCCGCCGCAAGATCCGGAACGCCAAGGACTTTGCAACCTTTTGGATCGGAAGGCGGTTACTGGAGCGCACGGGACTCGGCTATTATTTGAGCCGGTTCTACGGATTTCCTGCCGACCAGGTGGACGTCAAGTTTGCAGAGAAAAGAATGCTTTGGATCAAGGAGCATGCGACGCTGCGAAACCTTATCGCGCGGGCCTTCCGCCGTGCCCCTAACGTAACTCCCAATCAACAACTCGTTCGGCCGCGGGAAGGCTTCACATTTCTGTATCGCAAAGCAATGGAGCGGCTTGAAGGCCAAGGCGCGGACTTTGTTTTGGGTACCAAGATAGCTCGCGTTGAAGGGCAGAACGGCGAGTTTTCGATCGTCCTGGCCAACGACCGCGCGATCGTCGCTCGGCGCTTGGTCTCGACCATTCCGCTAGCGCGTATCCAAGAATTGTGCGGTTTGCAAAGCCGTCGAGACCTGAAGACCGTCACGTTGCTGACGCTGTTCTATAGTTTTTCCGGTGAGAGAGGCTTCACACAGCCGATCTTGTACAATTTTTCAAGGGCAGGGGCGTGGAAGCGCCTGACGATTCATTCCGATTTTTACGGCAGGTGCCTCGGCCGGGAATTCTTCTCTGTCGAAGTCAATGCTGAGCACGTGGCCCACGACACCAGTAGGGCAGATTGCGACTTTAGAACTCACACCTGCGACAACAGACTGTTTTTAGGCGACCTTCGGCTCGAGGGCGCGCATATGCTTGGCAATGCCTACCCGATCTACACCGACCAGGCCGACGAGCACGCGGCAAGTGCGGTGGTCGCACTGCGCAAGTTGGGAATTGAATCGATTGGACGGCAAGGCAGATTTGACTATCAACCAACCGCTCGCGACTCCACGCTAAAAGCCGAAGCCGCGCTTCGTCCGGATTAGCGGGACAGGAGCAGATTCCGTGCGCGCGCACCCTCAGTTCCAGTAAATAGCTGCCACAGTTTGCGCAGGGCCTGTTGAAGGCGCGGTGAGCACGTGCTCGGCTGATAAAGTAGGTTTCCTGCGGAGCTGGGAATTACGTATCGCTCAGTGCCGGTCCAGCCAAGTGAGCGTGCAGGCCGCAACGGGCTGGTGCGCCATCTTCCTGACTGCGCCAATGAGGCCGCGCAGGCGCCCGCACTTCCTGCAAAAAATCGGCGTGTCATCGAGGGCTCCGTCAGCACACTCGAAGGTAACCGCCAGCGTCGCGCAGTTCGAGCAAATGGCTTCGAAAGCCGTGGCATGGGTGGAGCTCGCGCTCATCATCATCCCTCAATGGTGCAATCGATCTCGCAGGTTGTGAGTGCCGTGACGGCCTAAAAGGCCGGGTCCAATCGCGCGGTGATCAATCTTCAGTTCAAACGGCGTTCTGTCCTGCCAGAGGCTGTCAGGCCTCCCCTCTGCAGAGAGATGTCTGGTCGGGCGTCGAGTCGACCAGACTTTCAATATGCTGCATCTTCAAACACAGCCGGGATGGTTGCGAGCATTATCTTGGTGTCGAGTACCACGGACCAATTGCGTGCGTAGAACGCATCGCAGGCAACGCGCCTGCGGTAGGTGGTTGTACTGCGACCGCTCACTTGCCAAAGGCCTGTAATTCCAGGACGGCAGGCCAGATAGGCGTCGACCTTGTAGGCGTATCGCGCCAGTTCTTCTTCTGTGACCGGTCGGGGGCCGACGATGCTCATGTCACCACGAATGACATTGAACAGTTGAGGCAATTCGTCGAGACTGGATCTGCGCAGCATTGCGCCCAACAGCGTTACGCGAGGATCAGAGCGTAATTTGCGAGCGGCGTGCCACTCCGCAGCCGCGGCAGGATCGGACTCCAGCAATCGTTGCAGCCGCTCCGCTGCGTCCGGCGCCATGGTACGGAATTTCAGGCAGTCGAAGGTTTGACCGTTAAAGCCAACTCGCCTGTGACGAAACAGCGCCGATCCTGGCGACGAAAGAACTAAGGCTAAGTAACAAATCAGCAATAAAGGAGAAAACAGCAGAACGCCAATAACTGCCAATACCAGATCGACCGATCTCTTTACTACTGCACCCACGGGACGCGGTACCACGTGGACGGGAGAACGCCTCTCCACGGAAATAAAAGGCAACTCGCCGCGTGTATCGACCACATTGGTCATTGCGGGAACTCCATAAACAACATCTAAAAAAGCGTTTGAGCTCGTCCCCTCTATTCTCTAGATCGCATTGCCCCCTGTGAGCAGATTAAATTCTGACGGCGGCGCACAATTAGCACAAGTTTAAAATTTCGGCACAAAAGCGGATTTTTTCAGCTTAAAATTATACTTGGTTCGCAGAGTTTGCCGCGCGCGTTTGAGAAAAGCCATGGGATTAGCGCTGGCTTCTTCAATTTTGGTAATACGAATAGCGTCGATCGGAATAGCCCTCGAAGCGGCGCATAAATGCTTCGTCCGTCTTATTGAGGACGGCACCCAGCAATCGCTCCGAAACAAGCGGCGATGATCGAATGGCCTTGAGGACCTCGTCGGTGGACGTGCCCCATTCAACCACCATCAGAAAAGCGTCGAAGAGGCTTGCTATCGCCTTGACGTCGACGATCGGCAAGATCGGCGGCAAATCGCAAATAATATAGTCGTACTCCTCCCGAGCGCTCTCCAATTCGACCCTGATCGATGGTGCACGAAGGACATCGGAGCTGTTCGAAGGCGTTGGAGTCGCGGGAGAGGGCACGACATCGAAGTTGAACATGGTGTCGCTGATGATCACGTCTTTGAGCTTCGACCGATCGGCGACCATGTTTTGCAGCCCGGGCCGGCGCTCATAGCCAAGCATTTGGGACAAAGCGGGTTTACGTAGATCCGAATCTATCAGAAGGGTACGGGCTCCCGTTTTTGCAAGAAATGCTGCAAGAGCCGCGGTCACGGTTGTTTTGCCTTCGCCGGGGAGGGCCGACGTAACGCCGATAACTTTCGCCCTCGCCGGGTGAAGATCGATTGCGACTTTGATGTAGCGCAAAGCCTCGCCCGTAGCCGAAAAAGGCGCGGCTCGGTTGATCTGATGGAAGGCGCTCAGTCGACCGCCCCGCAGTCGAGCCGTCAATCCTGAAACCGCTGGGAACGCAGCCAGGCAGGTCGTGCCCAAGAGCTTCTCGAGCTGATCGCGTGTGTGGACCTTCCGGTACATGAATTGCTCCCGGGCGATCGCAGCAAGCATGCCCAAGCCCAACCCACACATGGCTGCAAAGGCCAATGTGATTGCGAGCTTGGGCGAGCTCGGCTTGGCGGGAGCAGACGCTTCCGTCACCACGCGGGCCTCCGTCGACGGAAACGACTGCTGCTGCACCGATTGAGTGAATCGAGACAAGAAGGCCTCGTAGATGCCGCGGTAGGTGTTAGCGCCCGTTTCCAACTCACGCAGGTGAACCTGAGCTTGCCGCGTCGCGCCGGACTGCTGGAAGATCTCGATCATTCGCCGATCGATCGCCTCTTCCTGCGACTTCGCGATCTGGAGCTCACTCTTATAACTCTCCGCGATCCGGGAGATTTCATCCCACATCGAACGTTGCAGTGCGGCCATTTCCGAGCGCAGATTCCTGGCGGCTTCATGCTCGGAGCCGTAGCGGGTGCTCCATTCGGCTTGCTTGTTTTGATTTTCAAGGAATTTCTGCCGGAGCTTGGTGATGACCTGGCTGTTAAGCGCATCGGTGACAACCGGATCAGGGATGTTGAAGTTTTCCTTCTCGGGCCGTTGTTCGATGATGCGTTGTATGCGCTCGAGCTTGGCTCGAGCTTGGCTGGTGTCGGCACGAGCTTTGGCCAGCGCCACGCCGAGCTGATCGAGCTCAACCTCGCTCGCCAGTTTGCCTTCGACACCAATAATGATGCCGTTTTCGGCTTTGAAGTCCTGAACGGCCTTGTAGGCGGTGCTAGCCTGCTGACGAAGCTCGCTAATCCGCTGCTCCAGCCAAATGCTCGCGCGTCGGGTGGCCTCGTACTTTGCCTGCAGCCGGTACTCGATGTAGGCCTCTGCGACCGCATTGGCGATCCGTGCAGCCTTATCTGGATCAAGCGAGGTATAGGCGATCTGCTCGACATAGCTGCGACCCAAACGCGTTACGCGCAAATTGTCTTTCAGAACACCAAGCGCCCGTCGCTCCAGTTCAACAGGCGAAGGCTTCTCCTCGGACGGTTTCGCGACCCGCAACAGTCGGGCCAAGCTTGCGGCGCTCGAGGAGGCGAACTCCGGATCGTCGGTGAGGTGCAACTGGGCTATGACCGCCTTTCCCACTTTTTCCGACCGGGTCGTCTCGATCTCGCTCTCCACAACGGAGTCGTCTGCGCTGTGATGTTCCTGGGAGTTCTCGCTTTGCGGAGAAGTAATCCCCTTGGTATCAATGAACATGTCGGCCTGCGCAGTGAATTTGCGCGGTGCGATCCCGACGTAAAAAGCGCCAAGCGCTAACGAGGCAACCGTCACGAAGGTGATGAGCCGCCATTCGCGACGTAGGAAGTCGCGTAACAGAAGCAGGGATCGGGCCTGATCAGGACCGGCTTCCGTCGCCGTTGCTTGAGGCCGAAATTCGCCGGCGATGTTCATTCCACGCCCTCAACTCAACTCGTGTTAAAAACGCATACATTCCAAAAGAAGGGCCCGCATCAGTTCGTGCAAAACAAGGACGGACATTCGAAAACGAGAGCCAGTATCGCCGATTAAACCGCCGTTTCAGAGCACAAATCCGTTGCAGCCCGTGCTCAAGAAGCGATCAACTGCTGGCTGCGGCCCTCTGTGAAGCCGGCTGCTGCGGGTGGTAAGCACGGCGATGCCGTAAGATGCATCTTAGCCGCGTGCGCAATCGACGGTTGCGGGCAGGTGTTTAGCTGAGCGCTGCTCGGCCCCGGACTCTCGATCGGGCGCGTTGGGCCAAAAGTAACTCGATATGGGAATGCATCTTGCGGATGAATGGCTCGCGGCCAAACTGCTGGGCATGAGCAATGATGGCTTCGGGCTCAAAGGTCATCTTTGAGAATCTGGCGATGCTCTCGGCGATGGCACTGACAGTCTGCTCGTCGAAGAACAGTCCGGTCACGTTGTTCGCGACCGTCTCGGTGGCGCCGCCGCGCCCAAAAGCCAGCACCGGACGTCCGCTCGCCATAGCTTCAACCGGGACCATGCCGAAGTCTTCTTCTCCAGGGAAGATGAGCGCGCGACAGTGCGCGTAGTGGTGTTTGAGTGACTCGAACGGCTGCGGCCCCAGCACTGAGACGGTCGGGCCGGCGAGGCGGCGGATCTCGGAAAGCATGTCTCCGCCGCCGATAACCACTAGTTTCAATTTCAATTCATTGAAGGCGCGTACCGCAAGATCAGGTCGCTTGTAGGACACGAGTTCGCCCGCCATCAGATAGTAGTCGCCGAGTTCGGAGGAGGGGCACGGGGAGAATGCCGCCGTATCGACCGGAGGGTGAATCACGGTCGCATCGAGACCGTAGTAGCGGCGGATACGTCCAGCGACCGTTGCAGAATTGGCGACGAAGCTGTCGACCCGCGCGGCCGAAGCGGCGTCCCAAAGCCTCAAATAGTGTGCAAACGGGGGCATTGCCAGACGCGCCAGGACGCCTGCGCCTGCTCGATAATCGTGAAACATATTCCAAATGTAGCGCATGGGCGTGTGGCAATAGCACACATGCAGGGCGTGCGGAGGGGCAACGATGCCTTTTGCCGGCCCCGCTTCGCTGCTGAGGATGAGGTCATAGTTCCGCAAATCGAGCTGCTCCAGAGCGATCGGCATGAGCGGTAGGTAGGTCTTGTACATGCGTCGAGCGCGCGGGAGCCGATTGATAAAGGTCGAAATAACGCGGTGCTTTCGAATGGTCTCGGACACCATCTCCGGGACATAGACGTGCGTATAGATGTCCGCCTCGGGATACATCTCGCAGAGCGCCTCGAGGACTTTCTCGCCCCCCCGCATCCCCACGAGCCAATAGTGAATAATCGCGACTTTCATGCAATCAATCTCCCGCGAACGAGTCAAAAACCATACGCCGTGAATTCCCCAGCGGCTTCGAGCGGACACTCAAGCTTCAACGTGGCAGGATTTCAGGGGCTGGCGGACAACCCTCGGCCGGACCAGCCCCGCGCCCGTACACGTGGACATAGTCGATCAACAGCGTAGAAGGACTGGGTGTCTGATCGATAGGCCAGCCGCCACCGAGGGCAAGGTTCACGAGAGGATAGAGCGGACCGTCGAGTTCAGGTGGAGCTGGTTGGCTCCAGACCGGCTTTCGGTCAAAGAAGAACACAAGCTTTTGTGGCGAGATATCGACGCCAAAAGTATGGAAGTCTTGGACAAGGGCATCGTTGGGTACGCTGACCTTTTGCGCCTCGCCCCGGGTGCTATGCGGCTGCTTGTACCAGATGTGCGTGGCGGCCTGATAAGCGGATGTGAACTGCCCGTAATACTCGATGATATCGATTTCGACATTTCCTTCAGTCACCGTGGCGGGCTTCAGGGCAGCAAGCCAGAACGCCGGCCACGTTCCCGGGCCGGGTGGCATCTTCATGCGGGCTTCGAAATAGCCGTAACGGGTCCCGGTCCCGGCGCCGGAAGCATCGGCTGCCGCCAGCAGACCGGACGTCCACCTGCCGTTGCGATCTTTTGAAGCGGTGATGGCCAGAATTCCGTCTTCGACCTTAAATGGTCCCCTAGGCCCCGGATTTGCGAATGCCGCGTCGCCGAAATCGCCCGACCAGGGCGTGTGGGCGGTCCAGCGTGCGGGACCGACGCGATTAGCTGAGACACTGAGCTCGTCGAATTCTTCAAGCAAGACGGGATGGAGTTCACAGGATTGGGGCTGCTCGGCTGCGATTGCAGAGCCAAGTGAAGCTCCAAGGGCGAGCACGACTGGTGTTCCTGCCCAGGTCGATCGCTTCAAGTTGCATGCTCCTTCTCGCGCATCGCGTTCTCCTTTAGCATCGAGTATCACACGGCCTCTGCCCGGCTGTTTATCCGGACACCAAAGCCATAGAGCGCGGCGACGTAGACGATTGCGCCGAACAATGAGATCACACCCAATTCAACAAAAGCCACCATATGGATCTCAGGCAGTTTGTATCGTAGCCCGATCACCAGAAGGGTCATCACCGCGCAGGCAGCGGCGATTTGCCAGAGATTGGCGGCTTCGGAAGCTACGCTTGTTCCGACAAGCTGTCTCGCTCCGATCAAGGAGAGGATGAACATGATGAACGAAACCGCGCCTCGTGCCGCGACCACCCCGGCAAGAGAATAAAAATAGAAACCCAAGAACATAAGAACGAGCTTGGCGCACAGCTCGACCAGAGTTAGGCGAAACACCAACTGCGTTCGATTGGTGGCAAGCGCCAACGAATGCAGTGGCTGATAGAAGGCGCTAAGGACGGTCGACAGGGCGAGCCATCGCAAATAGACGCCGGCGTCGCTCCATTGCGGGCCCAGCAGTACCTCGGCGATCAGGTCCGAGGTCAATGACATGCCGATGCAGGCCGGCGCCGCGAGCAGCATCGTGAACCGGGAGGCTTTCGAATACGCGTGGCGGAGCCGGTCCTGGTTCTGGTTGATCTGCGAGAATGCCGCCATCAGAGGCTGCATCGCCGGACCTATCAGGCTCTGTGTCGGCATCACCGAGAGGTCGCTGGCAATGGTGTATTGGCCCAGCGCGGCTTTGCTCGATGAATAGCCGAGTAGGATCCGGTCACACTGCCAGCTCAGGGCGATAACAATTTGCGCGCCGCTAAGCCAGCCGAGAAAGGCCGAGAACTCCCGAAATTGGGATAACGAGAAGCCCGGTTTATAAGGTGCCAATATATAAGATATCGATGTGGCGCCCACGGACGCCGCTACGCCGCTGGCGACAATGGCCCAGTACCCAGCTCCGAGACCGAGCGCGGTCGTCGCAACAATGGCTGCGGCGAGTTTGCCGAAGATCTCGGCCAGAAAAACTTGCCTGAAGGTCATGCTGCGGATGTATTCGACCATTCCGGGACTATACAGGCTGCGGGCCAATGGTCCGATTGCGCTGACGAGGATCAAGCTGAGGAGGCGGGGATCGTTGTAGATCTGTGCAAATGGCCACGCCACCGACAAAAGCACAGATGCCAAAGCGACCCCCCTCAGGGCGCTCAAGGTAAAGGCAGTATCCAAGTGCGACTTCGTTACATGTGGCAGGCGCGTCAGGGCCTGGAGGGTTGGCACCTCAAGCACCATGTCCGCGATGACCGTTACTGTCGCTGCGAGGGCAGTCAGGCCGAAGTCGGCGGGTGTCAGGATGCGTGCGAGGACAAGAAGCGTGACGAAATCGATAGTCCGGGCTGTAAGCCTGGACGACACAGTCCAGGCGGCTCCCAAGATCGTTTTGCGGGCAAGCACGACTTACTGCCTGCACGTTTCGACGGGGCTATGCCACGTCTTTGATCCGAGCCCGGTTTTCGGTCGCGCGGCCTCACAAGACTGCGGCGTCATCGCGATTGCCTTTCGTTGGAACTCCCAGCTGTGGACCCGAGCTCTTCTTTCCGCCCGGCACAATTACGGCTGCACGCTCGGGTTCGATACGGCCTGTCAGCACGTCGGCGAAACCGAGTATGTTTCCTCGAAGCCGCCCCCGCCGATCGATGAAAGGTTCGGGTCTGGCGCAGCGCGCCAAGTTGATGGCCACGTTTCGAAAGATTTGACCTATTGCCTGTCGAGGCGTCGTCGTACCCTTGCGTAGCAAATAAATTGGATTGACGACTTGCGAATAACCCAGCCGATCTCCGGCAACACGACCGGACTTGACCCCCATATGAACTCCGCGGGCCCGCGGGGACTTGATCAGGCGGCCGCCTCGCTTTGCCACCGCCGCGCCAAAATCCCGGTCTTCCTGCCAGCCGTAGAGGACAAGGCGCTCATCAAATGTTGTGCTGCCGATCGCGGACATGCGGAAAGCCATGTTGCAGCCGTACGGGCTGAATGGTTCGATGCGCGGTGCCTCGTGCGGCAGAGTTTTTTCCGTCATGATGCGCAGTGCTTGGTCAAAGCTCAGTCCTGGTCCAAGAATGCCATCGGCATAAAGATACCCGGTGAAACCCACGACCTCCGGCTCGTCTCGAAAGGTCTGCGCGGCCGCAGCCAACCAATCGGGATCCGCCAAGAAATCATCGTCGAAGAACGCGATGACGTCGATCTCACCGCTGAGCGTGGCCAACGCGGTATTGCGTTGAGCCGGCAAGCCGCCCGGACCGGTGACAACTCGAACGCCAGGCAGCTTGGCGGCATCGCCCGCATCCTCCGTGGTGACGCAAGAAACGATCACCGCGTTCGGCTTGAGAGTCTGGGTCTGCAGCAAGTGAGTCAGGGTCGCGGTCACCATTTCAGGCCGCCCTCGCGTTGCGATCGCCACTGCCACCTTGGGTAACGGCCCAATAACGCTCGTCTGCTGCCCTCTCACAGCAGCGGCAGGCTCTCGCATCAGTTCGAGATATCCAGCCGCCGTACGTTCCCAAGAGAACATTTTGATTCGCTCGCGGCCGCGTCCGATGAGTTCATCCCGCTGATTGCTCGTCATCGAGAGTTGTTGAATGCATTGGACCCATCGCAGCGGATTGTCAGGAGCTGCGAGCAAGGCGGCATCGCCGCATACCTCGGTCATGCTGGCCCGATCCGAGGCCACTACAGGACATCCGCGTGCCATGGCTTCGATGATCGGAAGCCCAAAACCCTCTGTCCACGATGGAAAGATCAAGCACAAGGCGCGATCCATGAGATAGGCGAGATCGTCATCTGTGATGTGGCCGAGCAGGGTTAGTCCGTGAGCGTTCGCTAGACTCTCCGGAGCGAAAATGCCCGCGCCTCCTCCCGCAACGATGACGCCAATGTTCATTGCGGCAAGCTCAGGCGCGATCTTGGCAACCAGCTGCAGGTTCTTGTGCGGAGCGCGGGATCCGAGCGCCAGCACAAACCGGCTCTCCGCTGCAACCTCCGGAGCTATGCGCGCGAGCCTTGGATCCCAAGCCAAGGCGTGCTCGTGTCCATTTGGAAGTACCACGATATCTGCGGTCCGCACCGGAAGGTGCCTGGCAAGCTGCCGGGCGGAATAGGTCGACACGGTTGTGATCCTTGCAGCCCGTCTGGCCAACAGCGGTTGCAGGGCGCGGTAGCTGGCGCGGAATGTCGCTCGATAGCTCTCCGGCGCATCGAACACGTTTGCGTCGTGAATACACACGACCTGATCCGATTTGGTGGCCGGGGCGGTGTTGCCGAGATTGAGCAAACGCCCGGGCCACCGCGCTGGAAGAACCGCTTGCTCCCAAAGGTGTCCGCCCACGGGCCCCGCTGTGATGAGCGGCATGGCCTGAAGTCCGGGATCGGCTGCGGCCATGGGGGCGATGATCGGAACCTCCGCGCCCGACGCGACGAGTGCTTGATTCATCGCCGCCGCGACGTTGTGGGCATAGCGCTGCACGCCAGTTTTGGGCTGAGTTAAATAGCGGCCATTCACGCCAAAAAGGCTGCTGGATGAGTTCATGCCTTGGCTCCCGATAGCTCGGATGGGGTGAGCAGTACTCGTTCGAGGTGGTCCTGAGGTGAGGCGCAAGCCAGCGCGGCGAGGGCGTAAAACAGCAGACCTTGCTCCACGGTCGGGGCTGCCAACGTGTCGCCGATGATGAGCGCAAAACATGCATTCCGGGCGGCGAGGCCGGCGTCCGCCTCATAGGTGCGCCGGCCTTTCGATTGCCGGAACAGGGCCGTTGCGGCGAACAGGGCGTAGAAGGCGGTTCCGGGAATACCGACGTTTGCAAGAAGTGCGATCGGAAAGCTCGAGGTGCGAATGGTTCCGAGTCCAACGCCAAAACCAAAAGAATCAAAGAAGTTCTGTAGCGCAGCGGCATTCCACGAGCTGCGCTCGACCGCCGAGGTCGACGACGATTTGTTAAGGATCAGCGTGTCGATGTAGCCGCGAACCGTTTCGCTGGCGCGCTCGTCGAGAAGCACCCCCAAGATCACGACGATCAAAATGATAGGCGTGCAGAGCACAGCCGCGGAACTGAACGGACGGTTCGGTTGAAAGCCGCTCCGCTGCACCAGTCCGGCGTAAAGGATTGAGGCGACCAGCGGAGCCCCCGCGAATCCTGTCGAGGAGGTGGACAGGATGACCAGCGCGAGGGATGCCAGCGCCATAGGACCGGTCACCATCAGGCTCCTGCCGCTCAGCCAAAGTGTACCGGTGAACGCGAAGGCGCCGAGCGTGGCGCGCGCGAATGCGGAGGCCTCGGGAAATGAACCGACGATGCGCTTTACACCATTGACCTGGTCATCGGAGTGCATTGTGTATTGGGCGTTACGCATGAAATCGAGAATACCTTGCGTGCCGGTCGCATAGGTCCCAATGTCCAGCATGGCGAGCAGAATATTGCCGGCGCAATAGCCGAGTACTGCGGCGACGACAGCCCGAAACCCCCTCTGGGTGGTTCCGATTGCCGCCGTGATCACGAAGCAGGCGAGATCGGCCGCCATGTAGACGGACTGATTAAAATTGCTGGACACCGGTCCAAGCGGCACAGTCGAGCCGGTGTTGGCGTATTCCGACGCTCCAAGGGGCACAATCTGCGTTGCGCCAGCCAGTAGACGTGGCATCAAGAGCGCAGAGCCGACTGCAAAGATGACCAAACATAACAGCCAAAATCCGGGCTGGCCGAAGGTCATGGCCCGCATCGCAGCGGCAGCCTCGTGCCGCCGGGTCAGCACCGCCGCCAACGCAAAGCTCAAGAAGAGGTGGGCCGGTTGGATGTTGGCGCCGCCGACAAGGATGGCGGCGGCGGCGCCGAACAGAGCTGTGCATAGCAGCGCGCCGAACGTGGCTCGGTATCCCAGGGGCAGGCAAAGCAAGCCGAGTAGGATGGTCAGAACGCCGATCGGTTCTACGGACATGACGCACCGGCGGCGTTTATACCGGGCTCGTGCGACACGCAGCCGCGCGCTTCAGCCGAAAATCCTGACCCCGCTAAGCTGACCGGGCGCGTTGCGCGAACTGCTGTTGGATTCCACATAAGCGTTTTCAATGCTGGCGAGCCACGATGCCCCTGAGGGAATGCACGGAATCAAGCATTGGCAGGAGAGCGTACTTTAGAACGGGAAATTGCCGCGCTATCGCGCCCTCACGCCAGAGTTCAAATCGTAGCGATGCCAACTTGCGCAACACCGGACGAGGTTGCTCGGCCGGCAATGCTTGCAGGAGCTCGGGTCTACCGAAGTCGACGGATCGCCCGGGGACTTCGAGGCATCGCAATTCGCCCGCGGTGGGCCGCGTAATCGCTCGCTTAAGGCGAATCCAAGCGATCTCGACATCCCGCAATGCTGCTGCCCCGCCATCGGCCGGAAGGTTGTCCACGTAGCTGAGAGCTCCGGATAGCAGCTCGTTTCCAAGGCTTGGATCGACGAACCCGAACCGGACGTCCCCGCAGTTGGCGACCACCTCCTCACCCTCGTCGACAAATGAAGTAACAGAGGGGACCGCGGGCTCGAACAAGCTCTCGATGAGATGCCAGTACCGCAGGACAGAGGAACGGACGTCGAGCGGGCTGTAACGATTGCGCTCCACCAGCAGGCCGGTTACTTGCTTGAAATGCTCCTCGCTATGTCCCTTGTAGTTTGCTCGGGCAAATTGAATTGCTTCAATTCGCTGCGTAGGAAAGGCGCTGACCAATAGCCGCTGCGTGCTTCCATAGAGGCCTGTATCGCACAACAAAATTCGGCAAGCATCGCCCCGGAGCTTGGCAAAGTGCCGCTCGAACAGCGCGTTCTGCATGCGGATGTCGGACAACACGGCTTTGGCACCATCATCAAACAGCATTGCAAAAAAAGCGTCCGCATCACGAAAAGGCCGCTTCCACTGGTCTGGAAGCTCGTAGTGTCCTCCACCAAGGGCGCTAGCTACATCAAAAAACGAGCGGCTTCGAAACTCACGAGCAACCTCTTCGAGCGCTGAAGCGCTTCGGACCAGGACCGCGGCGCGCGCCGCAACCAGGCGCGAGACCATGATGTTTTCCCGCCGCATGCCGAGCGGCAGCGAGAGCCTCGCGACTACCCGTTCGAAGACCTCTCGGATTCCAACGCCTCCCCTGGCGCAAAACAGCAAGGTCGCCTTGTCATGTGCCTCCGCTTCGGCGGCATATAGCCAAATCAGCAAACAAAAATGAGTGACAATCGGCCCAAGGACAAAACGCCCGAATGTATACGCATTTTCAGGTGCCGCCGCTGGCGAGCTGATGCTGCGCTTGGGTCTTGACAACGCAGCCTGAGCGGCGACCAAACCACCATTGGCCTTACGTAAGTAGCCCAGCCAGATCGGCCGAGGCGTATGAACGACCGTGAGTCCATGCGCCGACGGGCGACGAACGTCGGCGTGCGGATCATCGCCGATATGCAGGATCCTGCCTAAGGACACGCCTTCAACTTCGGCGACGCGAGGAAACAGGTCACCGTCACGCTTGGTTCGTCCTTGATCGGCGCTGCTGTAGATCTGATCAATAACATCGTGCCCATGAAAATGCCGGATCAGCTCACACAAATCCGCAGACGACAGCATTGTGTCGCTGACGGCGACAATGCGGCTGCCCCTCTCCCGGCGGGCGCGCAGAGCGCGGGCCAAGGCCCGGTTTGCGACAAGCGAAGTCTTCTCGACCTCGAGTTCAATCGCCAACCGCGCCGCGCCGACGGAAAGCGGTAGACCTAGCAAGCTGAGCTGCCGATCGATAACATCGAGCAATCGGGCCTCACCCGATCCGCGTACGGCCAGGGCCCGGAAGGTGAGTCGCTCGGCTTCCTGTCTAGCTTTTGACAACAGAGCAGGTTCGATTAGCCAGCCACGCGCCCGCAGAAAACTGCTGAATAAATGCTCACCTTGCATAATGCGTGAGCGGGCGGAGCGCACGGTTCGCAGCAGAAGCGTGTCAAAGACATCGACGGATATTATATCGACGCCATCGGCGGAGCTGATCAGCTCGGCTAGCCTATGTGATTTCATAATCTACAAAAACTCCAAACGCCACTGACCGCCATGCCCTTGGAACGCGCTCAACGGTTGCAGACTAATTTATGCTATCGCTTGCTCCGCAATTAGATGTTGCTCAGATGATTGGATTACTTGTAGCATTTTGCGTGCCAACTCGAAGAGGCGTCTGGATTTTGGATTCAAGAGTTATCTGGATTGATGATCATCGGCCGAATTCCCACCCAATCGCGGCTGGCCAGTTCTAGCGAGAGTATTTAGAGACACAACAATGCGTTCGATTGCTAAGCTTGGCGTTTCCGCGCTTGCTTATGTTGCCTTCAGGGCTGCACAAAGCGCCTCGCTCCGCAGGATGATCTTCAATGCCATCCGGTTGCGGCGCCCCGAAGTAGAACGCTTTGGTCGGATGGACGAGATCCGGTTCTTGGCCTACTGCTTTGTGAACCGTGATCGATCACGATCGCAAATATTTCAGGACTTGTGGATTAGCTACGAACTCGGAGAAAAACGAGGCGGATTCTTTGTTGAGTTCGGGGCAACCAACGGAGTGACTAATAGCAACACCTGGCTGTTGGAAAAAGAATACGGGTGGCAAGGAATTTTAGCTGAACCCAATCCATTCTGGCACGACGCGCTCGCACAGAACCGCAACTCTCGTAAGGATCGTCGGTGCGTCAGCTCAAGCTCCGGCAAGAAGGTACGCTTTTTGGTCACGAATGCAGTTGATCCGGAGCTCAGCGGGGTAGCCGAATTCGCTTCGGGAGATCACTTTGCAGCCGTGCGCTCCGAAGGAGAAGAGATCGAAGTCGAGACAGTCTCACTTAACCAGCTGCTGGCGGACTGCAATGCTCCTCGTAGGATCGACTACATGTCGATCGACACCGAGGGTAGCGAGTATGACATCCTCAGGAGCTTTGATTTTTCTCGGTACACCATCGATTTGCTCTCCGTGGAGCAAAACCGGCAAACCGAAGCGGCCATCGAGGGGCTTCTGACGAAGCACGGATACAAGCGGGTTTTCGCGGAGTTCTCGCAGTGGGACGGCTGGTATGTGCATTCGCAGCATATGGTATCCCGCCATGGCACGAATCTTGAGAGGCGCTTGGACGCAAGTACGGTTCAGAAGGCTGGCGCGGTGGGGAACGCGAAGAGCGGGCCAGCCGTGGACTGATGATTGCATGAAGATATTGCAGCACGAGTAAGAAAGCCGCGAAGATGTCATTGTTGGAGCCCGCGACCGAAGCTAAGCGCATCAAGGTTGCGATGCTGCTCAGTTGCAGTTCCTTCGAAGGGTTTTTCGGTTGGGTGCAGGGGCAGACGCGCGCGAGTTATCTCGAGCGCTATCGAAACGACTGGGCCTGGTATTATGCTCGCGGTCTAAGCCGAAACGGGATTAGGCCATTGCTCTACATCCCGTCACTGCGCGAAGCAGGCAAATACGACACAGATGTGGGGGTGGTCGTTCGATTTCTACCGCTTGAGCATTGGTACAGACTGATTGAACGTGTGTGGGTCAAGCGCCTGTCGCGCCGTTCGCGCTGGTCTCTCTATGCGGAGGAACGGCTGAACACGATTGCCTTTATGCAGCCGCTTCGGAGCGCGCTGATCGCAGATGAAATTGATCTGCTGTACGTGCAGGAATATTGGAGTGGCAGATTTGACCATCTGGTAGGCCGACTTGACTTGCCGGTCGTCGGTGCAGATCATGGTGGCCTATCGGACCGCGTCGTGACGCTGTTCAAACGCAGCAGTTTCCACAAGACGGCGTTGCTCTATGGTCAAACCGAGCAGGAGTGTCGCATCGTCAGCCAATACGGCGGTCGATCCCGCCTTCAGCCGAACGGCTGCGACGTATCCGAGTTCTTTCCTGATGCCACCGCAAGCCGCTCCAAGACGATTCTGACGATCACGCGCTTGACCAACAGGCAGAAACGCACAACCGACCTTATTCGGTCCCTCGTCGGCCTACCTGAGGAGTGGACGTTGGATATCGTCGGCACTGGACCGGACAAGGACCTGTTGCAGCGGCTCGCCGCCAAGCTCGGCTTGTCGCACCGGGTGAGATTTCACGGGTTTGTCGATCGCTCCGCCGTGCGCGCGCTGCTTTGCCGGTGCGGCGTATATGTGATGCCATCGGCGAATGAGGCGGTGGCTCTTGCCGTGCTGGAAGCAATGGCTTGCGGTGCGGCGGTGGTGCTCAGCCGAATACGGGCATTTGAGCAATTGGTCAGGCACGGAGTTAATGGATTGCTTTTTCCCGTCGGTGACGTGAGCGGTCTAACCGCTGCAATCCTTGAGGCCTGGCGCGATCGCCAGTCGCTTGGGCGAGCAGCGAGTGAAACCGTCCAAACGAGCTATAATGCGGAAAAATTATACGCGGAGCTTGCGGATAGCTTGCGAAGGTCCAGCCATCGATCCGTAGTCACCGCAGCCGAGCGAGCGTCAACTTAGATGTTATTGGATGACCTCAGGCGATAAACCGAAAAGCAACCCACGACTTCGTTCAAAGAAGGATTCGCAATGAAGGAATTATACGAGGGCGATGCTTACGGAAAGAACAATCCGACATGGCACGAAGAGGACGCGCCGTGGAAGGCCGGTCACGTCGCGCAGATGATCCGGCGAAACAACCTCCCAACCGAACGGATATGCGAGATCGGCTGCGGGACAGGCGAGATCTTGTTGAATCTGGAAAGGGCGTTTCCGGGCGCGCGCTTATCGGGATACGAAATCTCGCCCGATGCGTTCAGGCGGGCAGCGGCCAAAGATACACAACGCACTAAGTTTCACTTAAGCGACCTGCTGGGCGAACAGGATTTGGAGTTCGACGTTATCCTTGCAATAGATGTGATTGAGCATGTTGAGGATTATATTTCATTCATAAAGCAGTTGCGGCGGTTTGGAACATTCAAGATCTTTCACATTCCACTAGATCTCTCCGCGCAATCCATTTTGCGGGCATGGCCGATTACAGAACTCAGGCGCAATGTCGGACACATCCATTATTTCTTCAAACAATCAGCGTTGGCGACGCTCGAAGATTGCGGCTACACGATTGTCGATCATTGTTATACCGGGAGCCGGTTGGAATTGCCCAATCAGGCCTTCACGAGTCGTCTCATGCGACTGCCCCGCCGCCTGATGTTTGCATTCGATGCTGATCTTGCAGTGCGCTTACTGGGCGGCTACTCGCTGCTGGTCGTCGCCAAGTGAGGATAGATAGCTAAGAAAGCTTGATTGCGCTCAGAGGCTGACGCGCCTCGCGGTCGAACTCAGTTGGAGGCGATCGACTCCGAATTGGACCGACTCTTGTCCGTTGCAGCCAGCTTATCGGTCGCAATCAGCTTGCGCTGGAAGACGCGAAACAGCGCGCGGGTAGCCAGGCCGATAAAGTAACTGCCTTGTAGGATGGCTTGGGAGATGAGGACGATGAGCACGGTCTGAAGCGCACCAAGCTGGCGATTGAATGCCAGAAACAGCGCGACAAGCAGCACGAGCAAGACAAAGGGGAGTAACACCCTAAATCGGAAGCGCAGCCCCAACAGCGCCCCAAAAACTGCCAGTCCGATTGCCGCGTGTTCCATTCCAATGCCCTTCGATGCGCGAAGTCTGTTGGGAAGAGCTGAGCTGAACGAACGCCCTTGAGCATCGGCGTCGTGCCCCTGGGCCCCAAGCCCGAGTTCGACGCGTTGCCCCGCTGCCCAAGTCAAATGAATCCGTCAAACGACGAGATCACTCCTTCCGCGCCGATGTCTAAACGCGCACTATGGCAAGATCTTGTGGAGGTGCAGCTCTCACGGGGAGCCAAGCCGGTTTTGCTCCACTCAATTCAGTTACTTAGGCCCGTTTTTTGGGCAGGCAGTCCCGCTGCGGAAGCCAGCGATGAAAACAGAATAGCAGGTGGGGGAACCAGATCAAGCTGACCCTCTTCCGATTAACCCTTTTTTTAAGCCAAGACCGAGTTTCTACGGATTTTGCGTTGGCAGGGAATTTGCACGTTAACAGTGTTGTTTTCGCTCAGCTCGAGGTCGATCAGCCTACTGAGTGCGCTGAGCACCCGGCCTGGGGGTATTTTTCATCGTCCATCGCTATTTGCCGCAGGTATCCATGCGCATTCTACAATTGCTCAATCATACGCGACGCCTGAATGGCCATGTGCATGCCGCAGTGGACCTCGCCTGTGCGCAAGTGAAACTCGGTCATCAAGTCGCAATGGTGAGCGGCGGCGGCGATTTTGATCTCCTGCTCGCGGGCAACAATGTCGAAACCATGCGCGTCAGTCTGGAGCGCCGACCCAAGCAACTTCTACACGCCACGCTGTCTCTCTACCGGCTCGTGCGCGATTGGCGAGCAGAGGTCGTTCATGCCCATATGATGACGAGTGCCGTTCTTGCATGGCCGATTTGCAAGTTGCTCGGCATCCCGCTCGTCACCACTGTTCACAACGAGTTTGAGAGAAGCGCCGTTCTGATGGGCTTGGGAGCGAGAGTGATCGCGGTTAGTGCAGCCGTTGGTAAGTCAATGCGAAAACGAGGCATCCCGCAGTCGAGGATTCGAGTGGTTCTGAATGGAACAATTGGTGCAGCTCGGCTCGACCAGAAGGATCGCGCACCAGCTTCCCTTCAATCTCCAGCGATCATATTCGTTGGCGGACTACATCCGCGGAAGGGGCTTTCAGACCTCTTTTCGGCATTCGATATGGTTTACAGTGTGCTCGGAACGGGGCACTTGTATATTGTGGGTGACGGACCTCACCGCGAGCAATATGCCGCGCAAGTCAGCTCCATGGGGTGTGCGTCGGCAGTGACATTCATGGGCGCCCAAGATAACCCTTTCCCATTCTTATCAGGCGCCGACGTGTTCGTATTACCCTCGCATGCTGATCCCGCTCCGCTGGTGCTGTCGGAAGCGCGGGAAGCTGGCTGCGCCATTGTCGCGACCGATGTGGACGGAATTCCTGAACTGCTTGAACACGGCCGCGCCGGCGTTCTCGTTCCCGCGCGCAACCCGCAAAGACTTGCCGAAGTATTGCGCTCTTTACTCCAGGACCGAGAAGCCGTGCTGGAGTGGAAGAAGAAAAGTCAGTTCAATCTCGAGTTCCTTACGATCGACCGGGTCGCTCGTCAGACCCTCGCGATTTACCAGGAGGCGTCTTGACACACTCATGCTCACGCCTGAGCCAAACGAAGCAAGTGATCCAACGACAGCAATGACGTGCTCTAGAGTAGGGGCAAGGGATGCTCCTAAGCTGGCCGTTATCATTGCCTGTTTCAACTACGAGGCTTATGTCGAGCGAGCGGTCAAGAGCGTCTTGGACCAAAAGTGTGATGCCTGCGAACTCCTGGTCGTAGACGATGGCTCAACTGACGGCTCGTGGGAGGCGATAACTCGTTGCGCCGTTAGCGCATTCAAGATTGAAAATCGAGGGCAGTTAGGCGCCTGCCTGTTTGGTCTGGACAAGACACAAGCACCATTCGTTTTGTTCCTCGACGCCGATGACGAGCTGAAGCCCGGTTCACTAGCCAGACTCGTCGCTGAATTGGACGAGCGCGTTGCAAAACTCCAATTCGGCCTGACGCTCGTAGATGCCGAAAGCAACCGTATCGGATCGCTGTCGTCGCTCAAATCGTTCCGAGAGCGCGACAGATTGGTCAATGAGGTGCTTAGACGCGCCGTCTACAAGACGCCACCGACCTCGGGAAATGTGTTTCGTCGGGACGTCTGCGAGCTGTTGCGAGAAGTGGACTACGATAGGGCCGTTGATGGCGTCGTCCTGTTTGTTGCTCCGTTCTTTGGGGACATAGTGAGCCTATCCGAAGAGCTGGGAAATTACCGCGTGCACGGCCTGAACGACTCGCAGCTCGGTCAGCTTCCAACCGCTTCCGTGCTGGACCGCGACATCAAGAGGTTCGTGGCGCGTACGGAGCACTTGCGCTGCATTCTCGCTCGCGTTGCTCCGGGCCGAACGTTGATCGAGCCGCAACGGGCCTATTACTATCGCGAGCGCAACTTCTGCCTTCAGATTGTATCGGGGCGCAGCTCGCCAGCTTCGATGCTGCCGAAGCTGCTTGCGAGTCTTGGATCTGAACCTTTTTCAATCGTTCATAAACTCGCGCTAGCTGCTTTCTTTGTGCTCGGGGCCGTGCTGCCTCGCGAACCAGCCAAGGCATTGATGGCCTGCAGGTCTCGAAACTGGAGCCAATCGATGGCGGGCCTTCGCCGCTTCGTTTTGCAGCGCTAGTCGCGGCCCCGCGGCCAGCATCAGGTCTGGCAGCTATGTTCAATGACGGCGAGGCTGTTGCTTGATCGACATCCGTGCGCAATCTGTTCCAGCGTCCAATTGCGGCCTGAAAAGCTATCGATCCTACCCGATAAGATCATGGAAACTGAAGGTCTGTCCGAGTACGTTTCCGATCGCGCCTTGCGGTAGGTGTGTTCCGTTCAAGCTGACCGAATCCAGATAGAGATTGCGGTCGGTGTCTGGGGTCCCTTCCCAGCGATCGTTGAGAAAGTGGACCAGGACGATGTGATCGCCGGATCCCCAATTCCCTTGCACTGCGACCGTGTCGGATTGACCGGCCCCATGCGATGCGTGGGCCGTCAAGGTCCCGCCGACCTGGGTGCCATCGACTGAGATGGTGTAGAGCGCGTCGCCGAGATAAGCATCTTCGCTGATCTTGAAGACGAGTTGATCCGGACCGGCGCCGATCGTTGGTGATGACCCGCTTTGCACTTGTGAAGACGTATCGGCCGAGTTCGTCTGTGGTAGGGTCGTGATCGCCGGCGCCGTCGTTCTGGCCGACGCGCCGTCATGGAAGGTGAAGGTCTGTCCAAGCACGTTTCCGATCGCGCCTTGCGGCAGGTTCGTTCCGTTGAAGTTGACGGAGTCCACATAGAGATTGCGGTCGGTATTCGGGGTCCCGTCCCAACGGTCGTTAAGAAAGTGGACGAGGACGGTGTGATCACCGGATCCCCAAGCCCCTTGCACTGCGACCGTGTCGGACTGACCGGCTGCATGCGATGCGTGGGTCGTCAGCGTCCCGCCGACCTGAGTGCCATCGACTGAGATGGTGTAGAGCGCGTCGCCGAGATAAGCATCTTCGCTGATCTTGAAGACGAGTTGATCCGG
>NZ_JBVVPN010000014.1:148722-185837 GCF_055811035.1 Bradyrhizobium sp. MI1.10
CAAGCCCCTTGCACTGCGACCGTGTCGGACTGACCGGCTGCATGCGATGCGTGGGTCGTCAGCGTCCCGCCGACCTGGGTGCCATCGACCGAGATGGTATAGAGCGCGTCGCCGAGATAGGCATCTTCGCTGATCTTGCAGACGAGTTGATCCGCACCGGCGCCGATCGTTTGTGATGAAGTGGGTGAAGTTTGGAATGCGCCGACGGCGGTTGCCGCACCGTAAGTCCCAGGATCGTAACCGTCGGGAGACAAGACCGGATCCTGAGAAACAGCCGTGGCCGCCGGGTCAGCAGAATAAACGCGGACGTAATCGATCTTGCTGGTGATAGGAACCCCCGCGAGGCTTGCGGGCTCTTGGGTGGCCAGATTCGCGAGAAGATACATTGGCCCGTGCATGTCGCTCGGCGTTGCGCGAGTCCCAACCAGCTGGCCATCGATATAGAAACTGATCTGGTCCTTCTGCCAATTCACGCCGTAAGCATGATAGCCGCTAGGAGTTGCTAATTCGCTGTAAACCTGAAGCAGCGTTTGCCAGTTTTCGTTTGGCTTTTGGTCTGTTGTGTGGATGGTGCTGTATACCCCTTTATTCCAGACGCCGTAGTGTTCGACCACATCCAGTTCTTGCCATCGTCCGAGCCCGTTGGGGTCGGGGAGGCCTTTGCTAGGCAACAACCAAAATGCATCCCAAGCACCCGGTAACGACGAGAACTCTGCTCGTATCTCGAAGTAACCGTATTCCTGCGCGAAAGTTGCCTGCGTAGTTATCAGTCCGGACTCCCAGCTTCCGGGGACTCCGAAAGGAGTACGATCCGGTACAGCCGCAATTGAAAGCACCCCTTGGGAAACGGAGAATGGATCGTATCCTGAGCTGGGATCGACGAACGAGCTGGTGCCGAATCCAACGTCGGACGCTGCGTCGCCGCGCCATTCGGACCTGGTGTCCGCCCATTTCGTCCCGGCGCCAGTAAGTGAAATGCTCCTTGAATCAAATTCATCGTCAAACGTTAGCTTGTAACCGCTAAGATCGATCATCGAAATTCTCCGCCAATATGGCCATTGAGCGGTGAAGGGAATATCCGGGCGAGGAACGAACGCTTCGATCGTTGGACGTCTCGGACGATCAGAATGGCGTCCGGGTCGGACAGCTCACACGGATCCGATAGTCCTTTCCAAGACGCGTGGGCTCGCATTTAGTAGGGAGTATCACCACGGTCTTTCTCGACTATACGCCCTTCGTGGCTGGAAGTGCATGGTGACCGAAATGAATTGCTGCACTAATTTTGTGCGATCATTGGGAGGCTCGGGACGGTGATCGCACGCCTTGGATCATGGCTGCATCAACTCCTTGGAGTCACACCAGTGTTGTCGACTTAGAGCATGGACCTTGTGTCCGCATAAACATACTCACCTGATGCGGCTCGCCGCATGCCGGTGGGAGGCTGCAATGTGAGCTGCGGCCCGCTCGATGCACAGGTCCTGTCAGCCAATCCCGCCGTGCGCTCGAATTCAACAGGGCTGAGGTGGCAAAGATGTTGGAAAGAAGTACCAGGCGAGCCAGCGCTATGCCGCCCGCACACAGCTCCTGCGACCTTGATCGGTGCATTCTATCAGGGCCATGCCTATCGGTGGTTAGTAGCTGCGGCGTCTGCAGGATCGCGCTTCCAACCACGATCAGAGCTGCATGTGCAAAACGGTTTGGGTAAGCAAGCGCAAATACGCACCCCAACACCACGAACGCGGAAAAATGCTCGAGATGAGCCGGCGCGGTTTGAGAACGATCAGAAATCGGACCTGGCGTCAAGAAAGCCACGATCCCGAGCGCGAGGCATCCCGCGACGAAACAGTAGCGGGGCGCGCGACGATCTTGCAACCCATGGACCGGGGACCGCATGGACCAAGGCTGGATCAGCTCTCCGCAGGCAGAAAATAAACCGAACTCTCGCACGAGGTTCAATGCACTCCGAGCGAAGCGATCAGTCCTTCGCTTGAGCAGTTGATGAAGAATGCCGGCGAGCGGCTAGCCGTCGTGGCGGGTTGATGATTGGGCCTAATCATCCGCAGCCGGGCCAAGCTAGGGCCAGCTGTCGGTCCGCGTTCCCACCACTCTTTTCCGCATCCTTGAGAGCAACAGGAGCAACTGCGGATGGCGCAAGCCGCTGGCGTGCTTGATGCGCCATCGAGCTATAGCCTGCCTGTCCAATGTTGCGGGTCCTGATTCGATTGTGCGCGCAGCAGAATGTATTGGTCGAAAGCTTCATTGAAGCCGAGAACGGCCGTACTCAGATTGTCGAGAACAAGAATAGCTCTTCCTTCTCGTACGAGCAGAACAAGGTGGTGTTCTCCGGTTGCGCGAATACCAACCTCGGCCAGGAGAAGAGACGAACTCGGCCAGCCCGCACGCAGCAGCAGATGGCGCTTTGTAACAGCATAATCTCCGCAGTTTCCTTCATGAGGAGAGACCTGCCAGTCATAGTCGTTTCGGCTGGCCGATAGCGTCTTTGGTACGATACTGAAATTGACAACCGAATTGATCTGGTTGAGCTCTCGCCATCGCTGACCACGAGACCGGAAATCTGTGATCCGGAGATCGCGGTGTTGCTGGCAATCTTCGGGATACCGGGCGCAGAATAACGCGAACGAAAGGGGAGGGATGACCCCCTGCGTGTCGAAGCTGGAATAGGCGGGCTGGCAGCAAGCGCAAAACATCATGGCCAGCATGCACAGAGCACGTCTGATCATCGCAATTAGCCTAGCAAAACATCTATCAGCCAGATTGTATTGCGGTGCAGAAAAAAGGCCATATCAATTGTGCGGCAATTGGTGCCCAAGCGCGAAGCGTCGCTGCCATCTTCGATGGCATCTCCAAGAGGAATAGGCGAGTGGGCGCTCGCAGTCGCTCCCCGCAATGCGGTCATGGCAATGCCGCGCTGACGTACCGGGTCTGGTCGGAAAGCGAGTGTTCTATCTCCGGAAAAAGCTCGGAAGCGGGGCTATACCGCCGGCAAGATTCCGCTACACGAGCCGGCTCCTGATGCGCAGGTTCAATGCATGGCGGTTTGGCAACCGAGCATCAACAGCAAAAGACCCCGCAGATTTTTGGCTCAGCGCCAGGCCGATTGTCAAGTTTGTGCTTGGGGTAAACGCGGCTCGGGACTGCCCAGGTAGCGCTGGTTCCGGATTTCCAGGAGCAGCAGGACGCGCTTGGTCTGTGCGGCATTGAGCAGACCCTCAACAGGATGAACAGCTCGCGCGCCTTGGCGTGGACTTCGACGTTGATGGCGTGCTGACCGAAGCCGTAGGACGACAGCCGGGCTTCGATTTCGTCGGCGGCGATGGGATCGCGCCGCCGGCTCCAGGCGTTCTGCAGGGTGTAGTACTCGGCCTCGTCCGCGAAGTCGGGCGCGATGCCGACCAAGTCGATCCGGCGCAAGGCCGCTGCGATCGCCTGTTGACGCTGGGTTTCAGCAGCAGGTAGCGCAAACATCGGTAGCGCTGGATCTCCCAGCATAGCTCGGCGATATCGATCGCGAGCAGCCATTCGATCGCGGATCGCGGCGCGAGGTCGGCAAAGATCGCTTGCCGCAGCGCCTGGTGGTGCTCGCGGCTCTCACCGGGCAACAGCAGGGGAGGCGGCGCCAGCACTTCGAGCTCAACGGGCATGGCGCTGACCGTGGGCTGCTGTTCGGTCTTGAAAGGGCCGTTCATCGCCGTCTCGCCTCCGCGGCGACGTGTGCGGACATGCTGCTGTCGACGATCGTTGCCGGGCTGGCGATCCCGTGGACGGGGCTTGCCGCCCACAAGTCGTGCGCAACCGGCAATGGCGCGATCTGCATATCGGCCCACCAGGCTCGCTCGTCGCCGTGCCGGTGCAGGTCCTGGTCATGGGTGCGGCACAGCGGCACGATGAACTCGTCGCTCGACCTTGCGGCCCAGGGATCGCGGTTGCGCGAACTTCAGGTGATGCGGATCGGACGGAGTCTGCTGGCAGACCAGGCAGGGCTGTCCGCGCACAAACAGCCGGGGATCTTTGCTGCGCTTGCGTGGCGGCTCCTTGGGGAAGGCAAGCCCCGGTGTTTCATGCGCGTCGGGTGCCGTGCTTGCCGAGGTGGCCGGACCCGGTGCGGGGACCAGGCTCGGCGCGCCATCTGCGGCGCGCGCTGCCTCTGCAAGGCTGGTCGCGGGAGCTTGCGCGAGCGCCGTTTGAAAGGCGGCCTCGACCAGTCGGGCGTCCGCCTCGCGCAGCGTGTTCTTGATGGGCAGGCTGACCTTGGCCCAGGCCAGCAAGTCCTCGGCCTCGTGCAGGCTGCGAGCTGGTGCAACAGCTGCTCCCGGAGCTCGGCGGACTCTTGCGGCCCCAGCACCACCGCGCGGTTGAGAATGCCCTTGGTGGGCTTGGCTTTCGTACCAGAGGCTATGTGCGGCCCCGCGGCCGGGCCGCCGACAGCGTCGGGCGCATCGAGATCATCCTCGCCGGTAATCCCGACCAGCGCGAACAGGGCATAGCGTCGGGCGTAGGTCAGCGCCGCGCCCATCCGGTGCGGCGCCTCGATGTCCCTTGAGGCGCAGACCAGGGGCACGTGTGACGTCGACCCAAGATACGGGCGGTCCAGGGTGCCCGTGTAACGATCTGTAAGTATTGGGCATGCAAAAATGGCGCCTTTCTGCGCGTGATCAGTCCGACCAAGGGAGATCGCCGTGACATCAGATAATGATGACGAGCTGGCTGTTTTGACGCGAGAGATCGCTGACAAGGTGACCTATGTTCAGAGCCAAACTATCCTGATCACGGTCCTTAAGCGAGACGGACACGACGTATCCGACTATGAGAGAGAGCTAGCCAAAGAGTGGTCGGGCTTGGCAACACGGATCGCGAGGCAGTTTAGACTGCTTGAAATAGCTTCGGCCGATGAACGACCCGAGACAGCCGCGTCAACTCAAGGATAATCATGTCGGATCGCCGGAAGATCGATCGTTCGGAGGTCGACTTTGCCGCCTACATTTTTGGAGATGGCGGCAGCCGACGTTGCCGCGTGTTCAATATCTCGGAGGACGGTGCTGGGATCGAGTTATCGACGAAGCTGCACATGCCTGCCACATTCAGGATGATGTTGGAAAGAGACCGTATCATCCGAGATTGTCGTCTCGTTTGGTCCAGTGATACTCGCATCGGCGTCGTGTTCAAAGCCGATTGAGTCGGCTCTGGTAGGTTGTCAGCCAAGTGCCCCAGGGCACAAGGCCGGGTAGTGTTACCACGCTGTCTAGCAGGAGGCGTCGAGCGTTGTTGCTGCGGGTCAATGACGAGGAGGGCGCCCGGTGATCCGCTTGCCAAGATCCTGTCGTTTTTGACAGGTGCGGGCCGTCCCGACATGTGGGCATGATCGCGACTAAAGGACGAGAGCCGCGGCTATGCGTTGCTTACTTCCCGATTCTCCACAACGGCGAGCCACACGCGGACGACGTGGGGGAGCTGCTTCGCTCTGCTGAGATAGCTATCCAATACGGCGCCCGTGTCGCTCGGGATATCGCCAGCGATCCCGATTGCGACCGTGATACGGGCACGGTTGTCGTGATTGACGCCTCCGGTGCCGAGATCGCACGGCATAGAGTTGAAGGGCGGCGGAGCGATGGAGGCCAGCCAAGCTCAGGCCGCGAGGAGGGCCCGGCGGCGTGAGGGACCGCAGTCGCGAGTTACCAAGAGGAGGGGGTTTTCGTCCTAGTTGGCCGGTTAATCAGCTGAAGGCGCAGGCGGTGCGTATGTTGCGTCCTCGCTGAATGTGAGCCGCAAAACGGGCTTCCCTTCAATTTTAAATCTTAGGGTATTCAAGAGTCGAGGCGGTCTCCTCCAGCCTGGAAAATTGCTACTTAACCGCGCGGCATCCTCATTAGCTTCATCGATACTGGGCGCATTGCTCTGGACCGCTGACCACGTGAAGGTGCAGGCCTCTACTAGCGTCATCTTCAATGCACCATCGGCAGCTTGGTCCGGGTTGAAAGATGGGGGAACAGGGCTCAGTATCCGATGGACGGTTTCTATGAGCTTGGGTCTAATTCTGAGGCGCAAATCTGCGCACGCCTCTTGAACGATAAGTTGAGCTTGCTCCTTGGATGTCGCTTTGGCGACTTCGGCTTTTAGGCATTCCCTGCTTGAGCTGCTCGGCCATTGCGCCGATCTCAAGAGCCTCTTCTTGAGCCAGTGCCGCCCCGCTCAGGCCGACAAGGAGCACGACGGACGAAAGCTTCTTCATACCAGCCTCCTTGTACGACAAGCCAATCTGGAGCAGAGCTGGCACCGAGGGCTTCGAGCTCTCTCGGCGTCAGCGCAAGAAGATCGAGATGAGGTTCGCACACTTGGAGCGCATGCTGAAGCTTGGTCGGCTCCGTTTGCGCGGCCCGCAAGGTGCCCAGGATGAGTTTGTTCTAGTCGCCATCACCCAGAATCTGAGGCGGTTTGCATCGCTGGTCGCACGACCGCCACCGGCTCAGGCTCTGCGCATCGCGGCCGGCACGCGCCTCTCATCTCCGTCACTTGTCTGGTATGGAGAGTGTTCAGTCGTTGTGACGTTCATCACAGACCAGCCACTTGCCTTCCGAGAGGGTCCGAATACTCTGATCACATTGTGATTTGGGGCTTTTATATGGGCGCGCTTCGGTTATTGGCTTCACTGCTTTTCTCGACTTGGCTGGGCTGTGGGATGGCCCAAGCCGAGCGCCGTGTCGCGCTGGTGATCGGCAACTCCGCCTATAAGAGCGTGCCCCGGCTCGCCAATCCGGTGAACGAGGCGACCCTGGTCGGCAGCATGTTCAAGAAGGCCGGCTTCGACGTCGTTGATACCAAGCTCGATCTGAGCGGTGTCGATATGCGCAAGGCGCTTCGCGAGTCTGGCGTCAAGGCACGCGATGCCGATGTTGCCGTGATTTACTACGCCGGCCACGGCATCGAGCTGGACGGCAACAACTACCTGATCCCCACCGACGCCGGGCTGGAGACCCATACCGACGTCTTCGACGAGACGTTTCCGCTGGATCGCGTGCTGTTCGGTCAGGTAAACTAACGCGATTGACCCATTGCAGACCTCAGACGCGCAGCTGAAGCTCTAAGAACTCCTAAGTCAGAGGGATCGGTGGCAATAGCAATCAATGTACGAGCCGATGGCGACTCCTCAAGTGAGGTCGAACAGCTGTGGGATCAGGTTGCGGCATTCGAGGACGAACGCTCGATGCGCACTCTCGGCTAGGTCTTGACGACCACGCCAATTGAGGCCAAACTGTCCGTTGGTCGTGCGTAGCGGTGCCCCTCACCAGCCCGAGCGATAAGGTCCGAGACCAGGCCGAACCGGCCGAGCGTCCAGCACCAAAGCCAGCGCAAAGAAGGCCACGACCATTTCACCTTACATCACAGCTGCGTCTGCAGGCGGCCTGTTGGCTGTCGCGAGGCCGATCGGCGAAGGGGAATGGTCATGACGAAAACTAAAGCACAACTTCAGGCGCTCGCGCGTAGCGCCAAGCGCGCACACGAGCGCACCAAAGAAGGGCGAACAGAATTTATTGCGGGCACGTTTGAGTTGGCTGCCGCATTCTGTAGGGCTCGCAGCAAATTGCCGAGCGATCAAGCATTCCATGCATGGATCGAACAAGCTGGTCTCCGGTCGATCGGCAAGGACGATCGCTGCGCACTGATTCTCATTGGTCGGCACGTCACCGCGGCCCGCCGATTTTTCATGCAGAACGAGGATCGGTGGTCATGGCGCGGGTGCGCGTCTCATTTGTCGATGCTCGCGCCGGTTTCGCAGCCTGCGAAACCGGTAGTCAGTCCGGCAAGAACGGTCACTGTACACGTCACCAAGGAAATCGTTCGCCTCAATGCACCATACCAAGTTGTTACACCCGAACCGAAACCGTTGGCTGCACCGCTTAAATTGGTCACGAGCAAGCGAGAATGCATGCCGCAGCCTATAGCAGGCGAGACACCCCGGCCACTTGAAGCTATCGGGGCAGTGCAAGCACTTATCGAGGCCTCATCGCTGTCGACGGAAACCGTCGCGCTTTACTGGCCCTTCGAGCGAGGTGAGCGACCTGCACCAGACAGAATACGGGAAGCGGCGCATTGGCTCGAATTGCTGGCAGATGCCCTGGAAGCGGAGGCTCTGCGTAAGCCGCAACATCACTAATAAGGCGGATTGGAAGGTTCGCGGGTGTGACTACCCCGATGGATCAAATGGTGAAGTGAGCGAACGTCCCTAAAACAATGGGGAGGTCGCAGGCCACTTTTCGAAGTGTTCGAAACATGATCGCGAGTGCTGTGCGCCTTCGCGTTCATGTGCTCAGCTAATGATCCAGTGTTGCTTCGCAACTCGGTTTCGGCCTTGGCGATCAGACTGAAAGCTTGAGTGCGAGCCGGAATGGAAGGCTCGCATTGGACGCTCGATCCGGCTTTCAACGTAGCTGTCGCATCGGTCCACCTCCGAAGCGCGGATTCCTGATCTCGCGAAGGAGCAGCATGCGCTTGGTTTGTGCGGCGTTGAGCAAGCCCTCGAACAGGACCAGGACCTCGCGCGCCCGAACGTAGACTTCGGTGGTGATGGCGTGTTGGCCGAGGCCATAGGTCGCAAGCCGCGCGTCGATCTCGGTCGCAGCGACGGGATCAAGTCGCCAGCTCAATGCGTTCTGCCGGGTGTAGGACTCGGCTCCGTTTCGAACTCGGAATCGATCCCGACCAGATCGATGCGACGCAGCGCCGCTTCAACCGCGTTTTGGCGATAGGTCTCGAGCAGCTTGTGCCGCAACATGCGGTAGCGCTGGATGTCCCAGGACAGCTCGGCAATGTCGATGGCGAGCAGCCATTCGATGGCGGAGCGCGGCGCTAGGTCGGCGAAGATCGCCTGCCGCAGCGCGTGGTATTGGTCGAGGTGTTCGCCGGGCAGCAGCAGGGGCGGCGGCGCCAAGGCCTCAAACTCGGCCGGCAGCGCGGTCGCGGTCAGCTCGCGCGCCGTTTGGACGAGGCCGTTCATCGGACTGAGGCCTCCGATCCAAGGTTGACCGGAAACGGCGCGGTGCCGATCGCGGTGTCGGCCGGACCGTGGACGGGGCTCGCCGCCCACAGCTCCTGCGCGACCGGCAACGGCGCGATCTGCAGGTTGGCCCACCAAGCCCGCTCGTTGCCGTGTCGATGCAGCTCCTCGTGATGGGCGCGGCACAATGGCACGGTAAATTCGTCACCGACTTTGCGGCCCAGTGCTCTGGGTTGGGCGAATTTTAGATGATGAGCATCGCACGGCGTTTGCTGGCAGACCAGGCAGGGCTGTCCGCGCACAAACAGCCGGTGGTCTTTGCTGCGCTTGCGCGGCGGCTCCTTGGGGAAGGCAAGCCCGAGTATTTCATTCGCGTCGGCTGTCGTGCTCGCCGCGGAGGCCGAACCCGGTGCAGGGACCAGGCTTGGCGCACCGTCTGTGGCGCATGCTGCCTCTGCAAACTTGGTCGCGGGAGCTTGCGCGAGCGTCATTTGAAAGGCGGCCTCGACGGCCCGGGCGTCGGCTTCCAGCAGCGTGTTCTTCAGCGGCAGGCTGGCCTTCGCCCGGGCAAGCAGGTCCTCGCTTTCGGTCAACGATGCGAGCTGGCTCAACAGCCGCTCCCGAACCTCGGCGGACTGCGGCGGCGCTAGCACCGGCGCGCGATTGAGGACGCCCTTGGCGGGCTTGACCTTCGGTCTCGTTTGCGGCGTGGTGGGCGGCGGCTGATCCGTGATCAGATCCGGCGCATCGAGGTCGTCCTCGCCGGCGATGCCGACCAGCGTGAACAGCGCATAGCGGCGGGCGTAGCTCAGCGCGGCGCCCATCCGGTGCGGAGCCACCGTTTCGGAGACCGGACACACCGGCCAGTCCGAGGCGATCCATTCGCCGGAGCTGTGGAGCAGGGTGGTCGTGAGCGTGATCAGGCCTGTCGCGTTCTCGAGGGCAGTGGCCTGAACGGTTGCGATCTCGTGCTTGCTCAGGCACTTGCGCACGATCTCCAGTCCGCTCGCCAGTGACGCATAGCGGAAGCTGCGGCTTTCCTCCCGGGGGAAGGGAGAGACGATGGTGGCCGTGAGTGACTTCTCGGGATTTTCCAGTTCAGCCTGCGCCCGGGCCAAGGCGCCGGCGATTTGGCCGATGGATTGACTGGATTGCTGCATCACTGGCTCCGTGGGCTGGCCAAACAGAAATTAGCGGTGGCAGACGAGTTCGATCTGCACGCCCAGCACGACGCCGGCGGCGACGATCTCAAGCTCCAGGCGGGCGATCAGGGCGGTGAGAAGCGGATCGTCGTCGCAGAGCGATCGAAAGCCGCGCACCCGGCCCCAGAGCTCGGCCAGCAGCTCAAAGGTGGCCTGGTAGCGCTCCGGCGGATTGCAGGCAGGATCGAGAGGGGCAAAGTCGAAGAACGGCGCCATGGCCAGACTCCGGAAGCTTTAGAACCGGCGGCACGGCACCGCGGGTCGGACGCATGGGACTAGTCGAGTGCCGTCAGCTCAAAACTGATCGCACCGGATTTTGAGCGTTTAGCCCGCAGTCCATGGCCGGTTGCCTCCTTGGCGTCTTCGGGCACCAGCGCCTTCAGTTCACCCTTCACTCGGTCATGCTCCAGCGCAGGCGCCCGCGTTTGCCGATAGATCCCGGCGAATTCCGCCCATGAGTTTGAGCCGGTCATGTCCACTACTCGGATCGCCTCAAGCCGCGGCCGCGGCGGTTCAACCCCAAACAGTTGCGGTGGCTCGCCGGTCTGCACGCAGCGCCAGAACTTCTTCTCGGCGGTCAGCAGCAGATGCTGGTAAAGCGGGTCGGCATGGACCTTGATCTCCACCCATTTGCCGCCGCCCGTGATGATCGACAGCACCGCGGATCGCGCAGCGACCACCCACATATTGTGCTGCAATTGCGCCGCGTGCTTTTCAGCCGCAGCTTCCTCGGTGAAGGCCCATGGCAACATGAACTTGGCCTCGAACACCGCGCCCGTTTCCGCGACAATGCCATCGAGCGTGGCCGCCATCCAGCGGTGGACCGGATGCCGCACCCGTTTCTGAATGTCGGCAATGGTCTGGCCCGACGCGCGCTGGTACCAGCTTCGGTTGAGGTCTTCGGTGACGCTGCCGAGTTGCACGCTCAGGTTGTCCGCAAAATCTTGCGGCGCGATCTCGCCGCGCTTTTCGCGCCACAGGCGCGTGAGATCGTCCTGATCGTCGCCCAGGATGACGCGGGCATCCGAGCCGCCGATGAAGGAGCGGCGATCGCGAGGGGCATTGGCAAAACCAGGTAACATTGCAATCCTCCAGCCACCGATTCTTAACCTAATGATACTAAAAGTATCGATCCGAATGAAGGCAAAGTCAATACTAAAAGTATCAATTCGGCAAATCAAAGCCGCTCGTGCATTGCTGGGGTGGTCGCAGGATGATCTGGCGAGAACTGCTGAAGTGTCGATTCCAACGATCAAGCGTTTGGAGGCATTGGACGGGCTTCTTGGCGGACGGACTCAAACGGCCGAGAACATCGTGCTTGCCCTGACTTCCGCCGGTATCGAGTTCATTGACGAGAACGGTGGAGGCCCCGGCGTCCGACTACGGAAAGCAGCTAGCGAAAAACCTCGCAAATAACCCTGTAGAACGAGTGTTGGAATTAGCCTTTGAGGTATCGAGAAGGGCGCGCGCGCCCCTCGGATCGTCTTCTGCGGATTGGCCAAGACTGCGCTGAACTCTATAGGTCGGCCACGGCGAACGGCTGTTAGGGCGCTATTAACTCCTAGCGTGCCACCCATTCGCTGACGCCAATTCCGTTTGATTCGGATGGTGTTTTTCCCAGCGGCGGAGTTTTCCGGGAAACGGCACGTCGGACAACAGGTCGGACGAGCTCATTCTCTCTCTACGAGAGCCGGGGAAATGGCCGCCATCTCAAAGTCCAATTGTTTCAACGTTTTTTTTGGGACGGCTGCGCACGGCCGAATCACAAGAGCGCTTCGACCTGTTTGCCGTGGCCCTGACCGCGCACCCCACCCTGATGATCTGATCCAGGCGGTCACGGTCGACGCGGCTGATCGATGCGACGTCAGACCTCATTCGGCACTAACGTCGTCGAATGGCTCGATCCACCTCATACCGGCGCGGCGTTCGCGAATTTGCTGCAGCACATCGCAGAGCCTGGCGAGACGCAAGCCGTTTCAGTTTGTAGACGTTAGCCAGCGAGGAGAGACTACATGCCTTTCTTGATCTTGGACGGCGAAGATCCGGTCGAGTTTGAATGTCTGCTTACAGAATTGACCAAGGAGCACATGCCCTGGGGGCCGGACGAAGAAGACGCCGTGCTGACACTGGCCAAGTGTCTCTGGCGCAAGCAGCGCCATCAGGTCTTCCTGGCCGTTCGCGCAACGTCCGCGCGATACAATCCGCGGCACGAGGCCTATGACGAATATTACGCGGTGCTGGCGTTCATGAAGTTGCTGCAACAGATGAAACACGCTCATGAGCTCGAGCGGATACTCCACGGCGCGCCGAGGCATCTCGCTCATCACCTCAACGAACATTGCCCGAGAAGCAAGTACAAGTCTGCCAAGGCGTGGATCAAAGCCGTACGGACCGAAGTGCTAAACGTGTTTCTGCCGGCGGTAATGCGGCTCGGGCCTCCTTGCGACGAGAGCCGGATGCTTTACGCCGCGGCTGTTCTCACCGACGACGTGGTTGCCCGAGAGCTTGAACTCGAACGCAAATTGGATGCGATGTTCGATGCGGCGCTGGATCGGCTGGCGAGATTGAAAGCTGCGAAACGCAGCATCACGCTGCAGGACCGCCGCCGCTTTCATCGTGCTCTCGAGGGCTCACGCGATCCCGCAAAATAGATCTTGGAAGCCACGCTGGAGGCAAAGATGGCAGAGCAAAACGGCGACCCACGAGTGAGATTAAGCCGCGGGCTTGGTTCCCGAACGGACGAATTCGACGAGACGTATCGTCAGCTCAGAACCGCAATCAAGCCCCGCGACCGCATTGAGGAGATGTACGCCGAAGATTTGGCGCACAGCGGTCTGCAGACTGCAACCGTACACCGGGCCGCCTCTCAGTTCGTCGCAATGCGTTGGCTTGAGGCGCTCCACGCTCACCTTGTTCGCCACCGACCGGTGATGAGCGACGCCGACCGCGTGGCACTGATCGAGCGCTGGTCGGGCGGCAACCCGGATGCAAGAGCCGAGGTGGCGGCCCTCCTCGAGGAAGCCGGGCTGACCGAACTCAACATTGAGGCAGAGGCGATGATCGCTTCGTTGCCGACGTTGATCGCGCTCGAGCAATTGCAATCGTCGAAGGGCGCGCGTCGCGACAAGGCGCTCGCCGGCCTCGCGTTCTATCGGCGCATGCAAGCGCAGGAGCAACTGCTTGCGCGGGAGTGCAGGAAAAATCTTGCACCGGAAGCTTTGAGTTTGCGAAAGCCGCCAACTGATGAGCAGTGAACGTCAACGCGCCGCCAATCGCGCCAACGCGAAACGAAGCACCGGTCCAGCCTCCGCGGCTGGAAAGTCGCGGGCGAGCCAAAATGCCCGTCGCCATGGTTTGGCCGCGCAAGCGCAGTTCGGTTCTGATCGGCTCGAACGCGTCGATCAACTCGCCTGCGCGATCATCGCCTCAATGCCTGGCCAGATCGACCTGATGCAGGCGCGATCGATCGCGCAGGCCGAACTCGATGTCACTGCGGCGCGCGCGGTGGCTGGCGCGCTTCTGACGGAATTGTACGGAACTGTGCCTGACTGCGAGCTGGCCCTAGTGCCGTGGCAACCATTGCGACCGGGCGCGGGCCTCCATACCCTCCACAACCTCAAGATGGTCGAGCGGTATCTTCGTCGCTCGCAGGCAAGGCGGGAAAAGTTGCTCCGACTTTGCCTCTCTGGCGCAGGCACATAGCCGCGCGTGGTTCAAGGCTGCTGCGGCGCGCCAAGGAGGCGGAAAGCTGTGGGGACCGCCTTGCCGGCTTGCACAAGCAGCCGACCACACCGTCAGCTGCTCAAGCACCGCTTTAAGCCCAAGGCAACCCGAGCGGAGATGGCGCACTGGGACTGGAATGTTCGCGCGCGGCTCCGCCTGCGGGATGAAGGGAGACTCGGAATGTGCAGAACGAAGCCAATTTTGTTGAATCGATTCAACTCAGCTCCGCAAGTTGACGCGCTCAGACCCCACGTCTGTGTGATGTCCGTGGTTGGGATGTCTGAGATCTCCGGCATCCCCTACGCTCGAAGACGGGCTTCGATATCGCTCGCAGCAGAAGCATCTAGTTGCTAATCCAGCGCGTTTTGGATGGTGTGAATTTCGGCTGCATTTTGGAAGTCCGGGACAATGCCCGCTACATCAATGCGGCGAAGCGTCATCTCGATCGCCTTGTGGCGATAGGTGTGCAGGAGCCTATGTCGCAGAATCCGGTAGCGTTGCATCTCCCAGGAGAGTTCTGCGATGTCGATGGCGAGCAGCCATTCGATGGCAGATTGAGGGCCGAGATCGCGGAAGATCCCTGACGCTGTTCAGGGTTGAGCGGACATGTCGCGGTAAAAATTAAGTCACCGAACCAGCCAGCGCGTGGGCTCGGCGACAGCGCTGATCTTCGAAGGCTCAAGGCGCTCTGCACATCGGGGATGTTGTCTGTTCTTGACCTTGACCCAGTGCTTCTGCCGACCGCACCGGCGGTCCCGGTGCTTCGATACCAACCCTCCAATCCCATGCGGCAGCCGCCCGATATAGGTCAGGCCCGAGCCCGCCGCTCGATTAGCGCGGGCGTGCAGAGAGATAGCTCGCCGCGCCGATTAAATGTTACGTAATAAAATGAAATTAAATGAATTAAATCGTGGACTGGATTTAAATTTGGATTAGGATGCGAGTGCTTGGCGCCGGACGCACGCGTCAAGGACCTCCTTGGAAGCGGCCCCATCATCTTGCCCCTGCTCACGCCGTCAAAAGGATGTAGGGGCCGCTTCTTTGGCAAATTGGGAGGGGAATCATGCAGTTCCTGTCATTGGGTGATTTGTTTTTCATCTCCGCCGCAACGGGTACGCTCCTATTGGTCGAGGTCGGAGTTTTGATCATTGTGGGCGTGATCTGAGCCGGACGTCTTCCGGTCAATGCTCCCATCGTCGCGGGCGTGCGCCTGGTGCGTGCCTCTCTTCCACTCGTACTGAGAGGGGGTCGAATGGGCGGAGAACCATCGACGTATGCCTGCGGTCGCGAATGATAACGCAGGCACCTGGCCTCTACTACCGTTTCCGGATCGCTGGTACGCGACCTGTTGATCTGTGATGCGGCTCGGTCCTGCGGTGCTTAGCACGTCGCAGGCACGAGCGTTTTTCCAAATTCGGTTATTGCGCGGCTGCCGCTTGCTGTCGTTGGTGGTGAAGGCCTGTGCCTGACGTGTATGTCACCAAGGCTAAGTTGTATGCTTGCCAAAGCGTGTGCCGGTCGAGATCCGGGAAACACTTCAACACGAGTGGTTCAACGTCAGCGGCTTGATATGCATCCAGGCATTGAAGAATGACGCAGCTGACGTCGGCGATGCTGTGGTGTTGCATTTTCATTGCTCCCGGTTATGGACATCAGCTGGTTCGGGGCCGCGGTCTCTTGGTCTGTTGCCAGGACGACAGGTGCAGCCACAAGCTGAAGCAACCGCCGGCAGACATTGATCGATGGCCCGATCACCGTAGGCGGGGCGCCTCGCTCGCGCGCAGGGTTTGCGGCAAGCGCGACGCCCTTGTCAGAGGCGGTCGCGACCCGACGATGATGCGCGGACATTGAGCTCTGATGAACCGCCCGGTCCATTAGTTTGGTGGAGTTGTTGGAGTCGCCTGTCGAGTTCTTGTTTTTTGGCAACGATCCTCGCGGCGAGAATCTGATCGACATCCGTGTAGAGAGCCCACAACTCATCGAGGGACATCTGCTCAAATTGCGGTTGGTAATCACGAATGTCCACAGTCCGGCCCCCGGCTGGGGCGGGTAGCAGCGAAGTCAGTCTTGAAAGCCCGGACCCTTACGCTGATCAGATGATCGCGTTGCTGGCCGGGCCGACCGCGCTGCCCTCATAAACCGCCTTCCCAGCTCTAGTTTCGCGTGTCGCACCGACGATTCTGCGCTCGGCCTTGGCTACTCGGTCTCTAAGGGTCTCAAGTTCGGATACTTGAGACGCGAGTGCCTCACAATGTTGGTGCAGAGCGAAATGACAACCATCTAGTCGCGCACGAGCGTCCATTGCTCGCCCCTCTATGGTACTGCCCCAGAAGACGTGGCCCGCAATTGGGACCACCGCGAGACTAGTTAAATTGACTCATCAGGTCTGTTCGCTTTCGCACACTCGCTGTAGACTTTCCCTCCGTGGATCGCCACGCGTCGAGTTGCTGCGAGCGGCAAGCAAGATATTGCTGCTGACCTGCCGCTCGGGCCTCACGGTTTTCGAATTCGCAAAATGGACGGCTTCCCGGCGACTGCCGCCCGCAGACAAGGCCGGGCCTTGGATCTCGCGATCGCACAAAACACCGCCAGCACCGTCTACGGCGCCGGCACCGCCGCGATCTGCGCGCGTTAGCTTGGATCAGCCGAATGTAGTATCCCGCGCCAAAGAAAATCGGTAGATCGCGCGTTTCGGCCGATGACGACGATATCTCTGTTTGGCCTTGGCTACCGAATCTCGAAGGTCCCGCTGTTCGACAGCTGGAAGCGAGCGCCGCGAAACGCTGGCGCGGGGAAGCGGAGGAGCGTGGATCTCAACACGGGGCTGTCTCCGGCGCCGAATATCGGCTCGCGCGGCTCTTTGCCATCGGGCGGTTGATCGTTTCGCAGGAGGTTAGTTTCAGGGCGTCTGCTGAGCATTGCGAATAACGGCCGATCTGCGCGGCTTTCATGCGGTGGTTCTCCCTCTTTCTGGTAGCAGTACTTCGATTGCGTAAGGCGCGAGCCGGATGTCGGTCTCGCTCTCCGGCTGGTGATCCACGGGGTTTCTTCTCTCTTGAGAGAGCAAACTTGGCCGCTAGGCGTCTGAACAATGAACGCTTTGCGACTTGCATAGCTGCGCGAAGGCAGCCTTCCCCTCGTTAGTGCCAAAACAACATGCATTCCCTTGTCTTGCTTCTCGACTCACCAGTCTGCCTCGCCTTGACGAGCGATGCGGGAAGACTCAGCCCTCAGCCGCTCTATTTCGGGCGGAGCGCCTACGATGAGGCAAGTGCGCGATTTTGGTCTTCTTCACGAAAATCTAATTAAATGGAAAGTGACGTCCGGCGATTCAGGAGCGCATCGCGTCGATAGCGTGTGCGATTAAAATGCCCACGCTCAAAATAACTAGAAAAATGAGCAACCAGGTACTCACGTCCACCTCCTGTCTTGGAAGTGAACCTTTCTGTTTATGCACAGTCAAAGGCATCACGTAGGGAACCGCGATTTCAGCGGCCGCTGAGGATTCATTGCCACACGGCGGGCTATCGTCGGAACGCCAGGAAAAGGAGTGTGCCGACGACGGCGGTCGCGAGAAGTGGAAACCAAATGTCCGGCACTTCAGGGACTCCGACTCACTGCGTCGGATTAAATGCGAGCTGCGCTCTTAATTCTTCTGGTTTTCACTATTCTCCACAGCTCAAACAGAAGTGGCCGCAACTCGCAACGGATATTTGCGGTATTATGTTCGTGGTTTGGCGTCGTCAGTATTCGGAGCTTTTCGATCTCGCGTGTTCGTATAGCTAGCCGGCCTCACGTGCAGATCCATTTCTGGTCAGCAGTTTCAGGTCTAACGCATCTCGGTAGCATCAAGCGTAACAAGTGACATTCGTTGCCAACTTGCCGAGACAGAATATCGTCGCATCGATCGGGCATTTTTGTTCCCGAACCACCAGTTAGCGGGGGTTGCCTGAAAACGGGTTCGATTTCCATGATTCGATATTCGTCGTATGGAAATTCGAACTATCGTGCACCAGCCGCGCAGTTCTCCTATCCCAGCGCGCGAGCGATATCGTCGGGTCGATTTCCTGCGGCGGCCAGAGCGATCAGCCGCTGATGATCTTCCGGCGTCCACCTTCTCACCAGTGGGTAGCGTGCCTGTTCCATCGCGCCAGCGGCCCCCAGCCTGTTGCACGCCTATGCCTAACTACAGTTCGCAGATTCGCGCCCAACAAGCGAGGTGGGCTGCTGGTCGGCGATCGGCCAGAATGAAAGTGCTGCTGCTGGTCGCGGAGCGAGGCGAGCCGGTGATGTTCGCCCGGATCGGGGTCGTGCGCCTGTGGAAAGCGCCCTGGAGCGCAGGGGGGCTTCAGGAGCGCCCCAGGGCCGCCCACTCCATGCCGGCGACGGCGTAAGGCCGGCATGATCGCCTACGGCGTTGCCCAAGGCACCGCCTATCGAAATGCCACCGCCTTAATCGTCATGATGGTGGTGATGGTGGTGATGCTCATGCGAGCTGCCCCCGCCAGACCGCGCAATGGCGTTAGACGTCAGCGATGTTGACAGCAGGAGCGTCATCGCTGGAGGCGTCACGACGGCAAACCTACCGCAGGTCTTTAAGAACTCGCGGCGATCCTCGTCTTCTGTGGCGCTTGGCATGCTGAGCTCCGGTTGGTGGCGTGCGGATATTAAGCCGAACGAAATTTAAAGCAATTAAACAAATTAAGTTCCTTTTATTATTTAAAGGCCGCGAGCCGGCCTCAGGTCAGGTGGGTGTGTCCGCTACCGGACAGACCGGCCGTTGGTTGTATGTTGCCGCCCGACGTCAAGAACTCGCGATTGAATACAAGGCCCTTGCTAAATCATCCGCTATTTCCACCGAACGAGCAATTTTGTTGAAGAGCGTCGCAAGGACCCTCACCGGATTAGCTAATCAATTGGACCGGCTTGCCTCTCTGACGAGAGACGAAGGCGTCACGTACGAGCCGCCGATGATCGCCCCGGGGCCGAGCCGGAAGACGGCCAACGTCTTTAGGATGTCCGCGTCGGCGACGATGCAGCCGAAAGCCACGCCTTCGAGCGCGCCAAGAAGATCGTCAGGAGCGATGGTGCACATTGGGAGACGCAAGACCTCAGACAAGAATTCGCAAGACAGCTCGGCAAAGCAGCAGATGGGGAGTGTCCACGTTGCGCTCAACATTGAACAGCCCGGGCAGTGCATCCGAAATTCAACACCTCCTATCGTTCGCCCTGCTCAGTTCCAGAATTAACTTGCAACACGAACATCAAGCTTAATTCCAGACCGTGATTGCTGCCGCGCGCTAGAGGACTAGGTTTGCGCACACGGACATTGTCCTTGTCCGCTCCACCCCAGCGAAGTCGCCGCACCATTATATTCGGTGCAGCGACTTCGACGCTGGACAGTCGCGCGAGCTTCACTTGAGAGAGCAGCCGGACCACGAAACGCTTGATCTCATCGAGATGCGTCGCCGACTTACGGCGCTCCGGTCGAAACACTCGGACAATCTTTTAATTACTTCGCTGTTGAACCGCTTTTTCGTGAAAGTCGCATTTCTGCTGAAGCCAACAGACCTGGCGCACGAGCAATATCTCAAATCCGAATTCGAACGAACGTTGACAAAGGTCAAAGAGATTGCTGCACGGACGAAATCTGACTGAAGGCCGCACCAACGCGTGGCTCTGGACCCGATTGGCCGGGTATCCGCCACTGTTCTATCGGATCAGCCAGTAGCGGTTGTCGGCTTTGGGCACCGGTGTCTGAACAATAATCTCCGCATTCGTCTTCGTCCTCCCTTAAAAAATCGGGTGCTGCTGCTATTCCCGGGGCTTGTCGGCAATCTCTCGCACAGCCAAGCTCAGCTCCAGCTCTCTGAGCTGCTCAATCAGAAGTTCTACGATCTGGTCGTAGTCAGACGCCTTCAGCGAATGCACGCCTCGCAAGGCCAGTTGGTTCTGGAGGATCATCGCCATCATGGCTTTAACGCTCGTGGGCCCTCTCGTCGGGAAACAAGATCGTCATAAAAACAATCAGAAGTAGACGTCTAAGCTTGCGGATGCGCAACGTCCGTAAGAGTACGGACAACGTAAGGCAGCAAATCCCTTTGGCGCCGCACAAACGGGAGAATGTGTCGCGTGTGCGCCTTCAGACTAATCCGTTGGCAAAGGAGGCGCCGGGCTGCTGGGACTCCACCGGATCAAGTGTAACGTTTTCGCAGGTAAGGCCAGGTAGGATGGAGCTTTACTCGCCGACAGGCCAGCCACGAGATTGCTAATGACTTCGGATTGCAATGATGAACTAGCGGCTATCGCTCGAGCAATCGCAACCAAGCAGCTTTATATCGAAAGTCAAACCATCTTGATCCAGGTGCTCGAGCGTGACGGACACGACATGCTTGAGCAAAGAAAAGCTCTCGGTAAGGAACGATCAGACCTAGCAACACAGATCGCGCGACAATTTAAGCTGCTAGAGACAAGGTGCACATCGGGCGCAGATGATCTCGTTGCGGCTATAATGAAATGATAGAACGTCGAAAGCTGGAGCGCATCGATGTGGACGAGGTCGCCTACATTTCAGGCGACGGCGCCAGCTTACGCTGCCGCGTGGTCAACATGTCGGAAGAAGGGGCATCAGTTGAGCTTCCGTCGAAGCGGCACGTGGCCTCCACATTCAAACTAATGCTCGAGAAAGATCGCATCATCCGAAGTTGCCGCCTAGTCTGGTCGAGTGGAAATCTTATCGGGGTCTCGTTCGAGGATCTTTAGGCGGAGAAGAGTCAGTTAGCTCTGTCCTACAATGGAATTCGCGGTTCTTTCGCTGGCATGGATGGGCGATGACAAACAATAGACCGTAAATCCGTTCGTGGTCCCCCGAGGAAGAAGCGCCACTTCTTGCGCTATTCGACAGTGGCATGACTGCAAGCGAGATCGGCCAGCGGCTAGGCCGCACTCGCCTCGCGGTCTACAGTCGATTGCAACGCTTCCATAAGCAGCAGGGTCGAGTAAGCCGCACTAGCGGACGTGTCTTCGCGCAGCGGGCCAGTTAGTCATCCAAATGCCGCATGGATGTGATGCGTGTAAAGGCAACCCGCCAACCAATTTGTCGAGCCCTCTGCGGGAGGCGAATACACGATCTGAAATAGCGCACCATCTGCAAACAAAAAAGTCGCGCCCACCGGGCGCGATCTTTCCGAAGTTCGCCAGAATTCGATCAAGAATTCATTGCTTCTCTTTGATAACGGTCGTGCTGCTGGTGCTGCTACCAACGGTGCCTTCCTCGCAGACTTTGGTCTGCTTGATGCGGTCTTCAGCTTCGACGCGGCTCTTGAAGGCCATCGGACCGATCTGCGTCACGACCTCCTTGTCCGCCGGGCGCGTGGTGGTAATCGTACAGTTGTGGCTAGGTCCTTGCACGACGTAGAACTCGTCAGCGAGTGCTGGAGCAGCCCATCCGACGATGAGCGCGCCAGCAAGAAGGGATGCTTTCATTGTCACCTCTCTGTTGAAGTACTGCCCAATAGAGGACGAACGGATAAACAGAAATCCACCGTGCTATTGCGCGCATGGTTAGATTACCGCTTCTCCGGTTCTGTAACTCACCCGAGATTTCGAGGTTCCACGAGTTCTGGTGCAAACACAGGTCAGCACCAGGTCGAATTTAGATTTGGAGCGCACACGGGTGCCTGATGCGAAATTCCAAGGTGAACAGGGCTACTCGGAACGCTGAACTTGCTCGCGCGTTGTGCGTCATCGAAAGACTAAAGATTGAAGGAGCGCGTTATGGATCGCGAGCACGTGAAAGGCGTCGCCGATAAGGCCAAGGGCACGATTAAGGAAGGTGCTGGCAAGCTGAGTGGCGACAAGGACCTCCAAAGAGAAGGTAAGGCCGACAAGGCCAAGGGCGCCGTGCACAACGCCGCCGGTGACGTTAAGGATGCCGCGCGGGACGCAGCAGACGCCATGAAGAAGTGACTTCCCTTATGTTGGGATTGACACTCGCCGCTTCTTCTGGGCGGCGGTTTTGTTTGCGCTATCGAGGAACCGCGCGCCTTTGTGCGGCGGCTTTATCTTCCTTTCCTACCCCTCGCATCACGACCTTGAGCACATGAGCAACGGCTCTTGCAGCGCCTTCGCCTCGTCCCATGGCGCGCGCACCTAACGCCGGTTAAGGGATTGGTTACCGGTCACTGTCACCATTTACATACAGTCGCATTATGCGGCAGCGCATTCTGAGAGCAGTCTATTACTTCGACACGCCCGGTTGGCGGTCTCTTTCAGGAGACGCCCCAATGCTTAAGGGCTTCACGGTCTTCGTTGTTGCGCTGATCAGTACAGCGCAAGTGGATCAATACCTAACCCACGGTCGGTACACCGACGCGGCCATGGCTATGCTGCGGCAGATCGGTCGCGCGTTTGGATTTTAAATAGTTTTTTTGCGACGGAGACCCGTCACGGACGGCATCTCATGGGCCGATCTCGAAAGGGATGAACAACGCGCAATTGCGATATTGGGAGCCGGTCTTTCCATTGAACTGTGCAGCCCCCTTGCTCTCCTGGCGTTAGGTCGGCTTGGGTCTGATCATAGGGTCTCATTTGACGGCTGCTGCACACAATTTGCGAAGAGATGCCGTTTCGAAGCGTGTCGCTGGGTAAGCGGTTCGGCGCCGGTCGATCACGACAGGGGGTGGGATGCCAAACGCAATCGAGCTGATTGTAGACGGTTACGTTCGCTTGAACAATCGGAGGGCTCTGGATGATCTCCGCATGCAGCGCCGGAAACTGGCCGTGGACCTAAAGGCACGTACCGGTTTTGATTTCCGGACGACCGTCCAGCAGATCGAGGAGGATATCGCCGTGATCGAGGCTGGGCTGGCGCGGTTGGATGGCGCGGCGGCGAGCTAAGCTGCCAAAGCAGTTCGCGGTTCAGGCCGCCCGATTAGCTTCTTTCTCGGTCCCGCGCTTAACGATCTTGAGACACATCATCCGGCAACGGGCCATTGCAGCGCCTTCGCCTACTCCCATGTCGGCGTGGCATCCAGCCACCTGCTACAGGTCAACATCGTCTCGACGCATTTTACTGGCGCTTAGTAAGGCAATAGTTCGGACGCTTTTGTCCCGGCCAGGCTGTGGAAATTCTTGCAATGACCTATGGCTGTACGGGTGACATGGCGCTCAGCCGAAGGTGTGTAAGACCACAGCATAGTGGTTGCAACAATGAGGAAGGCAACGGCCGCGATTGCAGATGAGATCAGACGCTTCATGGGAAACCTCCGGTTTCCGATTGAAGGTTCGTCCGACAGTTCGATTAAAGGTTCAATTGAAAGAGCCAAAATCTCGGCCCGCTCATGGAGTTCCGTTTGAGGCGTAAGGGCGGCCCGCCCGTGCTAGGCGGCATGCCCCACCCGCAATCGTGACTATCTCGCACCCTGCACCCTCCGAAAAGCCCGATCCGAATGGTTCGAAACCACCCCGGCATCAGTGCGAAGTTGCCGACATAGTGGTTGACGACGCGGAACAGCGCGATAATGGCGGCTTGGTTGCTGGTGATCAAACGCGCAAACGAGAACACCCGCTCGTCACCTACTCGACGTCGATCATTCGCTCCTTGGTGATCCGCAGGCTGCGGACGTAATAGCCTTGTGCCTGAACTGCTGACTTGATTTCGTCGCTGACCTTGAGAACTCGTTTCCTGCTCTTCCGCCACTTATGTGCAGAGTAACGCACGGGCACGGGAGAGCCTGAACTTAGAACGAGCAAGAAGCGCCTGTCATTGCGATAGACATCATACATTTCGCCCCCGCGATCATGTTGAAGTAAGCATGTCTGGTCGTCTCCATAGACGAGCTTAGTATCGCGAATGGCTGCGCGGGTTGTAAATTTGCAACGTCCGGGATTTCTTCAGCAACGTTCCAGATTGGGAACGAACTTGGTGCACGCTCGGCCGTGGGTATTGATCAAGCTCTTGCGAGCGGTCGGGTAAAGAGGCTATCGAATTCCGCCACAACTGCGTGAGCAAATGCGCGGATGCTCGAAATCCCCCGCTGCGATCACTGCGAAGAAGAGTTCGCGCCAGAAGAGCTGATAGTTCTTGCGCCACCGGCCGGGGACGGCGAGTTGATCTGCGGTCGGTGCATCGAAGTCAAGCTCCGTCGGGCCGTCGCGAAGCTACCGCGCGGTGATAACTGATGCTCCAGCGCATCAGGATCATCTCGATCCCACAGCTTCCGTGTAGGCAGTTCACGAGCGCGAGCGCAATCCAGCCTCCTCGGTAGCATCAAGCTTAACGAGTGACATTCGTTGCCAACTTGCCGAGACAGAATATCGTCGCATCGATCGGGCATTTTTGTTCCCGAACCACCAGTTAGCGGGGGTTGCCTGAAAACGGGTTCGATTTCCATGATTCGATATTCGTCGTATGGAAATTCGAACTATCGTGCACCAGCCGCGCAGTTCTCCTATCGCGACCCGCTGGAAGCCGAGTACCGTCAGCTCATCGAGCTACGAGAGCGAGTCAGAAAGGCCGAAGCCACGGCCTCAAAGCGGTTTACGATCGCGACAAGGACAAGGAATTCGCCGCAACGAAGATGAATCCGCCGGCAGGCATCTGCTCGATGCGGGCGGCGGAGTTCGTGGCGTGCAGCGCCAGGGTTGTAACCACCAAAGGAAGGTCGTCGAGAGTGGTCGAGATGCCTTGGTGGCGGGCTTGGGGAGATCCATGCAGTCGGTGGGGACTACGACCGCTTTGAATGGGCCCGCGAACCGCGAGGGCCAGCTCCGTCGGATTGCCGGGCGATGCGCCGCCGTCCGTCTTTCCCGAAGATCCTCGACGGATTAGAGCCCTGTGCGCTGTCGCCGAAAATCCGCCCTCCGGTGTTCATCTTGTGGCCTTGCTTTGGTCAAACCGGCGTTGGGGAGTGTGGACTTGCCCGATTTAATGCTCGGCCTCGGTCCGGGTGACAGCGGGTGCGATGGGGAACGCCGATGCATTCGCCGATTAAACCGATATATCCCGGCTCACAAATTCATAGTCCCGCGCTCTCACCGGAAGACGTCGAGCTTGTTGCGCGCGCGGATGAACGGCTCGTCCACGCCTATGATCAGATCGCACGTGCAGATGAACAGCTGGCGCGTGTCAATGAACAGCTTTCCAAGCTAGATCAGGATGGCACGCGCCATCCTTCTCAGCCGAAGAATTCCGCGAAATGGTTTCGACCACCTGACCGCGGGGCGAACTCATCGCGCGGAAGGCCGGCACTGCGCGGCCTGATCGGTCTGCTGTTGGCAAGCGGCATCTGTTTAGCTGCTTTTGCTGCGCAGTCATCTTACGGCGATGCGGTCAGAGCAATGATGTATCGGTGGTCCGCGCATGCCGTTTCACCTTCGTCGTTGCCGCAAGAAAGAGCCGAGATCTCCTCGGCTCTGCCTACCCCTCAGACGAGTGCAACCTATGTGGCACTTCGGCAACCGGGGCCGCTGACTACACCGCACGATGCGATCCAGGCAGCCGCCGGCCCCAGTTCGCCGGAGCTGGCGCTCCAGGGATTGTCGGGCGACCTTACGAACCCGCAGCAAGCGATCGGGCAGCTCAAGGCCAGCCAAGATCAAATCGTTCGCGACCTTGGCCAGCTCTCCGAGCAGCTTACGGCGGTCCAGGCACAAATGGTGCGAGACAGAGCGGATGCCGCCGAGCAGCTTAGAACGGTCCAAGAACGATTGGCCGGCATCAGCACCAATGCTTCCGAGCAGATCCTACGTCCCAAGACGCCAGTGCCGTTGCCCAGGCCAATTGCCGCCACGATCCGCAAACCTGCGCCAACCGTTCGGCGGGCGCAGGACAGGGGGCGGCCACACGCGCCGCTGCAGATCGACCAAGCCGCGCAGGACTAGGGATTAACTGTTTCCAACGCGTCTGATCGCTGCGACACCTCGGTGCGGAGGGCCGAGGGCTGTTGCTTGCTCCGCAACTGCCGCGATTGCGCGGCTTGCAGCCCATAGTTCACTCGCAACCGGGAGGAAGATAATCGTCCCAATGTGGGGGATGGCGACCGGCGCCTTTTGGCGCGCTCCTTCCCTGTCAGATTGGGGCGGGAGCGCGACTGGCGTTCTCATCACAGGAGCTCTCCGCGGACGCTCAGATGGCACGCTCCTTGCCAATCAGTCGGACCAGTGATTTTCGTTGCGAGGAGACGTGTAGCAATGGGACCAAAAATTCGAATCTTCAAACGCCCAAAGCCCAATCTGGCACATGTTACCCGCAATCTGATGCAACTACTCGACGCGATCGAGGATCTTGAGGAGCTGAGAGAAAAGGTCCGGCTAGCAGAAGCAACCCGAGTGCTACATTAAAGCGGCGACCTCTGTCAGACCTGCTGACTAGTCTGCCAATGGCACCTTGAACCGGCAATAGTAGCTCGCGCGGTTTTGCGTGCGACCAATCGAGGGCTCGCGTGCGGTCCAGCACTATGCGGCAGAACCCGCCATGGCGCAGAGGAACCGGGCTCGCGGATCATGGTTAACGGTTTGGCAAAGGAGATCGTCCAATGCCCCATGCCGCCCCTTTCGTGCTCGCCGCCATCGTCGCCAGCTCAGCTCTGCTGGTCCTCGCGCCAGGAGGCCCCGCAAATGCTGGGTCGGCGGGTGCGGGCACGGGGACAAGCGCGAGCAGCGCCAACGCTGGTCCCTCGGCGCCTGCCGGAATGGGGACGAATGCGGGTAGCGCCGGCGCTGGTCCCTCAGCGCCTGCCGGAATGGGGACGAAAGACGCCGCCACCGGTGCAAATCCGAGCACCAACAATCAATTGAACAATCCGAACGTTGAACCCGCCACGCCGACGAAGTCGCGGACGGCCGCACAGGCCGCAAGAAATGCCGGGGTTGGCCACGCGCAAAATGGCCTGCCGATCGGGGCCGTTGGAACGGGTACAAGCAACGAGGACCAGATGATCATCGGCCCCTTACCCGCCCGAAACGCATCAGCCCCGGCAGCACAGGCCAAAGGAAACATCAATGGTGGTCACGCGACAAATGGTCCCCCGGTCGGAACGTTTGGAAAGGGCCCGAGTCTTTCGGACCAGGTGAGCCGGCCGCGCGCCGCGCGAGCTGGCGATAAAGTGCTGGACGCCAAAGCGCAGGTCGAGCGACGAACGACCGTTTCGCCCAAGCGCGTTCCCGGCATCACAAAGCAGGGTTTGTAGCTGCGAGCGACGCGGCGAGCAGACTTGCGACCGAGATCCGGTGGGGCGTGGCAGGGGCTGGCGCCGCAACTCGCCTGCCAGAAGCCGGATAATTGAATCATTCAATATCGCGCCATTTAACTCAAGTCACGGCTACCTGATTTGACCCGCGATTGAACCGGTCCTGCCGCGGCGCGCGATCGACGCACAGCAGCTTGGTGCCGTAGACCTGATGCGCCGAGGGGGCTTTGACGTCGTGGTCCGTTGATCGTGGTCGGATTCCGGCGAATGCGAACAACGGCCGAACCACACGACACCTTGATCCTGGTCGGCTTGCGCGTCGCCTCTCAACTCACGTGGCCCCTATCATGGTTCCGTCCGAAGCGCCGCTTAATGGCTTGGACAAACGGAAACACGAGGACGCGCGCAACTCTTCCCGCACCGAAGCAATAACGCGCTGGCGACGGACCGTCCTATTGATCGGTGCCGAGGACGGAGGCCCTCCGACCGTCTCGGAGGGGAGCGCGGCCTTCGCGCGGGCACGACAGCCATCACAAAGAAAATGTTGATCAGCAGCCATACCCCGAAAATGAGCAGGATAGTACGCACAAGGAAGCGAGCATAAACCGGAGCCCGTCGCGAGGAGCCACCTTTGCGCAGTCGGGCGAAAACGGCCTCGACATCCACCTCACTGGGACGCCGACACCATCGGATCCCAGCGCATCTAGGGACACAAAGAATCAGTCGAAGCCTGGTCCGGTGCAAAACTCGGGTCTGTGCGGTTTCAGACCTTGATGTACCTTTGATGGCACCCTGGGTGGACCTGCGGCAAGGTCGGAATGACGAGGCCTCGCGCCGCGACCACCGGCCCGTCCATCCAAAGTTGGTCCCACGCGCGACCGTGGCTATGCACCGCACGGTGAATACGCGGCTAACTAACAATTAGGAGAACCAATATATTGTTTCCGTGGTTGAATCATCCGTCATCCCGGAAAGCAAGGTTACTGTTTGCGTCGAGGATGAGTTTAGAACCTGAGCCAAGATGATGAAGGACCTCAGGCGACGATTGGAAAAGCTCCGCGCGGACGCCAGAGACTTTGCTCTTATGAGTCAGTCGGCGACGGATGCCGAAAAGCGCGCGCTCTTTCAACGCTTGGCGGATGAACTCGCCTTCGAAGCTCTTGAGCTTGAGGTCATCGTAAAACAACAAGGGCACTCCGATTCCAGCGAGCAGCACGAGGTCGTAGAATTTAAGCCATCCGCTCAGAAGAAGCGCGGCTGATGCGGAAAGAGGCTGGGCGGTCGGCTTGTCTTCCTTTTCCGTCCGCGCCCTGAACGATTTTGAGCATAGCCTCCACCAACGGCCGCTAAGGCACCTTCGCCTCATCCCATTGCGCATGGATCCAGACGTCGCGCGGTTCATCAGCTCGGTCAGCTCGACCCGCGGGGCCGGCCACGTCCCAGGCGGCGTCCTCGCTCAAGCATTTGAGCGCAAGTCGCAGCATCCGGAGCTGCACCTCGCTCAGATCGTGCAAGGTGACGATCGGCATCGCAGCCGCCCAGCAGCTCGGTCTCGGCGAGGTACCAGCGCCCAGCCGGACACCAACCCGTCGCGCGGCATCGACGACAAGGGGAAGAACGAAACCGCACATCGCGATGTTGCATCGGACCGCCTTGGCAAGAACTAAGACGCGGACTCATAAAGACGCAGCCATAGCCTGATCGACGCGAGCTGAACGAAGGCAAGGTAGTTGGCGGCCAGCCTGTCGTACCGCGTCGCCACCCGACGACATTGTTTGATCCGGTTGAAGAACCGCTCAACCCGGTTGCGAGCGCGGTAGAGATATGGGCTGAAGCAGATCGGATCGCTGCGATTGCTCTTCGGCGGGATGTTGGCCCACGCGCGCCCTTCTTCATGGCAAGCTCCCTGATCCAGTCCGCGTCATAGCCACGGTCCGCAAGCAACATTGACCCGGATGTCAGACGAGACAGCAGTTTTCCGGCAAGTCGAACGTCATTGGCCTCACCGGGGCTCAGCGCCAACCGTACCGGCAGACCATTGCTGTCGACCACCGCATGGATTTTGCTCGTCAAACCGCCGCGGGACCTTCCCATCGATTGGCGCTGGTTCCTTGCGATGCAGGCTCCATGCTGATGTACGCGGACAATGGAGGTGTCGATCATCTGGGTAGCGGCATCATGGGCAGTGGCAAGCGCTTCTATGACGCGGCCCCAGACGCCAGCCCGCCGCCGCCTGACGAGCCGGTTGTAGCAAGTGGTGTATGGCCCAAACGCCGCCGGCAGATCACGCCAGGGTGCTCCTGATCGAAGGATCCAGAAGATGCCATTCAGGACCCGTCTGTCGTTCACCCGGGGGACGCCACGCGGCTTGTTCGGCAGCATCGGCTTGATGGCGGTCCATTCATAGTCAGCGAGTTCGTAGCGCATGATTCGAGCTCCAGTTCGTGAGTTTGAATCACGGCAATCCGGCCAAACGCAACGCTCATGGGCAGACACAGGTACGGCGCTTTTGGACAGGAACGGACATCAACCATCCCGCACTCTGTGCCAAAACTGTCGAAAATGACCCAAAGCAGTCGTTGCTGGAAATCAACAGGATTGAATGCTCCACCAACCGGGCCGCAATGCCGGGGCAACCGGGACATCGTCAGAGTGCGATTGTTTCCTCGACTACATGTTTCAGCGCCGTCCCCTCAGCCGACAGGGTCATTCGCAGTTTGAGCTTGCCATCTTTCACCGCCCCGCTGCGCACTAGGTTCTCAATTTCACGCTGCGATGTAACTCCGACATGCTTCAGAAATTTACGGATAGCCATATTGAAGCGGTCTTCATCGAACTCGGCGGTCATGGCTGTTCTCCCTGGTCGGTCAGGCGATGTCTAACACGAGGCGAGCAAAGACCCAACATCGAGGCCCAACTCGCGTCACCGCCGACTTCCTCCTCAACCTGATTGCCTACAACATCGGCCGGAGCTGAAGACTACACCCGAGGCTGCGCAAGGTCGGCCGTTTGAGGTGGACCGGACACGGCTGGCGCTGTCGCCGACCGCCGCTTGTGACCCATGGCGGAAGTCAGTGACCGGTCAAAAAAATATTCCTTCGAAGGCCGCTGAAGTCATCTTCCATTTGTTCCGTTTTGGCGATTACACTGTTGCACTCGTATGGTACCCAATTTTTTTTGCACGGAGAGATTTCATGACCTTGTCAGACGTCACCCGCCGCAGATTGATCGGCAGTGTCGCGGCCGGAGTAAGCGCGGTCTCGGTAACTTCATCAAGCATCAGCAGCGCACGTGCTCAATCCGCGCAAAAGACGTTTGTTCTTATTGGCGGAGCCTTTTACGGAGCTTGGTGTTGGCATCGCGTCACCGAGAGGCTCGAAAAGCAGGGCCACAAAGTCTATGCGCTTACGCTTACGGGATTGGCAGAACGCTCGCATCTCCTCAGCAGAGACATAAATCTCGACACGCACATCACGGACATCGCAAATCTCGTCGAATGGGAAGACCTCACAGACATTTGCCTCGTTGCCCATTCGTATGCCGGATGTCCCGCATCGGGCGCGCTTGAGCGCGTCGGAAACCGTGTGTCATCTATCGTCTGGGTTGATGCAATAAAGCCTGCCGACGGGGAGTCATTCCGAGACTTGGTCTCCTTCCCAATAGAGGAGGGTGCAATCAGCCGTCCGGCTCCCAAAGCGCTCCCCCCGACGGCCTTTAGCGACCCCAAAGACGTTGCTTGGGTTCTATCGAAGGTAACTCCTCAACCGATTGGCACATGGCTGCAACCTGTGAAGCTCTCCGGCGCACGCGAAAAGGTCGCGAAGAAAACCTACATCCGCTTACCCAAATTCCAGTTAGCGGCCTTGGACAAAGCGGCAGGGGAGTGCAAGTCCGATAATTCTTGGACCGTCCTCGAAAACGCGACGTCTGGCCACTCCGTTATGATCGCCGAGCCGGATTGGTTGACTGACGTGCTGGTGAAAGCAGCGTGAGATTGATCTGATCAGGAACGACTTCCTGGGCTGCCATAATTAAAATTGTAGCCGAGCGATTCGTCTCGCTCGGCTTGCGAGTAGCCAGTGTACGAACGACTTCCACACATGGCCCGTGACCGACCTCAGTTAGAGCGCCGCGAGGGCCGCTTCCGGGAGATGAGCCGACCCGATCATGCAAGCTGCCGGCTGCCTTTGACCCATAAGCGACATGGGCGGATTGAAAATCCTTGCAGTACAATAGGCCGTGCGGCATCGGATGGCTCGCGAGGACCGGGCGAAGCTGATAGATTGCCATCGTCAGGAGCTGATCGATGACGTACATTGACGAGCGTCTTCTCGAAAGCAAGATGACGCAGATCGAGCAGGCCCGCACTTGGAGCCCGCGCGTAATCTCCAAGTTCGAAACGCTGATCCGCAGTGGTAACGAGGTCAGCCTGTACCGTGCCAATCCGCTGGCGTTCGCCCGTGATCGCAGTGTGGCTGAGCCGGAGTCGATCGATCTGTTTCTCCATGCCGCTCGCGCCGGGCTGGTCGACATGCATTGGGACATTCTCTGCCCCCACTCGGGTCTGGTGCTGGAAAGCTTCGGGAGGCTCCATGCGCTCCGGAGCCATTTCGTCTGCGGGCTTTGCGATATCGAGGGTCAGACCGAACTCGACGACTTCATCGAAGTGTCCTTCTCCGTCTCGCCGCAAATTCGGCGCCTCGCCTTGTATGACGTCGACAATCTCTCGATCGAAGATCTGCACTGGAAGCTCAAGTTCGCCAACAGCGGACGGCTGCCCGGCGGACAGACTCGATTTGTCGATGTCTTGCGCGGTTTCGTTCGCGGAATGACTTATCTGCCGTCCGGTCTGACAACGACGCTGCAGACCGATATTGGGCCGGGCGCGGTCTCAGGCGTCAACGTCCAGACCCAGGCGGGCTTTACGCTCCTGGTCGCGCTCGATCCCACTGCCGTGCAGATGCCGAATACTCCGACGATCATTCGTACCACCTATGACGGGCAGCGGTTCACGCCCCGTTTCGGCCGTGCCGTCGGGGCCTGTGGTCTTCGAGATCAGCAACACCGGCCCTAAGCGCGGTTCGCTGCTCCTGATCAACTGGCCACCTGAAATCTTGGAAATGCCCGAGAAGCCGACCCTCGAATTCGATCCCTACGTCTCGGGCGGGATGCTGCTGACGCGTCAGACGTTCCGCAAGCTCTTCCGCTCAGAGCGCGTGGATGAGGAGGAGGGCCTCGGCGTTCGGCAGGTGACGTTCCTGTTCACGGACCTGAAGGGTTCGACCGCGCTCTACGAGCGCCTCGGGGATCTTAATGCCTATGCTCTCGTCCGCGAACATTTCGCTCTCCTCGACGCAATTGCCCATCGGCATGCCGGTGCCATCGTGAAGACCATCGGCGACGCCGTCATGGCCGCGTTTTTCCGGCCGGTGGATGCCGTGGAGGCAGCGCTGCACATTCTGCGGGACATCGGAGAGTTCAACTCCAAGCACGGCCAGCCGGCCGTCATTCTCAAAATGGGGGCACATTGCGGACCTTCCATCGCCGTGACCCTCAACGAGAATCTCGACTATTTCGGCCAGACCGTGAATATTGCCGCGCGGGTGCAATCATTCGCCGACGCCGGCGAAATCTCTCTCACTGAAGCACTCTACACCGCGCCCGCTGTTCGCCAGCTGCTGGCGGGCCACCATGTCGAGGAGTTCGAGGCGCCGCTGCGCGGCGTCGAAGGCGAGGCGCGAGTCTACCGGATCACCGGCCGATTGTAGCCTAGGCTCTGCGGCAGTCCGCACTAGCGTAGTGATCGAAATGTATTTCCGACATCTGGCCGCCGCGAGGCGGCTTTTCTTGGACACGGCAAGAGCAAGGAGTCTGTTCGTGGCCCAGAGCTGACCTGCCCTGCGCAGCCGGTCGAGGACCGCTTGTGACCCAAAGCAGCCTTTAAAGCGGCTCGAAAATCATCTGCCAGCCCTTTCGGGTGTCCATGTATTCGCGAACCAGCTTGATCCGCTCGCCGGAAAGGACAAAAGCGAAGCAATAGTCATTCTCGTAGGGCTTGCCTCTAGGAAGAGTGGCTCGCATTCGCTCCTCGACGATCACAGTATCGCCATCGGCATGAATGCCCCGAAACGAGATGTCGACGTTCGAGAACAGATGATGCATTTCCGAGGCAATAAAGTGTGCGATTTGGTCCGGTCCAATCATGTGATCTGTGTGTTTGAGAGCGACCGCCGTGGCATTTCCAGCCGGTGCGATCCATTCGGCATCGGGAGTAAACAGCTCCGCGATCAACTGGGCATCACGGGTTTTAAAAGTCTTCCAGGCATTGATCACGATCTCTTTAGGATTCGTGCTGTTCATTTTTGCTTCTCCAAGTGCTCAGCGAATTTGGACCTTCTCTATAAGAAGGGCGCACCGATATCGCTGGCCGGAATCGGACCTGATCATCTCAGGGCTATTCTTCTGGCTGCGGCCTGCGGTAAAATGAGTCATGCTCAGTTTTGAGGTATGCAACACCGCGCGCTTGCAGCGCGATCCCCGCTATGACGGCCGTTTCTACACGGCAGTGAAGACCACGGGAATCTACTGCCGCCCAGTTTGCCCGGTGAAGCAGCCGTTGACCCGTAACGTGGCCTACTATCAAACTGCAGCGGCCGCCGAGGCTGCGGGGTACCGACCTTGCCTGCGTTGCCGTCCGGAGACCGCGCCCTTCTGTGCTGCCTGGAATGGCACGCGTTCGACAGTCGCGCGGGCCTTGAAATTGATCGATGGTGGCGCCTTGGATGACGCTTCGGTTGCCGCACTGGCCGATCGGCTCGGGGTAAGCTCGCGCCACCTTGCGCGTCTGTTCGAACGGTACGTCGGGGCCAGCCCCCAACAGGTCGCGAAGACCAGGCGTGTACAGCGGGCGAAGCGCCTACTTGACGAGACGACTGAACCACTGGCCCAGATCGCCTACCGAGCTGGCTTTGGCAGCGTGCGCCGGTTCAACGCCGTCTTTCGCGAACTCTATGGGCGCTCGCCCTCCAGCATTCGCCACCGCCGCAGAGTATTCGCCTGAGGTCGGGCATCCCAACGTTGGTCCGCTGTTGGCCCTTCGCTACCGTTGACGCGGTGCCGCTATATGTCGGTTCAGAGGGGTAGACCGGAAGTTCGCTGTGGAGCGCTGGACCGACGCTTTTGACCCGGACCGGACATCGCGTGGCTGACATGCCTATTCGAGATTCTGTAGCAGAGGTCATAGCCAGTCGGTTCCAATGTGTTAGTTTGAGGCGAGTCATAGGCTGTCTCTAGGCTTTGCGGAGGCATCAGACATGAAGCGGCGCGAGTTCATCACGGCACTCGGCGGCGCTGCGGTGTGGCCGCTGGCGGCTCAAGCGCAGCAATCTAAAAAGATTTACCGAATTGGATATCTGACGGCTAATTTGAGCAGCTATCCTTGGGTAAACGGCTTCGTCCGCGAATTAAGTGATCGCGGCTATTCGGAGGGCAACAATCTCACCCTCGAATGGCGGGAGGCAAAAGGACATTCGGAACTTCTGCCCGAGATGGCTGCCGATCTCGTCCGGCAGAATGTGGACGTGATCGTGGCTGTGGGAAATTACCCCGGACTTTTGGTGCAGAAGATTACTGCGACAATTCCCATTGTCGTGCTCTCGAGCCGCGGCGGCGTTGAAGCCAAATTATACTCGTCTCTTTCACATCCTGGCGGGAACCTTACGGGTATCGACAATCTCTCGCCTGATCGCGATGTCAAACGAGTCGAGTTCTTGAAAGAAATTGTTCCAAAACTCTCGCGGTTGGCAGTTCTTTACAATCCGCTTCCCTCTCACGCCAGCAATCATCTCAACAGTATTTCTTCCGCATTTGAAAAATTGGGAATAGAAGCGCAGCCGTTTGAAGTTCGTTCACCGCCGGAATTTGAGGTCGCGTTTGCTTCAATCCTGCGCAAAAGGCAGGATACGACGATTGATGCGATGACTACTGTCACCGATCCGATGTTCGTCTTTGATCGCAAGAGGATTGTCGACTTCGGAATAGAAAACAAAATTCCGAACGCCCATGAATATCGAGAATGGGTGCAGATTGGCGGACTGCTTGCCTATGGTCCGACAATTGATGGAATATGGCGCCGGGGCGCTTATTTCGTCGAGAAGATCCTCAACGGGGCAAAGCCAAGTGATTTGCCCGTCGAAGGGCCGAGCGAATTCCATCTTGCGATCAACCTCAAAGCTGCCAAAGATATGGGCCTATCTGTTCCTCAGCATTTGGTCGCGAGGGCTGACGAGTTGATTAAAGCGGACGTACGCTAAGCGCTCAGCTAAGGACCACCCATTGCAGACCTCCGGGTTGAAGACCGGTAGCATCCCGATGTTCTCGAAGGTCAAGGCGCTCGGCATCGATATCCCTGCGACGCTGCGCGGCCGCGCCAACGACGGTTTTGCCGATCAATTCGGATTGCGCTTACCGTAGTCATTCTAGATCGACGATGCACAAAGCTTCACCGGCGGCATCGTACATCCATGTTCGGCCGAGCCGATTGCGGCTCAACCGCGCGACTTGTTCCAGTGCTCGGCCGCTTCGAATTCGCGGAGCCGATCGATTTGCGCTCTCAGGCCCGCCGGTACTTCCGGCTCTGGTTTCAGCGACGCACGTAGTCTCTCGCCGATCTCTCGAACGATGGCCCGACTGTGTATGTGGTCAATGTCAATTCCGTTGCGCATGACCGAGCCTTCGGTTCGGCCAGCACGCCGTGCACTCCTCCCGCAACCGATCGGGGCACTGCTGGCGATTTTGAATAGAACCGGAGACCGTCGCTTTTGGCTATCTGCGCGAGCGCTTGTATTGAGAACAGCGGGTCGTTCGTCACGACCTTTGGCTATCCGCGACATGCGCCGTGTTACTACCGGCGAGCGACGGCCTCAGTGTTTCTAAGGCTTGGCGGACCTTTTCGTTCCTTGATTTCCTTCCGAAGGAGGAACCTGCCCAGCGGCTAGTCGCTGGCGCCATGGAAGCAACTTCCGATGCGGCCGAAAACATTGGGCCGCAGCGTTCGGGAACCATTTCTGAGAGTACCCGGTTAGTTCATGGGGCGATAAAAGGGGATCATCGTCATGAGGACCAAATATCTCGCTGCGATAGCGATAGCTGTTGTTGCTGGTAGTGGGCTGGTCGTGAATTCCGTCGGCTCGCTTCGCGAAAAGCAGTCCACGCCGGCCGCCATACAGGTGGCGGACCGATTAGCTGGGTCCTTGGATCCGTATTTGCTACGGTCTGGTGGCTAAAACGGCCGGTGTAATTCAGAAATGCATTGACGGCGCTGCCTTAAGTCATGGGGCATCGCGCCCGCTCGGCGAGCAAGGCTGTAACGCCTTTGCCTCACATCCCATCGCGCTCGCATCCATACGTCGCATTCCTCGTCTGTCGGATTGAACGCTGCCTCTGCTTACGCCGCAACTTCGTGTCGTTACTTCCGGTCTTGGCCCTTAGCCGAAGGTCGATTGAACGCTTGTCATGTCGGCTGTCAGGGGTAAACCGAACGCCGATCCAAATTGGCGTCCACGGCTGCTTTGACCCAATTCAGACATCGACCTCTCTCTCTCTCTCTCTCTCTCTCTCTCTCTCTCTCTCTTCATGTTGCAGTAGTCTTGAATTGAGACGCCCCGACCAAATTGTCGGGGCGCTCGTCGATTTCATATCTTCGGCCAACTAGCCCTTAGACGCTTGTCTCGCCCATGGCCCGTCGGGTCGGTTGGCGCAGCGACATATCTAGAATTCGGCGCAACAAGGAGGTCACGTCAGAGGGCAAACCGACGCGATCGGCGCGCGGTCGCGTGCGCCATTCGCTCCTACAATCGACTTTTGGCGAAGAAACGAGCCTTAAGCCTTTAGGTCCGTGATCCGCATAATCGCCACCACGTTCCCATCATTGAACGCCTGCTCCTTTGTGTCCTTGTTGCAGGTCCAGACAAAATTCTTCTTGCCGGTAAA
>NZ_JBVVPN010000015.1:0-137630 GCF_055811035.1 Bradyrhizobium sp. MI1.10
CAGCCCTGTCGACGGAGCCGGAAACTTACAGACGAGACGAAGCCTAGCAGCGCCGCTCGTCGGAACGAAGCCTTGGGTTCACGGAGAGCAATCCGCCCTGCCCTTGGCCACTCGCACCCGAACGCTGCCGCGTCCACCGCAAGCCCAGCTCGCGAACGTGACGACCACAAGATCGCCCCTCAAGAATGAGCCGGGATGGCCGACACATACGCCAATTCCGAATTTCGGTAAAGCGGAATATTTTTGCGCGAGCGGATTGACAGGGGGCGACACAGGGCTGGAGCGTTGCGAGACAGACCGTCGGTTCGACAGGCGAGAGTTGGCTAAAGGAACGGAAAAGCCCACCAATTTAACCTACCCGCTCGAACGACAAATCTGGCTTTCCATCGAAGCGCACCAGAACAGCTTGCGTCGCTGCCTCTCCACAAACCCATGAGTCTTGTAGCCGGCGGCTTACCGCGGGACTGATCCCAACGTCGCGACGATTCCGATCCCATTTCGATAGACAAGCTCGGCGCCTTTCCAGCCGGTAACGGCGAGCGGACCAATGGCCGCGACGAGCGCCAATGCGATCACCAGATGCGCTTTCTTGCCTTGAGCTGTCCTTCCGGCCTCCCACACTGCGATGAACCACCAGATCACGGCAGTCGCGATCGCCCATCGCCGGTGGTCGGTCATGAAGATCGTTTGAGACGCGTCATGAGCAACAGTGAAGAAGGCGTTGATTCCTGCAATGACGGTCAGGATCGACAGCGCAGCTCCTGTCCAGAGGTTTATCCGAGCCGCGACGACCACAACGCCTGCCCAGCTGCGTCCGCGCGCAATTTGACCGAGCCCATACAGTGCCGTCGCCACGACGTACAAGGCGATCGTGAAGTGCACAAAAACCGGATGCCAATTCGGAATGATCTCGGGCATCGCAATACTCCTATTTTCGCCTCTCGGCGCTGTCGGCTTGCGGCGTCTTCGCCTCCGCCGGCAAATTTTCGAGCGCCCTCACGAAAAACAAGAACATCTTCGAAGCGAGACTCGCGAGCTTGTTCGCGTGCAGACGGGCAATAGCTGACTGGAAACCAAGTCCCTGTATGATGCAGAAGTAGAGAATTGCCGCGTTGGAGACATTTGTGGTCTTCGGAAGTTGACCAAGCCGAACCGCCTCCTTGAGCAGATCGGTCACGTGCCGCTCGTATAGGATATGAAGCCGTTGAAACTGCTCGTTGAGCATTGGGTAGCGGTGCCGAAGATCGTCCGACATCACGACCTTTGCGAGCGCGGGAAACTTCTCAATCAGCCCGACGTGGCCGACAAGAATACTTTCCAGACGAGCGAGCGGCGGCTCGTCCCTGTGTTCGAGGAGAGCGCGGGTCCAAACACCCTCCAGGCTTCCCTGGAGCCACGCCAGCACCTCGGTCCAGAGCACCTCTTTGGTGGGGAAGTGTCGAAAGACCGCCCCTTGGGATCGACCGATCGTATCCGCAATTAGCTGCGTACTGACCGAGTCGGCGCCTCGTTCATGGACCAATCGCAAGACCGTCTGCACGATCTGCTCCTTGCGCTCATCGGCCTGCAATCGTTCGCGACTGAGAGACGAAGTTACTTCGACGGGCATCGCTGGCGTCCTTGATTAGATAGCGTGTACTTGCTATCTATGGGTCCTAGAACTTGCTGTCAACTCCGGAAGACCGACAGGAGGACGTGTTGGACCTCAAGCTGTTTCGTGTAATTGCGCCTCTGGCGACGTGCCAGGCGGCGCTCCTGACGAATAACATCATCGTCATCGGCCTTAACGGATTGGTGGGCTATGCCGTACTCGGCAGCGACAAGTCGCTGGCGACCCTTCCCGTCGCGACCTACATCGCCGGCACCGCGGCTGCGACCTTCCCTGCTTCGCTCTGGATGAGACGATTTGGACGCCGGCACGGATTCCTGGTTGGGACGATCATCGGGCTATTCGGTGCACTCGTCTGCGCGACCGCGCTGTTCATGAACAGTTTTGCAGTGCTGTGCTTTGGGACGCTGCTGATTGGAACCTATAATGCGTTCGGCCAATATTATCGGTTTGCCGCCGCGGAGATGAGCGGCCCCGAGCGCGCCGGAGGCGCCATTTCGCTCGTCCTTACTGGCGGGATCGTGGGGGCAATCGCGGGTCCCGAAATAGCGAAACTGACCAAAGATGTCTTTGCGGTCCAGTTCGCAGGGACATACTTGTTTCTCGCCTGCCTGGCGCTTGTCGCTTTGATGGTTCAGGCTCGTCTGAATTTTACTGCCATCCCACGATGAGTCGGAGCAAACCGAAAGCCGCCCGATTTCGCAGATCGCGCGCCAGCCGGGGTTCATCATGGCCGTTCTCAGCAGTGCCTTCGGAAATGCCGGCATGAATATGCTGATGACATCGGCTCCAATCGCGATGATCTCGCATCATCACACATATGCCGACGCTGCGTTCGTGATCCAATGGCATGCCTTGGGAATGTTCGCCCCATCCTTGGCGACGGGGTCATTGATCAAGCGCGCAGGCCCGACCACGATCATCCGGCTCGGCGCACTTTTGATGCTCGCTTGCGCTGCCGCGGCCGCACTTCTTGGAACTGGCGTGAGTGCATTCTGGGTTTCGATGGTGCTGCTGGGGGTTGGTTGGAATTTTCTCTATGTCGGCGGAAGCACGCTTCTGACCGGAAACTATCACGTTTCAGAGCGCGCCAAGGCTCAAGCGCTGCACGATCAAACAGTATTCCTATCAACCGCCATCAGCGCGCTTCTATCCGGTTGGCTGCTCCAGCAGGCGGGCTGGCAATTCTTGCTCGGCGTGACAGCGGCTTTGGCAGCGACCGTCTTGCTTGCGAGCATCTGGTTGGCAGAATCCGAGACCAAGGTGCCGCAGTTCGCCAAGGCATCTGAATAAGGCATATCCTCTTCACAATCCGGAGCCTGATGGCCTGCACAAGGGTCGAATGATATGGGCGCGCACAGCAAACAGTCGCTGCTGTAGATACCCGACGCCGGGGTGCCACCGAAGTGCCGCCTACCGCGCGGCCCACATCACAGCGCCTCGACAGAAGTTGAAGGCGAGGCGCCCATAGAGAAAACCGCTTCCCGGCTCTGACGCAGCGAGGCGGTACGAATTGCCGAGAGCACGGAGAATTTCGATCATCTCCATCAATTCATGATGCGTCAGCGTCAAATGAAGACTGGCATGCGACAGGAGCAGGGCTTGAATGCCAATGTTGATCATGACGGACCTGCTCCTGCGCACGGCAGCGGCATAATTTGCGCGAGATAAGCGCTTCTCCATTGATACGGCGTATCGCCGACAAAGCGCTTGAACACCGTGGTGAAATGCGCCTGGGTCTGGAAACCCACGGTCAGGGCGATGTCCACGAGCGCAATTTCGGCCTGCTTGAGCAGCTCCTGGGCGCGCTCGATGCGGCGCCTCAGCAGATATTCATGAGGTCGCACGCCGACGGCCGCACGGAACTGCCCGGCGAAATGCATCCTGCTCAGGCCGGCGACGGCGGCCATGTCCTGAAGCGTTATCTTTGCAGTCAGATTCTTGTCGACATATTGCAGGACGCGCCTGAGACGCCAATTCTGCAGCGACCGTACGGTCCTTCCAGCATCCCCCTCGCGAATGGCGTCGGCCTGATCGAGCTCGGCCCGTGCGCTGGGAGCCTGCCGACTGAACGTCCGGGTGAGGATCGCAAGCCGCAGGGCGTCGGCCATGATGGCGGAATGGGTATCGTGCGTGGCCTCGGTCGCCGCGAGCGCATCGGACAGGCGCCGCATCACCGGATCAGCGGCTTCTCCTCCTGCGAAGGCCCGTTCGCTCTCGGCAGGCGGCGGTGCAAGGAGTTTTGCGGAGAGCCTGAAGCGGGGCCCGCGAGCGGCAGAACGTCCGGCGTCCGCCGCATGCTCGACCGCCAGGGCCATGTCCAGATGGACGAAAGACAGCATTGTTCCGCCTTCGTCGAACCGGTCAGGGAGTTTCGATAGCCCGAGCCGATCGCGATCGATTGCCGAGATATCGATCGCGCGAACGTCATGATCCTTGATCGCCTGTGAGCGTGACATCTGCAGCGACATCGTCGAATCTCCTTGTCCCGTTTTCGATCCGGCCTGGCCTGACCGGCTTGCCCGAATGCCATGGGAGCAGAGTAATTCGGCGGTGTGCGCGATCCATTCTACCCGCGGGTGCGGCTATAGGTTCTCGGGTTGACCGCGTCATACCTAGGTATGATCACGACCTGTTCGTCGGGTGAGCGCACCGATGCGACGTCTCAGCGGGATCGCGGCTGCGGGCACAACTTGCGGCGCGACGCCTGCGGTAAGTTGACGCGCTTTCTGCGCACCATCCGCCGGCGGGACCACGCGAGCTCCCTGGTTTTTCCGGGGAATGCCGCTTGCCGGCGGTTTCACCGCATCGAGCGCGCGACAGGTCTTCCACGAGAGCACGAAAATCGCGCGGGTGGATGTTGTGAACGCGATCAAATCGCGGCATCAACGCGCTGATAGCTGATGTGAGAAGAACGACTGCAAGTGACGATGACGCGTCATGATCTGACCACGGGCTCATCCAAGAGCCGCACCGGCTTGCGGTCCTTGTCCGCCGTCCTCGCCTTTGCGGTTTTCCTGGTTGACGTCCTGACGCCGCTCGAGGGCGCCGTGGCGGTTCTCTATATCGTGGCGATCCTGCTCGCGGCGAAGACCAACCGGCGCGACGACACCATCGTTGCCGCGGCCGGCTGCGTCGTCCTGACGATAACAGCCTATCTCCTGTCGCACGATCTGCGGACCATCGCCTCACCCGCCCTTCGTGTGCTGGTGAGCCTCGCGGCAATCGGGATCACGACCTTGCTGGCGCTGCAAAATCACGCGGCAACGAAGCGCCTCGCCGCGCAGGCCCGCCTGCTCAACCTCTCGCACGACATGATCTTCGTCAGAGACCGCGGCGGCGTGATCACCTTCTGGAACAAGACGGCCGAGCAGGTCTACGGGTGGTCTGCCGACGAGGCGGTCGGGCAGCTCGCCGACGCGCTCCTGCAAACCAGATATCCCGACCGGCGCGAGGTCATCGAAGCGGGCCTGGTGGGCACCGGTCGATGGGAAGGCCGCGTGCAGCAACGAACGAAAGACGGCGCGGCGCTCACCGTCGATGCCCGATGGGCCTTGCAGCACGACCGTCTTGGCAAGCCGGTCGGAGTCCTTGAAACGCACACCGACGTCACCGACCGCGTGGCCGCACACAACGCGCTGGTGCGAAGCGAACAGCGATACCGCCGGATGTTCGACGCAAGCCGGATCGGCGTCGTCGAAGAGGATTGGAGCGAACTCCGAACCGCACTGCAATCGCTGGATACCGCGGGAGCCAGCCTGCGCGACCATCTGGCGCGGCATCCCGGTTTCGTCCGGCATGCCCGCCGGCTCGCTGCAATCACCGACGTCAATCCGGCCCTGCAAAAGATGGCAGGCGCAAACGGCGCCTCGACTTTTATCGAGAATGTGGACCTGCTTCTCGGCGAGAACGACCGCAGCTTCCTCGGCGCGTTGATCGCGTTCGCGGAAGGCGAGCCGTTCTACGAAGGCGAAACCGAGCTCGTCAGGCTCGACGGACGCAAGGTTCCGGTGCTGTTCACGATCACCTTCCCCTCCGGGCCTGACGGCGACCGCAACGTGCTCGCCTTCGTCGTCGACATCACCGAGCGCAAGCAGGCGCAGGATGCGTTGCTCGCGGCGCAGGCGGAGCTCGCCCATGCCGCGCGCGTTGCCACCCTCGGCGAGCTCAGCGCCTCCATCGCCCACGAGGTCAATCAGCCGCTGGCGGCGATCGTCACCAGCGGCGAGGCCGGCTTGCGATGGCTGCGGCGCGACGTGCCCGATCTGAAGGAGGTCGCGGCCACGATCGTTCACGTCGTCGCGCAGGGCCGCCGTGCCGGCGAGGTCGTGGCCCGCATCCGCACCTTCCTGAAGAAGGCGCCTGCCCAGCAGGACAGTCTCGATATCGCCGAGATCATCCAGGAAGCGGCCCTTCTGGTCGCGCGGGAGCTCGCGAATGACGACGTCGTCCTGACTGTCGAGACGACGCCTGGCCTGAAGCCAATTCGCGGCGACCGGATCCAGCTTCAGCAGGTGCTGGTCAACCTGCTGGTCAATGCCGCCCAGGCCATGTCGGACCAGCGCGGTTCCCGTACCGTCATGCTGCGCGCCAGCGCCGTCGACGGCGAGAGACTCGCCATCACGGTGCAGGACAGCGGCCCCGGCATCCGGCCGGACGACATGCCACGCCTGTTTGATCCGTTCTTCACGACGAAGCGCGCCGGAATGGGCATGGGACTTGCGATCTGCCGAACGACGGTGGAAGCTCACGGCGGCGAGTTGTCGGTCGAGAGCACCCCCGGCGCGGGAGCGACATTCCGCCTGTCACTGCCATACAGCCAAGAACACATCAGACCATGACACGACCAGACCACGCGCAATCGCCCGCCCAATCGCTCAACTCGGTCGTTATCATCGTTGATGACGACGCAGGGATCCGCGCCTCGCTCGACAGCCTGTTCCGATCGGTCGGCCTCGATACGCGCCTGTACGGCTCGCCGTCCGAACTGCTTGGAGGCTCGCTGCCCGACGGCCCCGGCTGCATCGTGCTGGACGTCCGCCTTCCCGGCGTGAGCGGGCTCGACCTGCAGGGCCAGCTCGTCCGGCAGGGCATCAGCTATCCGATCATCTTCATGACGGGCCATGGGGACATTCCGATGTCCGTGCGTGCCATGAAGGCCGGCGCGGTCGATTTCCTCTCCAAGCCTTTTCGCGACCAGGACATGCTCGATGCCGTGACCGCGGCGCTCGAACGCGATGCGCAGCACCGGGCCGAAGCCGCGACCAAGGAGGACATCCGCGCCCAATACGAGACCCTGACGGCGCGCGAGCGCGAGGTGATGGGCCATGTCACCGCCGGCCTGATGAACAAACAGGTCGCCGCCCTGATCGGCCTCAGCGAGATCACGGTCAAGATCCACCGCGGGAACGTCATGCGCAAGATGGGGGTCCGGTCGTTCGCCGACCTCGTTCGCAAGGCCGAGGCGCTCGGAGTTTCCCAGACCCGCAGGACTTCGGACCAAACCTGAGTATAATTCCGGCGGGACTGCCCCAGGTGCATAAAGCGCCATCGGCCGCGCCGAGGGAGATGCTCTTCCTTGCGGAACACCGCGGCCAGGATTAGGCGCCCCCATGGCCAAAAGCTTGGTGATTGCGATCGTAGACGACGACGAAGGCGTTCGGGCATCGCTGGCGAGCCTCGTGCGTTCGGTCGGCTACGAGGCCCAGGCCTACGAATCCGGCGTGGACTTCCTGCGGCAGGCGCAGGGAGACGATCCGGCATGCATGATCGCCGACGTCCAGATGCCGGTCATCACAGGCGATGAGCTGCAGGCCCAGCTGGTTGCCGCCGGCCGCCATTTTCCAATCATCTTCATGACGGCGTTTCCGAGTGAAACCGTGCGTCAGCGCGTCATGGCCGCAGGCGCGCATTGCTATCTTGGCAAGCCTTCCAGCGGTGACGAGATCATCCGCTGCCTCGAAGACGCGCTGGCAGGCAACGGGCCGCAATAGTCCGGCCCGCGGCTGGCGCGGACGAGCGCCGTTTTCCCTCAACCCGACGTGCAATCCGGCAACGAGGTTGGTGAACCGGAAATACCGGCGAGCCCCTCGCACCTCATATTCGCGCGCGTATCACGACATTGGCGGGGCTGGCTGTTCTGCCGAGGGAAATGGGGATCTCGCGCGATGCAAATCAATGCCGATGCTGCCGCCGCGGCGCGCCCATTGGTCTTCGCCGGGTTTCCGGCGAGCTCCTGGGCCTTTGCGCTGCGGGTGTGGCTCGCAATGCTTCTCGCCCTCTATGTGAGCTTCTGGCTCGAGCTTGAATCGCCCTCGTCGTCAGCCCTCACGGTGGCAATCCTGGCACTGCCCACGCGCGGTCAGGGCATGGAAAAGGCCGGCTACCGATTGCTTGCAACCGCCGTCGGCGTGGCGGCATCGATCGCGATCGCCGGCATGTTTTCCCAAACCGACGGTCTCCTGCTCGCGGTGCTCGGCATTTGGATCGGCCTTTGCGTCTACGCCGTCGGGATGCTCGACGGCAATCGCGCTTATGCAGCGTCTCTCTGCTGCACCACGGTCGCGCTGATTGCCATTCAGCAGATCGACAGCCCGCTGCAAGTATTCCCGACCGGCGTCGCGCGGGGCGCGGCCATCAGCGTCGGGGTCCTCGCGGTGGCGCTCGTAAATGAAGTTCTGGCCGCGCCGAACTATCATCCGGCCCTGGCAAGCCGCATCGAGGCGCTGCACCGGCGGGTCACGGATCTCGCGCAAAATGCCGAGCGCGGCCAAGCGCCATCCGCACCCGTTGCGGCGGACCTGTTGCATGATATCGCAGCGCTGCGCCCGGACATCGCGAGCCTAGCGGCGGAATCGAGCGTGGGCCCGACAAGAGCCGCGGCCGCGCGTTCCGCGCTGGTCGATCTCGTCAGCGCGTTCTCTCTCGGCCGCATGCTGGCAGCGCTCTCCGCCACGTCCGCTCCGGCGCAGAATGGTGACGATCCGGACCAGGATGCGGCCGGGCTGATCGCGATTTCCCGATCCTGGCTGCGGATCGAAATCAGCCGCAAGTACGCGCAAGTGCGCAGCAGCCTCGATGCGCTGCGTGCAGGGACGCGTCCCTATCGTGCATGGCACGCACCGCTCTATCGTTCGCGCCGCATTGCGGCCGAAGCCGGCGCACGGGCTGCGATCGCGTTCACGCTGATCGCAATCTTCTTCGTGCTGGCGGGCTGGCCGACAACAGAGCTCTGCCTTTCACTCGTCGCCGTGATCATAGGCCTCGGCTCAACCTCGCCCGCGCCACGCAGCTTCACGCTGGTGGCGGTGATGGCGATGCCGATCGCCTGCGTGCTGGCCTGCATCTTGAAGTATCTCGTCTTCAATGGGGTGTCCGAGTTTCAGCTGCTGGCGATCGGTCTTGCGCCTGTCGTCATCGGCCTCGCGCTGCTGGTCTCGCTGCCGAGCCCGATGCTGTCTTCCCTCGGCCGTCTCGTCCTGGTGTTCACGCTCGCGGTGCTCGCACCGACAAATCCGCAGAGCTACGACCCCGAGGTGTTTCTGCTGACGAGCTTCTTTGCCTGCCTTTCGTCCGTCCTCGTCTTTGCCGCGCAGTTGCTGCTGCCTCCCTTGTCATGCGGCCGGCGCATTCGGCTGCTGTTGGAAGAGGTCCGGCGCGAGCTGAGCCGCCGCGACAGCGGGCCAGCCCGGCATCTCGCGCCGGAGGAAGCCGCCTTTCGCGACGCGGCGCGGATTGAACAGATGGTGACCGCAAACGGCCCCTCCGCAATCAATGATCAGATCGCCGGCACGGCCATGCATTTTTTCGACAAGGCCGACGCCCTGCGACGTTGCCGTGCCGAACTGGACTGGGTCGGCCAGGGCCCGCTCGCCGGAGCGGCGCAGGCCGCGCGAGAGGCCCTCGTCCGGCGGGACGGCGGTGCGATCCTCGCTTCGGCCGGGGCGCTGCACCAGGCGGGAGCGCCAAGCAACCTGCCCACCAGTGCAGCCATCGCCGCGCTGATTGCGGCAAGTGCGGCGTTCATGCCGCCACAATCTCCGACCGGCTCCAGCCGAGGGACATCACCATGATGAACACCTATCGGGAACTCGTCATCGGTGGCGTGCTGATTGCCCCCATCGTCTCCTATGCGGCAACAGCGATGCTCGCGTTCCTGATGCTGCGCCCGCTGCTGCGCTTCGTCGGCTTCACGAGATTCTTCAGCAACCCTTCGCTGGCCGAACTCAGCCTCTACGTGGCGATGTTCGGCATGCTCGCACTGTTCTTCTAGGGAGAAAAGCCATGGAAGCCACCCTGCCCCGCAACGCCGCCCCGCTTCATGGCGAGCCAACGACCGACGCGCCGGTGGATGCCGCAGACACCGTGGACGGTTCGAACATGCCGGAGACCGTAGCGCGCGACACCGGCGATCACGCCGCGGCCGGCGTCAAACCTCCGGAACAGGCGGCTCCCTCCGCGAAGGTGCTGCGCGAGGGCGCCCGCCGCTTCATCCACGGCGCGGGCAAACATCTTGCGACCCTCGGCATTGCACTGGTCGCCGTCTTGATATCGCTCGCGACCTGGCAGCATTACGTCACCGCGCCCTGGACCCGGAACGGCAGCGTGCGTGTCCAGGTCGCCAACGTCGCGCCGCAGGTTTCGGGCGAGATCGTGGAACTGCGGGTGACCGACAATCAGTTCGTCCATAAGGGCGACGTGCTCTACGTCATCGACCCCTTCGACTTCGAGGTGGCCGCCCATGTCGGCAAGGCCGTCCTCGACCAGCGTGCGGCGGATCTCGAAGTGAAGCAGGCCCAGTTCAACCGGCGTCAGCGCTTGTCCAACCTCGCAACGACGCCGGAGGAACAGCAGATCTTCGCCGGCAATGCCTTGCAAGCGAAGGCTGCGTATGAGGCGGCGGCGCATCAGCTTGCTCAGGCCGAATTGAACCTGAAACGAACCAACGTGACGAGTCCGGTCGACGGCTACGTCACCAACCTCCTGCTGCGCGTCGGCGATTATGCTACCACCGGCGCCAGCAACGTCTCCATCATCGATGCCAACAGTTTCTGGATCGACGGCTATTTCGAAGAGACCAAGATGGCGGGCGTGTGCGTGGGCGATCGCGCAGAGGCACAGCTCGTCGGCTACTCCAAGCCGCTTCAGGGACATGTGAAAACCGTGACCCGCGGCGTCAGCGTGTCGAACGCCGCATCCGGCACCCAAGGCTTGCCCAACGTCGATCCCATCTACACCTGGGTTCGGCTTGCGCAGCGCGTGCCGGTTCGCGTCGCCATCGACACGGTGCCTCCGGGGGTGCCGCTGGTCTCCGGCATGACGGCGACGGTGACGATCCGGCAGCCCTCAAGCGAAACCCAAAGCCGGTTTGAGCGATTCCGCACGAACTTCGTGAATCCCGTCGCCGATCTGTTCGGCGCGGGACGTCCGCCTCGCGCGAACTGCCTTCAGGCCACATCCCAGCAGCCCCCCGAGGTGGAAGCGGTTCCGTATTCGCGCGAACCCGCCATTCCGCCAGCGGCTGCCATCGCACCGGGCCTCACACCCGGCCTCGACGCCTCGCCACGCCTGCCCTGAATCAGACGAAGACGGCCGGCCGGACATGACAGTACCGCATGCACCCTCGTTCGGTGTGTTCTCTCCACACATGCACTTGATCCCTTTGATTCCAATTGAATTTTTCGCGACACGCGGTCGCACCCGCTCGCACTTGCAAAATCTAATACCGCTTCAGCTTCCTTAACGAGCCTTCCGACGTGGTCGCACCTATCGTTCGAACATGGACCAATTGCATTCTGCTGCCGTCCCGACGGCAGCCGAATCCAGGAAATGGGGACGAACGATGCTTACTGATATGCAAGCGGCCGGCGCCCGGGTGACGTATCAACCCAGCCGCCGCGAATCGGCTTCCCCGCAAGAGTCTCGCGCATTTCCCCTCGAACGAAGGTGGCGCCAGCCCGGCCAACATGGCGGCACCGCGTCCGACGACATCACGATCTCGCGCTGGACCTCGACCCAAACAGGCATAAGGCACGAAGAAGCCGCGACGCCTTGCGACCGATACTTCCTGGCCATCGCCTTGAAAACAACACGGGTCAAACTGACCAGAACCCGCCACACCGTCTTCGACGGCGTCATGCCGGCAGGCACGCTGTATATCGGCGCACCGTCGCAGCGGCTCAGTGCGCAGTTCTACGCGCCGTGCGATTTCCTGCACTTCCACGTCTCTGCCGGCAGTTATTTTCCGCCTCTACGGCCTGGAGCAGGCCCCGCCGCGCCGGAAGGCCTCAACGACCTCGTCCTGCTCCGCGACCCGTTTGCCGAGCAGCTTGCGAAAGCACTGACCGAACGCGGCCATTCTGCCGACCGGGAATTCGCACGCTGCATTGGCCGGACGCTGGCAATGCACATTGCCCGGCGCGAGCTCCCTCACGCGAAAGTCAATGCGTTGCCGAAATGGCGGCTGCGGCGCGTCGAGGAGTATGTCGGGACGAACTTCGACCACGGCATCACCCTGTCCGACCTTGCCAGGGTGGCGGGACTGTCGCGGATGCACTTCGCGGCCCAGTTTCGTGCCGCGACGGGATACCGACCGCGGGAATACCTGCTGCATCAGCGCATCGAGCGTGCGAAATCACTGCTGTCGAATTCCGACACGGTCCTCGCCGAGGTGGCGCTGACCGTCGGCTTCTGCACCCAGGCGCATTTCTCGACCGTCTTCAAGCGGATCACAGGTGAAACCCCCGCGCGCTGGCGATGCGCCAGCCGGAACGCGTCGGCTTCGTCCAGGCTCGGCGATCCCGCTGCGACACGCATGACGGTGTCCCACGCGCTGCCCGCGGAAATCACGTGAATCATGCGAAATGAGAAATAACAGGGGTTCGTGAAATACTTTGGCCGCGCGATCGGCGATGCTGTGTGTGTTAGGTGACTGAGACCCCCAAGTCACGGCTCGAGCCTCTTTCTCCTCCCTGGGCATACGAGCATTTTGGGGCCGTCCTCCCCCAAGGATGGCCCCTTTTTTTCCACCGCGCAGCGCGATTGTCTCTTCGGAATTTATCGCGCTTGGGCGCTCAGGTGACGCGCAATCCAGGCGCGGACACCGTGAAGGCTCCTGAAATCGTCCAGCGAACGAGTCGGAAGCTCGGGCTCGATCTCGGCAACCATCCTGCTGAGCGCATATCCCGGCCCCAGCTCGAGAAACTCCGTCGCGCCCGCTTCGACACAGGCTTGCAGGCAATCTGCCCATTGCACGGTTTGCGAAATCTGCGCGGCAAGCTTGTCGAGACCGTTGTTGGCCGACACAACCGGAGTGGCATCTATTCCACTCAGAATGCGCGCACCGCTCCCCGGCGGGAACACCGCCGGTACCAGGCGCAGAGTCTCGCGAAATACGGCGGACGCCGCGGCGAGGCGTTTGGTGTGGGAGGCCACCTCAACCGGCAACGCGACGATCCTTGCGCCGCGCATCGCCCGCGCGTCTGCGGCAATTCCGCTCAGCGCCTCCCGGCCGCCGCCGATGACAAAGGCATCGCCGGGATTGACGATGGCGATCGCTGCACCGTGGCGCTCGCAAAGGCGACCGATCTCGTCTCGCGAAAGACCACGGACGAAGATCAGACCGTCGCCGGCGCGCGTGGCCGCATCCATGGCCTCTGCGCGGCGCGCCACGAGATCGAGCGTGGCAGTCGCATCGAACAGTCCGCCGACACCCCAGGCCGCGACTTCGCCGACACTATAGCCGGCAATGATGACGCCATGCGGCATGACATCTGCGAGCGCACGCGCCGCAGCGAGCGGCTGCAAGGTACAGAGAATCTGGCCGGCACGGTTGCGGTGCAGGGCCTCATCAGGTTCGCTCCGGACGAATTCGCGCGGATCCCTGCCACCCAGCAATGCAGCCCCATGCGCAAACAGCTGCGCGGCGTCCGGCGCGTCGCCCGTGAGGGCGAACATGTCCCGATGCTGGCCGCCTTGGCCCGAGCAGAGGATCGCAAGCGTCATCGCCGCGGCCTAATGGGGAAAGAGCAGCGCGATCGCAATCGCCAGGGTCACGACGCTGAATCCAGTGCTGGCGATGACCATCGACCCTGCCCTTGCGGAATCCAGCCGGTAGTTGACCGCGAACAAAATTCCGAAGAAGCCCGACGGCGTCGCGGCGAGCAGAATAGCCGTTTTCGCCGCGTCCTTCGTCATCGGAATGAGGCAAATGACCGCAACTGCCAGCAGCGGGCGCACGATGTCCGAAGCCACCGTTGCAGCGACGACCTTCCAGTCCAGCCGAAACGACTGCGCCGACAGAATGGCTCCGGTGAGGAACAGGGCGACGCCGGCAGCCGAACTTCCAATCAGCGCGAGGCTTGCACGGGCCAACGCGTCGAGGCTCACATCCGATAACGAGAACAGGATGCCAAGCGCGGGCGCGAGCACCACCGGCTTGGTGATCGCACGCCGAATTGCCGTCAGGACCTGCCGTGCCGCCATTTGCTCGCCGCGAGCCTTGGCGGCGCCCATTTCCGCCATGATCAGGGTCAGCGGACTGATGAGGATCGAGCCCGCCGCCAATGCGACGGCAACCGGCACAGTGCCGGCCGGCCCCACGACTGAGGTCATGATCGGAAGGCCCACGCCGGCGAGATTCGGAAAACCAATCGTCAACGCCTGTAACGATGCTTCCGACCGGGAAACCTTGGAGACCCCACGCGCGGTAAAATACCAGGCGAGATAGACCAGCAGCATCGTCACGCCGAGCACCAGGAAGAGCGGAACCTGCTCGATCATCTCACGGCGTGACGCCGAGGCTGTCGCCGCGAACAGAGAGGCCGGCAGCGCAAAATCCATCACGAGTGCGTTGAGGGCGTCGACGTGAAGATTGTCGACGATATGGAATTTTCCGGCGGCGTATCCCAGCAACAGAACGAAGAAGACCGGCACCAGCGCCATCAGGATCGCGTTGGACATCATGAAATCGGCCTTTCATGGGCGTCGACGAAGAGCGTCATTGCAAGCAGGTCGGCCGATCCACCCGGGCTGAGGCGACGGGCGACGAAGCTTTCGTGGATCGACTGCGCCCGCGCACGCCAGCCGGACACGCCGACGCCGCCTGAAGCGATGAAGCGACGCGCCGCGTCATGTGCAAAGCGAAGGCCGTCAAGCCCACCGCGATGCAGGAGGTTGGTGTCTTCGACGAATGCGATCAGCGCAAAGCACGCCTCGACCCGGGCGGCTTCCGTATCTTCCAGCGCAATCGGCGTCGCTTCGCGCAAGGCCGGCAAGCCGATCCGGTAGACGCTGGGAAATCCGTTTGCGGCCTCCATCCGTGCACCACCCGCACGAAAGCGGCGGCGGGCTGCGCTGCCATGGCTGTGCAGCAGCACCGGACCATCGAATATGCTGTCGCCCCACAGGCGCGCCACGACAGCGCCAAGCGGAAGTCCGGGATCGACCAACCCGCCGGCTCTCGCGCCGGCCGCCGCGCACAGCAGGCCGAGCCCGAAGATCGCGCCACGGTGCGTGTTGACCCCCGCGGTCGCCGCCAGCATGGCGCGCTCCGCTTCAAGGCCGATGATGCGCAGCCGCCCCATGCCGCAGCCAAGCGCGCCCGCATCGGCCAGGCGTTGCAGGTAGGGCGTGATGGCCGCAGCACTGCGACGAAACGTGCCCGCATCCATGTCGTCGTGGCTGCCGTTGTCGACATGGCTCACCAGCCCCGGCTTCGGCCAGGTTTCGAGCTCCTGGACGAGGCAATCGGCGGCGACGGCGCCGATGGCGGAGACATCGGGCGCTATCTGCGGTCGGCGCAGAACCGGCCGTTCCAGGCCTCTTGCGGCCGTGGTGATCATGATCCCATCGCTCCCGACATGAATTGATGCCTGCCGAGCAGGACCACGCGCGCGAGGCTCTTGACCAGAAGCTCGCTGGTGCCGCTGTGGAATTCGCGCCAGTTGACCGCAGCGCCGTCGGCGCCCATCAACTCGCCATCGAGCCGCATCGGCGCATCAGTCTCGATCGCAGCGACGTCGGCGACGAAGCGATCGATGTCGGTTTCGCGGTGAAACTCGAACAGGACATCGAGATCGGAACGGTCGGTCACGTAGTCGAGCCCGGTCAGCGACTGCCAGGCCAGGCTGCCGAACACGCGCACCTCCACCGCATGGCGAAGCGCCAGCCCGTCGAGCCGGTCGAGCGTCGGCCACCAGTTGCGCGGCGCGTAGGCCCGCGCCTGCCGCAGCGACGGCGGCCTCGCAACCGAGGCGACGTGGTCGATATCGACCACGAGAGAGACCCGTTTCTTGCCGGCAGAGGGCGGCAAGGGCAGGCCCAGCGCGAGGCCGGTTGCCTCGCATGGCAGAGCGCGTCGCCTGATCGTCGGCCATCGCATTTTTGGCCAGCGCGCGAGAAGGGAATCGGCTGCGAGATCGTCGCGCGCGTCCAGCATCGCGCGCCAGCCTTCGGGGCTGACGAAGACCAGGTCGTGACGACCCGGGGGACGCTCACCGTGCTTGCAGGGCGAGGTCATGAACGCGCTCCGCGATCTCCGTGGCCTTCAGCCGGCCGCCACGCTCCTTGCCGAGCGCATCCCGCCGATCCTGCACGGCCGGCATGCCGGCCAGCAGCGCCTCCAACTGGTCGGCGAGCGACGAGGTATCGCTCCACGTCATATGAACGGCGCCCATCTGTGCGAGATTGGACAGGCCCGGCGCGAACACCGGCGTCGACTTCGCCTTTTCTTGCAGGGCTTCCATCGACAGCTTGGTGACCTTCGCCATCGACGGCAGGTCCATCACCGCGGGATCGGCCCCGGGCAATCCGACCAGCACGCGCGTCGCAAGGCCCGTCGCGAGCAAGGCGCCAGCAGCCGAGTGACCGTAGAGAAGGCCGATAGTCGGGCGGCCATTCATATCCGCATGGATCAGCACTTTCGCCAGATGCGCGAGGAACTCGTTCAGCCCGAGCAGCTCGTCGCGCTTGCTCATGCGCTGGCTGTCGCTGTCGACGAGCACCAGGATCGGCCCGGAGTCCCGGTCGATCGACTCCAGGACGTGGCCCGATAGCCTGATCGCTTCGTCGACGCCTAGCGCCGTCCGGTCCGCAACACCAAGCACGAGCATCCGGCCGCCGGATCGCAGCGTCGCCGAGCCGAGGATGACGCCCTTGTCGTTCCTCACCTCATAGCCGTCGGGAAAGAGCGAAGCGATGATATCATCGAGCGTCACGGCTGGTCCTCCCGATCCGGTTGGCAAGAGCAATGAACTGATCGGCCGGCAGCTCTGGAACGGCCTCGGCATGCGCGATGCCTTCCGCCGTCCAGATGTCCACGGCATCGCCGCAGTCACCGAAGCTACGCAGCCGGTCGGCAAGCCGCCGCTGCTCGGTCCTCAGTCTGTCGAGACCGAAAGGTCCGACCAGGCCGAGCAGCTCCAGCGCGGCCTCGCGAAAATCCTGCACATTGTCGTCGGCGAAGACATCGGCGGCACCGAGCAGACGGCGATGCTTGCCTCCCATGGTCCGCCAGACCAAGGCGCGATCGCGGGAATCGAACTCCTCGACGCCGCGATTGGTCTCGATCACTTCGGGGCCCGACACTGCGATACGCCCCGGCTCCGAGACGGCGAGAGCGGAGCAACAGCCTGCGATCAGGCCGCCGCCGCCATAGCATCCGGACCTGCCGCCGATCAGGCCGATGACCTTCACGCCTGCGCTGCGGGCTTCCATCAAGGCGCGCATGATCTCGGCGATGGCCAGCTCGCCAGCATTCGCCTCCTGCAAGCGGACGCCGCCGGTATCGAACAGGATCAGGACGGGGATCGAGCCGATCTGACGCGCGGCGCGGAGGAGCCCCGTCAGCTTGGCGCCGTGCACCTCGCCAAACGCGCCACCCATGAAGCGGCCTTCCTGCGCAGCGACGAACACCGGCGAGCCATCAAGCCGTCCGTGACCGACGATGATGCCGTCGTCGAACTGCTCGGGAAGGTCGAATATCTTCAGATGCGGGCTGACTTCGCGCTGCTCCGGCCCAATGAACTCGACGAAGCTGCCGGCGTCGAGCAGCAGCTCCAGTCGCGTGCGGGCCGATGCCTCGTAGAAGCTGGTGCTGCGGGCCCGTTCGGCCGGGCTGATGTCCTTGAGCGGAGCGGTCATTGGCCGGCCTCCGCGATCAATCGCACCGCCTGCGCGAGCCGAAGCGACACCGTATCGGGACGCGCACCACCGTCATTGATTGAGAACTTCAGCCCGCCCGGCGAATAGCGCTCGACGAAATCGCCGATCACGGCGCTCCAGACAGCTCCGAAGCCTATGGCCGCGGTCTTGATGTCCACGACGCATTCCGCATCCGGCAAGCCCCGCTCGACCAGCACTTCCAGATTTCCGGAAGCGACCACGCCGACAATCGCGCGTTGCCGAGTGCCGCCGGCTCGCGCGCGAACCTGGTGTTGAAAGTTGAGATCTTCCATGGTCCGTCCCTCACCAATTCCTGAATTTTGAGGGCGGCGCGTAGAGTCCGCCCGACCAGCGCACGAGATCCTTGATCGAGCGCGCCGCCAGCAGGCTGCGATCCGCATCGAGCGGATTGATACCGAGATCTTCCGGCCTGCGGATCACGCCGCGCTCGCGCAGGCGCGAGACCATGCCGTGGTCCCGCCGTCGGCCGACGTCGGTGTAGCCGGCAACGCCACGAATGGCCTGTTCACGCTCCTGCGCGGTGCGGCACAGCAAGAGGTTTGCCACGCCCTCTTCGGTGATGATGTGCGTGACGTCGTCGCCGTAGATCATGACCGGCGCGAGATCGAGCTTCAGCTTTTCGGCGAGCTCGATCGCATCGAGCTTCTCGACGAACAGCGGCACGTTCTTGTCGCCGAACGTCTCGCCGATCTGCACGACCAGCTTGCGGCCGCGGCGCATCAGTGCCGAACCGTCGGGATCGGCCTCTGCTCCGGCCTTCAGCCAGGGCTCGCTCGGATGGCGTCGCCCGCGGGCATCCGCCCCCATGTTCGGGGCGCCGCCGAAGCCTGCAATGCGCGAGGTGGTTACGGTCGACGAGTTCCCTTGCAGATCGATTTGCAGCGTGGAGCCGATGAACATGTCGCAGGCATAGAGCCCGGCGGTCTGGCAGAAGGCGCGGTTGGAGCGCAACGAGCCGTCCGAACCGGTGAAGTAGACGTCGGATCTGGCCCGGATGTAGTCGTCCATGCCGACCTCCGACCCGAACGAGTGGATCTGCCGCACCCAGCCGGACTCGATCGCCGGAATGAGCGCGGGATGGGGATTCAGCGCGAAATGGGACGCGATCGTGCCCTTCAGCCCCAGCCTCTCGCCGAACGTCGGCAGCAGGAGCTCGATCGCGGCTGTGCTGAAGCCGATGCCGTGATTGAGCCGCTGTACGCCATAGGGCGCATAGACACCTTTGATCGCGAGCATCGCTGTCAGAATCTGGCCTTCCGTGATCGCCGCCGGATCGCGCGTGAACAGCGGCTCGACGAAGAACGGCTTGTCGGCCTTGACGATGAAATGGACACGGTCCGCCGGGATATCGACCCGCGGAACGGTGTCGACGATTTCGTTGACCTGTGCGATCACGACGCCGTCCTTGAACGCGGTCGCCTCGACCACGGTCGGGGTGTCCTCGGTATTCGGGCCGGTGTAGAGATTTCCCTCGCGGTCGGCGCTGACGGCGGCGATCAGCGCGACGTGCGGCGTAAGGTCGATGAAGTAGCGGGCGAACAATTCGAGATAGGTATGAACCGCGCCCAGCTCGATCTTGCCGCCGAACAGCATGCGCGCGATGCGCGCCGATTGCGGTCCTGAATAAGCATAGTCGAGCCGCTTTGCGACCCCGCGGTCGAATAGGTCCAGATGCTCGGGCAGAACCACACCCGACTGCACCATGTGCAGATCGTTGACCTTGGACAGATCGACCGCCAGCAGCGCGCGGCTCAAGAGATCCGCCTGCTTCTGGTTATCGCCCTCCAGGCAAACCCGGTCTCCCGATCGGACCACGGCCTCCAGCAGGCGCGTGACGTCGTGCGCTTCAACGACCTTGCCGCGGGCAAGGCCGGCTCCTGCCGCAATGCGCGCATCGCGCGCGGCTCGATGGTTCTGCCAGCTCGTCACGACCTCAGCTCCTTTGCGGCGTTGGCTCCGCTCCAGAGCGATCCCGGATTGGCACGGTCGGGATGGAGCTCGAGCATCGCCTCGTAAAGCTCGCGCGGCGATGTCGTCGCCTTATCGAGGCGGTTGAAATCGAGCAGGTATTGACGGGTCTCAGCGATGTTGCGCGGATCGTCGTCGTTGTCCGGCTTCTTGTGTCCGGCCACCACGAAGCGCGGCTTCAAGGCATCGAGCCGGCCGAGCGCGGCGATCCATTCCAGCCGGCTCTGCGTATCGGTTTCGACCAGATAGGGATGAATGCCGTTGTACACGGTGTCGCCGGCGACAATCAGGTCGAGAGAGGGGACATGAAGAGCAGTTGAGCGGGCCGTATCGGTTCGTCCCATGTCGACGACGACGAGCTTGTGTCCCTCGAGCGTAAGCTCGCCTTCGAGGGGCGTAGCCGCGGCCAGACGCTCTGCGATCTCGCCCGGAAAGCGCTTGCGCCAGAAGCCATCGAGCGCTTCAGGTGCAAGCTGCGCCTTCATCTCCTCGACGACCTCGGGAACTGCAACGGCCTTCGCATGCGGAAAGCGATCGAGCAGCGGCGCCAGGCCGAAGAAGTGATCTCCGTGCCCGTGCGTGACATAGATCGTGGTCAGATTTCGCTCGCACGAAACGACCCAGTCCAGCAACGTCTTCGACTGCCCGGCGGTGAGGAACGTGTCGACGAGAACCGCATCCCGCTCACCGTAGATCAGCGTCGACGAATTCGCGACCCACATCAAATCCGGATTGCCGGACGGCAAGTCGCGGCTGAGTCCGGCCCGCTTCACCGTCGTCACCTTCCAGTTCAGAGCGGAGCTGGTCGTCTCGATCATTTTCATGGGAATTCTCCGGATGGAATATTCGGGGCGGCGGGAGTGCTGTCACTCCCGCCGTCCTTCCTTCTGCCGGTCGTGCGTCGGGACCAGCAAAAGCACGGTCAGCGCGTGACCGGCGACTGAATGCTGCGCGCGGCGCGGGCGATGACCGCCGCCACTTCCTTCGGACGGGACTCGTAGACCGAGTGGCTCGCGCCGGGGATCACAGTGGTCTGGCTCTTGGCGCGCTCATAGTACCAGCGCTCCAGATCCGGACTGATGATCTGGTCGTTGCCGGCGACGATGCCCCAGCTCGGCTTGGTCTTCCACGCCGCTGCCGTCAGCGGCGTGCTGAAGACCTGTGTCGCGGCCGGGACCTGCGAGCGCGCGACGAACTCAGCCCGCTCGCGCGGCAGATCCGGCGCGAACAGTTTCGGGAATTGCACGGGATCGAGATAGGTGAATTTGTCGGGGGTCATCTTGATGACGCCTTCGGTCTTCCCGAGCACGCTCGGCGTCTTCTTGCCCAGCGCCGATTCGTCCTCGCCGACGTCGGGCGCATGTGCGGCGACGTAGACAAGACCGACGACGTTGGGATGTACGCCGGCCTCGGTGATGATCGAGCCACCGTAGCTGTGACCGACGAGAAGCGTCGGGCCATCCTGCAGATCGAGAATACGTTTGGCCGCAGTGACGTCGTCGGCGAACGAGGTCTCGGGCTCCTGCACCATGGTGACGCGGAAGCCTTCCTTGGTCAGGATCTCGTAGACCGGCTTCCAGCCGGACCCATCCACCCAGGCGCCGTGCACCAGGACGATGTTCTTCAGGGGCTCCGCGCGCGCAGGGGCGACGGCCGAGAACAAGGAGAGAGCGGCGGCAAAGGCGAGGCTGGCGCTGATGTGTTTCATGTCGGGATCACTCCGGGTTGGAATGACGCGATACTAATTTCAAGGCTTGCTTGCGTATTTCCGCAAACAACTATCCTTGCCACTTCGCACGCCTGGACACGCGAGCTGCGACGATCGCTGCTCGAACATCCTCCGGACGTAGCCCCGTTGAGCGAGGCATTTTTGGGGGCTCACGTTATGTACGCTGACATTCATGACATGACCTCTCGCAAGCGTGAACGGCCGGCGTTCGTACACGAAAGACGATCGATGCGCGCCCTGTCATTCAAGGCAACGTTCCTGACGTCACTCGAAATCCAAGCATAGGATCGAACAATGACATCCATCGCAAAGTGCAGCTTGGCCCTCTTCGCCCTGCTGTACGCAACAATGCCGGCTCGTGCCGGAACCTGCACGGATGACATCGCGCAAACCCAGGCCCAGCTCGATCTGGCCATAGAAAGAGACGCTGGCTCCCACGGCTGGAAGCCGGAGAGCCTCAGCGCGCTGCGCGGCCATCAACCCACGCCCCGCTCGCTCGCGGAAGCAGCTGGTGGCAATGGCATCGATTTCACCGAGGCGCTCGACTCGCTCGATCGCGCGCGCACCGCCAATCGCGGCGGCGACCTCGCCGCGTGCAGTCGGGAGATCGCACACGCCCGGGCCATCCTGAGATAGCGAAGGCTATCTCAGGCCAACGGCGAGGCGATGCGTCGAACGTGGTCGCGCAAGACAGAATGCGATGCACGACGCACCGGATTCGCCTCGTCGTCGTGCAGCCGGGCAGCAGGGCGTGCGTTCTGGAAATACCCGCGCCGGCGCAGCTTCCTATTGTTCGATCGCAGTCGGCCGGAGCTTTCATCCATGCGACAACAATATTCAACATACAACGGTGTGATGCTTGCGACCGCCATGCTGTGGCTGGTCCCGGCTGCGGCCATCGCTCAAACAACGGCGCCGGGAATGCAGCCTCCCGCCGGCATGCTTGCGACGTCGCCGCTCAACCCGCAATCCACGCGGCCAGTGGGCATTCCGTTGGGATCGACCGAAATCGTAACGCCCGGCATCTCGCCGATCAACCCTGCGCAAAGCACGAGCGCCTGCGCCGGGTCCGCCAACGCCGCATCGACCGGAGCATTGTTCGACGGCGGCGGGTTGTCCGGCACCTCATCGACCACTTGTGCCGGCAGCACCGCAGCGGTCCCGTCCCTGCCCTCGACATCGACGGTCGGCCGCGTCGGAATTCCGCTGGGCGCCACTGAAATCGGAGGCGCCGGAATCAGTCCGTCCGTGCCGGTGGCTGGCCCGACGCCCTTGAACGGCACAACGTCCTTGAACGGCACGACATCGATCGACGGCTCCGGCAATCCCTGAGATCAAGAAGGACCATCACCGTGAAACGGAACCTCACCATTGCGCTCCTCACTCTCGCTGCGATCATGCTCGGCGCGGGCTTCTGGTTCTTCGGCACCGACCGATCGCCGGCCGTGGCAGCCGCACCCGTGCCCGCTGCGGTGCCGGTGGTCGCCGCCACGGTCACGGGCAAGGACGTTCCGATCTATCTGCACGGCATCGGCACGGTGATCGCTTACAACACCGACATCGTGCGCAGCCAGATTCAAGGACAGATCGTCAAGATCGCCTTCACCGAGGGACAGGCCGTCAAGGCCGGCGACTTGCTCGCCCAGATCGATCCACGTCCTTACGAGGCCCAGATCGAGCAGTTGACGGCCAATCGCGACAGGGACCAAGCACAGCTCGCGAATGCCGAAGCCAATCTCTCCCGCTACAATCAACTCGGCGACAAGGGCTATGCGACCCCCCAACTGATCGAGACGCAGACGGCGCAGGTGGCGCAGCTCAAGGCCGCCGTGAAGGCGGACCAGGCCCAGATCGACGAGGCCAACGTCCAGCTGAGCTATACGCGCCTCTCGTCGGCCGTTCCCGGCATCACCGGCGTTCGCCAGATCGATGTCGGCAATGTCATTCATCCGACCGACGCCAATGGCCTCGTCGTCGTCACCCAGATCGAGCCGATCTCGCTGCTGTTCACCTTGCCGCAGGCAGACCTGCCGATGATCCAGGAGCACGCCGCAAAGGGCGCCCTGAAGGTCATCGCCTACAGCCAGGACAACAAGACAAAGCTCGACGAAGGCACGCTGCTGCTAGTCAACAACGAGATCGCGGGAACGACCGGCACCGTCCAGCTCAAGGCGGTGTTTCCGAACCATGAGCACCGGCTATGGCCGGGCCAGTTGGTGAATGCGCGCCTGCTGCTCGAGATTCAGAAGGATGCGCTCACTGTCGCCGGCTCGGCCGTGCAGCAGGGGCCGAACGGCAGCTATGTCTATGTCGTATCCGCTGACCAAACGGTTACCTTGCGTCCCGTTCACGTCGCCCAGATCACCGATGGCCAGGCCCTGATCGACCAGGGCCTGAAATCCGGTGACGTTGTCGTCGTCGACGGCCAGTATCGACTGACGGAAGGCAGCCGCGTTCTCGAGCTGCACGGCAAGGCCGCGCGCGAAGCCGACCTGCAGAGCGCCGTGCAGGATGCGATCCCATGAACATTTCCGCGACCTTCATCCTGCGGCCGATCGCAACCGCGCTGCTGATGGCGGGCCTGCTGCTGTGCGGCCTTGCGGCTTATCCCCTGTTGCCGGTCGGCGCGCTGCCGAACGTCAACTACCCGACCATCCAGATCTCGGCGCAACTGCCCGGCGCCGACCCGGGCACGATCGCCTCGTCGCTGGCCACTCCGCTCGAGCAGCAGCTCAGCCAGATTCCCGGTATCACTCAGCTCACCTCGTCCAGTGCGCTCGGCGTGGCCCAGCTCACGGTGCAATTCGAGCTGTCGCGCACGGTGGACAGCGCAGCGGTGGACGTGCTGGCCGCGATCAATGCCGCGAGCCCGTTCTTGCCGCCGAATATCCCCTACCCGCCGACGATCCGGAAGGTGAACCCGGCGGAGACGCCGATCATGCTGATCGCGCTGACGTCGGACTCGCTGCCGCTGACCACGGTCGATGCCTATGCGGAGAACATCCTGCTGCCGAAGATCTCGCAGGTGCCGGGCGTGGGCCTCGTCGGCATCGGCGGCCAGCAGAAACCCGCAATCCGCGTTCGCGTCAATCCGCAGGCGCTTGCCGCGCGCGGCATCGGCCTCGAAGACGTTCGCAACGTGATCGCCGGCGCCAATGTCGACCTGCCCAAGGGCACGCTCAACAGCCCGCGCGTTACCTATACACTGAACACCAACGATCAGTTGCTCAAGCCCGCCGCCTATGAAGACCTCATCATCGCCTATCGCAACGGCTCACCGGTGCGGATACGCGACATCGGTACGGCGGTCGACGGGCCCGAGAACGACCTCCTGGCCGGCTGGTACGGCAACGATCGCGCCATCATCCTGGCGGTGCAGCGCGTTCCCGGCGCCAACGTGATCCAAACCGTCGACCGCATCAAGAAGCTGCTGCCGCAACTGCAGGCCTCCGTTCCGCCCGCGATCAAGGTGACGATTGCCGCCGACCGGACCGCCACCATTCGCGCCGCCGTCTCCGACGTTCAATTCACGCTGATGCTGACGGTCGCACTCGTGGTGATGGTCATATTCCTGTTTCTGCGGAATTTCTGGGCCACGATCATCCCGGCGATCACGGTTCCCCTGTCGCTGGTCGGCACGTTCGCGGTGCTTTACGTGCTCGGCTACAGCCTGGACAACCTCTCGCTGATGGCACTGTCGATCGCGGTGGGCTTCGTGGTCGACGATGCCGTCGTCGTCATCGAGAACATCGTGCGCCATCTCGAGCAGGGTATGACGCCGATGGAGGCCGCGCTCAAAGGTTCCAGCGAAATCGGCTTCACGATCGTCTCCATCACCCTGTCGCTGATCGCGGTGTTCATCCCGCTGTTCCTGATGGGCGGCTATGTCGGCAAGCTGTTCCAGGAATTCGCGATCACGATTACCGCCGCGCTGCTGCTGTCGCTCCTCATCTCGCTGACGCTGACGCCAATGATGTGCGCGCGCCTGCTGAAGGACGACTCGCGGGCGAAGCACGGCCGGCTTTACCTCGCCTTCGAACGCGGCTTCGATGCCCTGCTCGCACTGTATGCGAGAGGCCTGCGAATCGTGTTGCGCCATCGCTTCGTGACGCTGCTGGTGATGCTCTCGACCATCGCGCTGACCGGCTACCTCTACGTCATCATACCGAAGGGTTTCTTCCCGCAGCAGGACACCGGGCAGATCGTCGGCATCACCGAAGCCGCACAGGACATCTCCTTCCCCGCGATGTCCGAGCGCCAGCAGGCGGTCGTCGATATCCTCTCGAAGGATCCAGCGGTCCAGTCGGTGGCGAGTTATATCGGCCCGGGCGGCCCGACCGCGACGCTCAACCAGGGACGCATCTTCATCGTCCTGAAGCCGAAGCCCGAGCGCAAGGCCAGCGCCGATCAGATCATCGAGCGGCTAGGGCCTCGGCTTGCCCATATTCAGGGCATCAGGCTTTACATGCAGGCCGCGCAGGACATCACCATCGGCGCACGGCTGTCGAAGACTCAGTATCAGTACACGCTGACGGACGCCGATTCCAACGAGCTCACCAACTGGTCGGCGATCTTTCTGGAGAAGCTCCGCGCGCTCGACCTCATCACCGACGTCGCGAGCGACCAGGCCAATGCCGGCCCGAGGCTGGAGGTCACCGTCAATCGCGAGGTCGCATCGAGCTTCGGCATCCTGCCCACGACGATCGACAACACGCTCGATGACGCATTCGGCCAGCGCATCGTCTCCACGATGTTCACCTCGCTGAACCAGTACCATGTCGTGATGGAGGTCGACCCACGTTTTCAGTACGGCCCCGAAGCGCTCAAGGACATCTACCTGAACTCGGCCACCGGCCAGCAGGTCCCCCTGAGCACGCTGGTTCACAGCGAAATCAAGCCCGCGCCGATCCTGATCAACCACCAGAGCCTGTTCCCCTCGGTGACAATCTCCTTCAACCTGAAGCCCGGCGTCGCACTGGGCGACGCGGTGGCGGCGATCCAGAACATCGAGAAGAGCACCGGCAAGCCCGCCTCGCTAACAGCTTCGTTCCAGGGCAATGCGCAGGCATTCCAGTCCTCCCTGTCGGGCACGCCGCTATTGATCGGCGCGGCGCTGATCGTGATCTACATTATCCTCGGTGTGCTCTATGAGAGCCTGATCCACCCCATTACGATCCTGTCGACGCTGCCGTCGGCGGGCATCGGCGCGCTGCTCTTGCTGCTGGCGGTCCACGTGGATCTCAGCGTCATCGCCATCATCGGCATCATCCTGCTGATCGGCATCGTCAAGAAGAACGGCATCATGCTGGTCGATTTCGCCCTCGAGGTGGAGCGCCAGCACGGGCTCAGCCCGGAAGAGGCGATCTACCAGGCCTGCACGCTGCGCTTCCGCCCCATCCTGATGACGACGATGGCGGCGCTGCTGGGCGGCGTACCGCTGATGATCGGCTCCGGCACCGGCGCCGAGCTGCGTCAGCCGCTCGGCTACACTATCGTCGGCGGTCTGATGTTATCGCAGATCCTGACGCTCTACACGACGCCCGTCGTCTATCTCTATCTGGACCGGCTCAGCAATTGGCTCACCGGACGCAAGCCGCGGTCGGCCGAGACATCCACTCCAGCCACGCGCGAAGCGGATACTGGATTGCGCCATGAATCCGCTTGAGTAGTTAACTGGCGGCATGATGCCAGCTCGACCACAGCTTCGTGCGTTTTGACAAAGCGCCGACGAAAAGGCAAAAGACCGGCCTCCGGCGGGGCGGTAAACCTTTTGCATGACGCTCGAATGCCTGGATGGCTCCGACCCCGTACAGCCTCGTCGATGGTGGCGCCGTTTGCTGCCGATCCACACAATACAGGATCGGATTCTGCTGTGGGCTTGGGGTAGCCTTGTTTTGACCTTGCTGTCCTTCGCCTGCTCGCTGCTCGGAGACAATTTCGCGGCGATTGCCTTCGCCGCTTTTCTGGCCGCTTCGCTGACGCTCGTCGGCGCGGTCATGGACATCACCGCGCAGAAGAAGGCCCATGCCGAGCTGGAGCGGAGCGAGCAGCGTTACCGCCATTTGTTCAGCCGGATGCCGATCGCGCTTCGGCAGCTCGACACCAGCAGGCTGATGGCGCTGTTCCGAAAGTTGCGCGCCGAGGGCGTTACCGATCTGGGCCTCTATCTCGATAGCCATCCCGATTTCCTCCGGACCTGCATGGACGCACTCTCGATTCAGGAGGCCAACGAACGGGCCATCCAGAGTTTCGGGGAAGGCTATGTCGGACGTTCCATGGCCGAGACCTGGAAGCAACGTCCAGATACGTTCCGCCGGGCTATCGAGTCCCGCTTCCGCGGAGAAACGAATTTCGAGGAAGAGACCCAGATGGTCACGTGGGACGGCCGCATCGTCGACGTTCTCTTTACGACGGCTCGCGTCGGCCCCATTGACAATCTCGAAGCAAGCCTGGTCGTTACCATCGACATTTCCGAACGCATTCGCGCCCAGCAGAAGCTCCAGCAGGTACAGGCCGAGTTCGCGCATGCCGCGCGCGTCTCGATGCTCGGCGAGCTCACCGCGTCGATCGCGCACGAGGTCAATCAGCCGCTGGCCGCCATCGCCACCAACGGCGCCGCCGGCCTACGGTGGCTGAACAGGCCCACGCCCGATATCCTCGAGATCCGCAAGACCATCGAGAACATCGTCGTGGATACCCAGCGCGCCGCGAACATCGTGGCGCGCGTTCACGGGATGGCCTCCCGGAAAGCCCCCGAGCAGGCATTGCTGTCCTTTGACGAGATCATCCGCGAAGCACTTCTTTTCCTTCAACACGAGATGGAATCCCGCAGCGTGACGATCCTGCACCGGCCCGATCCGGGCGCGCCGCTGGTTCTCGGAGATCGCACCCAACTCCAGCAGGTGATCGTCAATCTCGCTATCAACGCGGCGCAGGCAATAACGCAGGCCGGATATGACGATCGCAAGATCGTCATCAGCACGGTCACACAGGACGCCGCAACATTGTGCTGCTCGGTGGAGGACAACGGTCCCGGCATCGCCGCCCAGCATGCAAATCGTCTGTTTGACAGCTTCTTCACGACCAAGGACAGCGGCATGGGCATGGGATTGCCGATCTGCCGGTCAATCGTCGAAGCGCATGGCGGCCGGATCGGCGCTGAAAGCAATGGTACGAGTGGCGCCCGGTTCTGGTTTACGCTGCCCATCGCCATCCCCGTCGATCCGCCGCGCTGCGACCTTCACGCGGATATGTGACTCCGGCGGTGCCGCTATTCCCCTGCCGCGGCCGCACGCACCAGGCGGATCGGGACGCCCTTGTATGATGGCGTGAAGCTCAGGGGATCACGGGCATAGAGCGGCACCAGCGGATTGGTCTCCGGATAGTACGCCGCGCAACAGCCGGTCGGAAAGGCATAGGCTACCACGCGGAAGTTACGCACGATCCGCTCGGCGCCATCGGTCGAGGCGGTTATCAGGTCGACGCGGTCGCCGTCGGCAAGCCCGCGCTTGCTCATCTCGTATTCGTTGAGGAAGACCACGTCGCGCTGGCCGAACACGCCGCGATAGCGGTCGGACATCGAGTAGAGCGTCGTGTTGTACTGATCGTGGCTGCGTATGGTGGTGAGCCACAGGAAATCGGGATCGCTCTGCGGCGGGTCCTCGCCGCAACCCGGGAAGACCAAAAAGTTCGCCTTGCCCGACGGCGTCGCCCAGATGCGCTCGCGTGCCGTCGAGGTAAGATGGAAGCCGCCGGGGACGCGGATGCGGGCGTTGTAGCCCTGGAAGATCGGGAACACCGCCTCGATCGCATCGCGAATCCGGTCGTAATCAGCGACGAAGCCGTCCCAGTCGACCACCGTGCGCTCGCCCAGCGTCGCCTTGGCGACGCCGGCGACGATCGCGATCTCGCTGAGGAGATGCTCCGATGCCGGTTTGTTGCGGCCGGCGGACGCATGCACCATCGACATCGAATCCTCCACCGTGACCGACTGTGGCCCCGATTGCTGCACATCGATCTCGGTGCGCCCGAGGCACGGCAGGATCAGGGCGGCGTGGCCGTGGATCAGGTGACTGCGGTTGAGCTTGGTTGAGACGTGGACGGTCAGATCGAGCTTGCCAAGCGCAGCCCGCGTCGCCTGCCAGTCCGGAATGGCCGCGGCGAAATTGCCGCCCATCGCGAAAAAGGCCTTCACCTCGCCGCGGATCATGGCCTCCAACGCGGTCACCACGTTGTGTCCCGGCGCGGCCGGAGGCTTAAAGCCGAAGCGTTGCTCCAGGCGCTCGAGGAAGTCCGCCTTGGGAACTTCCGTGATTCCCACGGTCCGATCGCCCTGCACGTTGGAATGACCGCGAACCGGGCATACGCCGGCGCCATCGCGCCCGACATTGCCGCGCAACAGCGCGAGGTTGGCGATCTGCTGGACGTTGTTCGCACCGCGCCAGTGCTGGGTGATGCCCATTCCGTACACGAGGATGGCGCGCTCGGCCTTCATATAGGCGCCGGCCGCATATTCCATGTCCTCGCGCGTCAGGCCGGACTGACGTTCGATGTCCGGCCATTGCGTGCGCTTGAGATCATCGATCAGCGCTTCGATGCCGATGGTGTGGCCGCGAATGAAATCCCAGTCCAGGATCTCCGGCTGCTCGGCGGCACGAGCGGCCTCGTCGGCTTCCACCAGAATCTTCATGATCCCCTTGAGGACGGCGACGTCGCCGCCGACCCGCACCTGGAACAGTCTTGAGCTGATCGCCGTCGACGACAGCGTGATCATCTCGACCGGGCTCTGCGGCGCCTGGAAGCGCTCCAGCGCCCGCTCACGGAACGGGTTGAACGAGATGATGGACGCGCCGCGGCGTGCCGCATTGCGCAGGCTGGTCATCATCCGCGGGCTGTTGGTGCCCGGATTCTGGCCGAAGATGAAGATGCAATCGGTCTTGTCGAAATCCTCCAGCAGCACGGTGCCCTTGCCGACGCCCAGCGAGTACGGCAGGCCGACGCTGGTCGCCTCGTGGCACATGTTCGAGCAGTCGGGAAAGTTGTTGGTGCCGTATTCGCGCACGAAGAGCTGATAGAGGAAGGCGGCTTCGTTCGAAGTCCGCCCGGACGTGTAGAACTCCGCCATGTTCGGATCCGGCAAGGCCTTGAGCTCGCGACCGATCATGTCGAATGCATCGCTCCACGCCATCGGGAGATAGCGGTCGGATGCGGCGTCGTAGGCCACCGGATGAGTGAGCCGCCCGACCATTTCGAGATCGTAATCGTTCCAGCCCGCGAGCTCCGTGACGGTATGCTCGGCGAAGAATTCCGGCGTGCAGCGCTTCGATGTTGTCTCCCAGGCGATCGCCTTGCCGCCGTTCTCGCAAAATTCGAATGACGAGGTATGCTTCGGATCGGGCCAGGCACAGCCGGGGCAATCGAAACCCTCCGGTTGATTCATCCGGCTGAGCGTCGCTGCACCTTTCAGCGGCGCCCGCTGCACCAGAAGCGCCTCGCTGAGCGCCTTGAGTGCGCCCCAGCCGCCGGCGGGCTCGCGATAGGGACGAACCGATTTCGTGGTCATCTCGATATCTCTCGATATGGCAATTCTCCGGTTCAGTTAAGGATCGCGCAGGCAGAGCCGTCTTTTCAGAACGAAGCCGAATTTCGCAATTGCACACGTTCGATCCCGGGCGGCGGGCCGAAGCAGCCATGCATTCCGGCAAAAACAGCGCCGTTCGCGGAAGCAGAAGCGGCAAGCGGAAACTAGGTTTGTCGGCCGGAGCCCCGTCGCTACGGGAGGGCTTTCGACAGTTTTCAGGAGCGACCCAAGATGTTTTCACGACGTGATTTGCTGGCCATGTCCGCGGCAGGCGCCGCCATGGTCGGTTCCAGTGCGCAGGCCGCAACCTTCGGCAATCCGGACGAGCCGCCGCAAGGCGCCGTCAACGCCAAGAGCCCCGGAAGCCTGACTGATCCCGGTCCGCAGAATCCCGAACTGGGCAAGCAATTCCCCTCCGCACAAAGCCCGCCGGCGACCGACGTCGGTGGCTTGCCGATGGATTGGGCCTCGTTCAACAATGCGCCGAGGCGCATCCAGAATGGCGGCTGGGCACGGCAAGTCACCGTCGAGGACTTCGCCATCTCGAAGGAAATCTCCGGCGTCAATATGCGGCTGTCCGCCGGCGGCATCCGCGAGCTGCATTGGCATCAGGCGGCCGAATGGGCGATCATGACCTACGGCAGCTGCCGCATCACCGTGCTCGACACGCAGGGGCGCCCCTATGTCGGCGACCTCAAGGCCGGCGACCTCTGGTATTTCCCACCGGGCGCACCGCACTCGCTGCAAGGCCTGGGGCCTGATGGTTGCGAATTCGTGATCTGTTTCGACGACGGCCACGCCAATGAGTTCAACACGCTGCTGGTGACGGACTGGCTCGCCCATACGCCGCCCGAGATACTCGGGAAGAATTTCGGCGTCCCCGCCGACGCTTTCGCGAAGATCCCGCTGCACAATCGCTGGATCTTCCAGGGCACGCTGCCCAGCGATCTCGCCGCCGATCGTGCCGCAGTCGCCAAGCATGCCGAAGCACCGCCCTATCCGTTCATCCATTCGCTCGGCAGTTCGGCGCCGGTAAAGGAGAGCTCCGCCGGCAGCATCCGCGTCGCCGACAGCAGCAACTTCAAGGTGGCCACCACCGTCGCCGCGGCGCTGGTGACGATGCCGCCGGGAGCGGTCCGGGAGATGCACTGGCATCCGAACGCCGACGAGTGGCAGTACTACATCAAAGGCAAGGCGCGGATGACGGTGTTCGACACCGGCCCCAACGCGCTGACGACGGATTTCTCGGCCGGCGACATCGGCTATGTCCGGCGCAATCTCGGCCATTATGTCGAGAATGTCGGCGACACCGAATTGCAGTTCGTCGGCGTGTTCCGTGCGCCCCGCTACGAGGAGGTGTCGCTCTCCAACTGGCTGACACACACGCCGGCCACGCTGGTAGCCCAGCATTTCAACATCGACGAGAAGCTGATCGCCCAATGGCCGGACAGTAGCCCCGGTGTCATGCCCAAATCCTGAAGCAAAGCCACATAGGGACAAGAACGAGGAAGGCGCCGAAACCGGCGCCTTTCTTTTTGTTCGCCTTTCGAGCCGTGCAGCGGTCAGTAGTGATCGGCCGCTGGGGCCGCCTTGCCGCGGAAAACGCGATAACCGACGGCGACATAGAGCAGCATCAGCGGGAATACGACCAGGCCGGCGCCCCAGAACATGAAGGCGAGACTTGCATGAGGCGCCGCGGCCTCGTCGATCGTGATGACGAACGGGATCATGTAGGGCCAGAACGACAGAGCGAGCGTGGCGAAAGCCGCCACGAAGATCAGCGCGACCATATGGAACGGCCAATAATCGTCATGGACCAGGATGCTCTTGGCCAGCATCGCGGCCGCACCGGCGCCGATCGCGGGAAACACGAGCAGATAGGGCCGGTCGGTCCAGCGCTGCAGAATCGGAAGATGTTCGGCAAGCGCATATGCAAAGACGACGACCAGGAACACCAGGACGCCGGTCGCCAGCGGCGGGATCTGGCTCCGCGCGGCATCCCGAACGGGACCATCACTCTTCCTCACCAGCCAGCAGGCCCCGAGCAGCGAATAGCCGAAGCAGAGTCCAATCCCGCACAGGGCGGAAAAGGCGGTCAGCCAGCCGAGCGTTCCACCGGTATAATCGCCGTTGGAGAACTGAAGTCCTTCGACGAGAGCGCCGACCATCGCGCCCTGCATGAAGCTGGCGGCGAACGAACCCGCGACGAAACCGACGTCCCAGACCCAGCGCGAACGGAGGGCTTTGCCGCGAAACTCGAAGGCCACGCCGCGCAGGATCAATCCAAGCAGCATCACGACGACAGGGATATAGAGGGCCGACATCACCATGGCGTAGACCACGGGGAACGAGCCCCACATGATCACGCCCGTGACGATCAGCCAGGTCTCATTGCCGTCCCAGACCGGAGCGACCGTGCTCAGCATGGCATGCCGCTTCGCCTCGCTGCCGGCCACACCGAACAGCATGCCGACGCCGAGATCGAACCCGTCGAGGAGGAGATAGATCAGAATGCTGATGGCAAGAAGGGCAACCCAGTACATCACCATGGTTACTCTCCTGCCTCGAGATAGCTGCGGGCGGTCGGCACCTGATCGGCGAGCGACATCGGCCGATTGGGCACGGGAGCGTGGAGCGGCTTGCCGCCGAGTCCCGCCGGGCCGGCACGCAGCAGCCGATAGATGTAATACGTCCCGAACGAAAAGATGAAGGCGTAGACCGCGACGAACAGGATCAGGGAAGCCAACGCAGCCGACGCGGTCAGGAACGGCGTCACGGCGTCCGCAGTGCGGAGCACGCCGTAGATGGTCCATGGCTGGCGCCCCACTTCCGCGGTGTACCAGCCGGTGAGAATTGCGATCCACGGCAGCGGGAAGCTGAGGAAGATGCCCCACAGCAGCGGGCGGCTCCGATCGAGCCGATGCTTGAGGCCGAGCCAAGTCCCAAGCCAAGCCAGCCCCAGCATCACGAAACCGCAGCCGACCATGACGCGGAAGGCGAAGAAGGGTATCGTCACCGGCGGCCGGTCCTGCGGCGCAAAGCTGGTCAGGCCGACCTCTTTCGATGTCAGGCTCATGCTGCCGATGATACTGCCGAGCACGGGAATCGATATCGCGTATTTGTTCGATTCGGTGCTCGAATCGGGAATTGCGATCAGCACCTCCGAGGCCGGCTGCTCGTCATGCCAGCGTGCCTCGATCGCGGCGAACTTGGCCGGCTGGTAGTCGTGGACGTAATCACCGACGAGATGCCCGATGAAGAGCTGGACCGGCAGCAGCACTGCCGCGAGCGCGAGGCCCATCCGCAGCATCACATGTGCCTCGGCGCGATAGGTCCGCCGCAGCAGATACCACGCGCCGGTCGCCGCCACGCAGAACGCGCCGGTCAGATAGGACGCCAGCAGCATGTGCGGAAACCGGACCCAGACCACGCGATTGAAGATGATTTGCGCCCAGTCATCAGGCACAAACTGGCCGTTCTGCAGGACGTAGCCGGTCGGCACCTGCATCCAGCTGTTGTTGACCATGATCCAGAACGCCGACAGCGTGGTTCCGAGCGCAACCATCGCGGTCGAGAACAGGTAGAACCACGGCGACACCCGGGGCCGGCCGAAGATGAGGATGCCGAAGAAGCCCGCCTCCAGCATGAAGGCGGTGAATGTTTCGTAGGACAGAAGCGGGCCCTGGATCGGACCCGACATCTTCGAGAGCACGCTCCAGTTCGTTCCGAACTGAAACGCCATCACCACGCCCGATACGACGCCCATGCCGAATGCCACGCCGAAGATCTTCAGCCAGAACGCGAACAGGGTCCGGTAGACGGGCTTGCCACTGTACTGGTGCATCGCTTCGAGCACGGTGAGCCAGGCCGCAAGCCCGATCGTGAATGCCGGGAAGATGATGTGGAACGAGATGGTGAAGGCGAATTGCAGCCGCGACAGGAGGAGTGCCGTCGGATCCATCGGAGAGCCTCCCGTTCGCTCACGCCCGCTTCGCGGTCGCCCGCGCGCGAGCGGCCGATTGCGGAATGTTGTCGACCTTGAGCACCGCGGCCGCACCCCGGAGCTTATCCGCGGGACGGCGCATGCGCTTCCGCGAACGAACGTCCTCTTTCCGAATGGCATGGCGAGCGCCTCTACCTGCAACAAGCGAGCGCGACGTCAGTGCGAATGGCTTCGCCGGCGGCAGAGCCAGAGAACGTATATCGACGATGCAATCGGCAGAGCGAGGCTCCAGGTTCCCAACCATTTCGTCACGCAACCGCCGACGGCGGCCCCTAGCAGGAACGCCAAACAGAGCGTGAGCATGGTTCCGGCGCCGCGCGCCGCATCGCGATCAGGCGCCGCAACGAACTGATCCATGGCCCGGAGCATGTTGCCGGTGACCGTGACCGAGAGATATTTCCAGTGACCGACCTGTCTGAAGCTTGCCGACTGCAGCGCGACGCCAAAGGAGATGACGAGGATCGTGATCTCATCCGAAACGCGATGAAGCAACAGCATCGTCGCGGCGAGACAGACGATCTCTCCGATGAGGCAACATAACGCCGCCCGGGTGCGAACCGCCACCAACGCTCCCAGGACAAAGGCCACGAGTGGAAGAAGATGGTGAAGCGCGCGCTGCCATTGCCCTGATAGCGCGTAGACTCCGAGGAAGACGACATTGCCGGTTTGCGAGCTCGCGAAGACGCCGAGTGACAGCCAGGTAAACGCGTCGAGGAAACCGCCCGACATGCTCAGCACAGAGGCAACCAGCAGCGATCGTTCCGGGGCACATGCTTCGACGCTTGTCCCGGCCAGGGGCTCCAGTGCTGCAGTTTGCATGGCCATATTCGCGGGTCCGCCGAAGTCAGCAGCCGGCGCGCGGGGCGGCCTCGTCAGGCAGCAGAACACGGCGCGGATGCGTGAACACGCCGTATCCGTCATCGCGGGCGACGGCGAGTAGCGTGATTCCCGCCTCGTTCGCGGTCTGGATCGCGAGCGCGGTCGGCGCGGAAACGGCCACAACGACCGGCGCGCCGATCATCGCGGCCTTCTGCACCATCTCCACCGAAACCCGGCTCGTCAGCAGCACGGCGCTGTCGCAGGCTGACTTGCCGTCGCGGACGATGGCGCCGGCAAGCTTGTCGAGCGCATTGTGCCGGCCGACATCCTCCCTGATCAGAGCAATGCCGGTGCGAGGGCGCCACAAGGCTGCCGCGTGAACGGACCGCGTATGTTGGTTCAATATCTGGAGGGGAGACAGCGCATGCATGGCGTTCAGCAGGTCCCGCGCATGAAAGGCAATGCCACGCCCTTCAACGCGTGACGGCGCGCGACGCGCCTGTTCAAGGCTTTCGATGCCGCATAATCCGCATCCGACCGGACCGCTGATGGCGCGGCGGCGTGCGGCCAGGGTCGTCGCGCGGTCGCCGTCAAGCCACATCCGCACCTCCATGCCGAGTTCGTTCGAGATCAGCTCGATGCTCCTGATCTCGCTTGCGCGGTCGATGATCGCCTCGGTCAGGCTGAAGCCGAGACCAAAATCCTCCAGATCGGCCGGCGTTCCCATCATCACGGCATGGGTCGATCCGTTGTAAGTGAGCGCAATGGCGCTCTCCTCGGCAACCAGCCGCGACGTCGATGTCGTGCGGCCACCGCGCCAGGCGATCTCCCGGTGCCGCGTGAATGTCGAACCTGTCATCATGGCTCAGACCGTCGCCGGCTCGGCCGAATGCCGCGAGGCCCGGCTTCTGAGCGCGAGCCCGAATGCAGTAAAGCCCCAACCCTGGAAGACCAGATCCACGACCAGCATCGCACCGAGCAGCCACAGGCCGACGGCAGGCAAGACCGCAATCAGCATCGCGCCGACGCAGAACGTCACAACGCCGGCCGCCACGATCCAGCGCCAGCCCGCGGCCGGCCGCAGATGGAAACCCGTCCAGATCCGTGTCGCACCGGCAACGACCAGGAGAGCACACACCACGAGCGACAGCGTGAACGAAGCCAGCAGCGGATCGTAGAGGACGACGGCTCCGGCAGCGGCATAGACGATCCCGGCGAACAGCCAGAACAGGAAGCCGCGCAGGCCGTGCACCGAAAAAGCATGCACGATCTGGAAGATCCCGGCGACTGCCATGCTGACGCCGATGACGAGCACGGAGGCGAGGCTCGCCGCCATCAGATTGACCGATGCAATGCCGCCGAGGATCAGTTCACCGACCCCCAGCGCAACGAACCAGCCCCATTTTCCGCTGATCGCGTGAACGGCCCTTCCGAGCGACGCCTTCGAGTTCGACATATCCGTCATGGCTTGACCCTTGTACGTATGACCGGCGTGCCGGTCGTGGACGTGGTCAAGCCTATAGAGATCCGCGTCCAGTCATCTTTCGAGGATGCAGCGCCGTTGTTTCATCCGCACGATGCGGAGCGCTGCTGCGGGATTCACGACCGACGGGTACGTGGCGTGCGCGTGGTCGACCAATGCGAAGACGATCAGCCAGCAATACGCGGACGCGAGGATCTCCGTCGCTTCCGCGTCGTCGCAGCGCGCGGCACGCTCGCTTTGCGGCCGCATCCCATGCCAGGTGCTTACGAGTTCGGGCCGCCCCGGCCGGTCTCGTACAAGAACCAGATCCGCCGTTCCGTCTCGTCGATCCAGTTTTCCAGCAGGCTTGCGGTCGCGACATCGCCGTATTCGTCGCAGAGCTCGTGGACCCGGCGCATTTCCCGCGTCAGCTGCTGATTGTCGCCGCGCAACTCGGCCAGCATGTCCTGCGGGTCGACATAATCGGCGTCGTTGTCGAGAATGCGCTGCTCGCGCGCGATCTGGCCGATCGAGCGCAACGTCGTTCCGCCGATCTTGCGCGCCCGCTCGGCAATGTCGTCGGTCATGGCAAAGATCTGCTCGGCCTGCTCGTCGAGCATGAGGTGGTAGTCGCGAAAGTGCCTACCCGACACGTGCCAGTGGAAGTTCTTGGTCTTCAGGTACAGCGCGAAGACATCAGCCAGCAGCGCTCTCAGCGCGGCTGGAACGTCCCGGTTCGCATTGGCCCCGAGATCCGTCGGGCTTTGGAGATCTGCTTTGGTCATTGTCGTCATCCTTGCTGGAGGTTTAGAAATTTGAGGTGCGGATTTCGCCGGCACGCGAAGCACTCATTCCGCCGGCGTCGTCCTGTTCCGCAGTCGAAAGGGTGCGATCGTCCCGAACACGCGGTCGCGGCGAACCAAAGCGTGGAACAGCGCCGCCGCCAGATGCAGCAGCACGAGGGCAAAGAACGCGAAGCCCAGGTAAAAATGAGCATTCCATAGCAATGTGTGCACGCGGTCGCTCTGCGGCAGCAACGCCGGAATTCGAATCCCGCCATACAGGACGACTGGATAAGCCGCAGCCCAAAGCATGCCGAGACCCAGCAACGGCATGACGATCATGAAGCCATAGAGGAGCCGATGCGACAATCTTGCTCCCAGCTTGATCGCCGGCGGAAGATCTGCCGGCAACGGCGGCGCGCCGTAATGGAGCCGCAGCGCCAGCCTGATCACAACGAGGACCAGAAGCGTGACGCCGAGCGTCTTGTGGATCAGGATGAGCGGCAAGTACTTCGGCGCCACGGTGGACACCATGCCGACGCCGATGAAGAACATGGCAACGATACAGGCTGCCATCAGCCAGTGCAGCAGCCGCTGGATCAGGGCGAAACGATGCGGAGCGTTGCTCATGGCCTCGCCGACTCGGTTCGCGGATAGTCGCCGGCTTCGGCCGCACGCAAATCGTAGGACTTGCGGTAGACCGACGAGCGCGCGGCCGGGAAAGGATCGTCCGACAGCCGGATTCCCCGCGGCAGCACGGTCGGATCGAAGTTGATGTCGCGGCAGGGTCCATCCCGCTCGGGTTCGATCCGCTGCACGGCAAGCGTTCCGAGCTGCACCGTACGGCGCCCCTCGGGCCAGGGCCTGCTCGGGTCCGCGATCGGATCGCCGGGATCTGCGACCGTCGTAACCATGGTCCAGCGCTGCGGGCCGGCGGTCCTGATTCGCTCCACTATCTCTTGCTCGAGAAAATCCGGACCGCGCTTTTCCAGCTCGGCTTGCGAAACCGGAACGGGCTGCACAGTGGGCAGCAGCGACCATCGCACCGCGTGCTCCCCGCCCTTCGCGTTCGTGAAGATGAAACTGTTGAGCCCGTGGTAAGGCTCCTCCGCATAGCTGGTGGTCCAGGGCGCCGTCTTCGCCCAGGTCGCGAAGGCGGCAAATTCCGGATTTGCGTGGATGAAAATCTTCATCGCCTCCGGCTCCTTCTCCGCGGATGCGATCAGCAGGTCGTGAAACGCCTGCGGCGTGGACACTGCAAAGAACGGCGGGTTGATCAGGGCCATCCGCCACTCTTCGCCATCCGCTGCGGCGATCTGCAATCCCAAACCGCGCACACGGACAGTTGCATCCACGGCGTTCGGATCCGCAGTGCCGAGATTGAAGCGACCCACCGCCGGATACGTGCCGCGTTCGAAGACCTTGGCCCGCGAAAGTTCTACGCCGTTTCCGTTGGCCTCGAAGATGCCGGTGAAGCAGATCCCCTTCGCATGATTTCGCCGGTGCCCGAGCGGTGCGCCGCTCGGAGGCGTCAGCGCCGCAATCATCTGCTCCGGCGTCAGGCGCCCGGGCGAGAGCCAGCCCGCAGTGTACGCGAACGCCGCAGCCCCGCCTCCGAGGATGGCCGCTATCAACACGAGCGGTCCGAGTCCCGAACGCGGCAGTTTGCCTGATTGATTCATCGCTTCTCCTCGTAACGAGCGAGCTGACACAGACGCGTCACACGGCCCGTTCTGTCGAGCGGCTCTTGTAGCCGGCGGCCACAGCCGCGATCTTCTGAAAGCCAACGCCAATTTCGCGAAGGCACGTTCGAGCCTGCCGGGTCCGCGGGAGACCCGTCCTCATCCGCTTTCGGGCTTTCTCGAAATATTTCGTGCGATCTGGAAATCAGCCGCCGGGCTCGAAAGACCCGTCTTGCGCCCGGCTGTATTTCAGGAACTCTTCGCACAAGGGCGGCGATCAATCGCCAAACGACGAACGTGTCGCGATGGCGCTGGTGTCTTTGCGGAAGGTGGAATGCGATTGGGATTCGAATGGGCAAAGTGATCATCGTCACAGGAGCTGCGAACAGCATCGGACGAAGCACCTGCAGGAAATTGGCACAGGCCGGCCACACGGTCTACGTTTCAATGCCGGAAGTGGATGAGCACGGCGGCGCGGATGGCGGAGCCGAGGACGGCAAGCGTGGCGCGGACCTCCGAACCATCGCGTTCGACGTCTCCTCGGAAGCCTCCGTCAACTCGGCTATCGACGCCATCGTCGCTGAGAACAACCGCCTCGACGTGATCGTGCACAATGCCCGCCAGGTCCTCTACGGGCCGGCGGAGGCCTTTACACCGGCCCAGCTTGCCGAACTCTACGACACCAACGTGCTGAGTGCGCAACGGCTCAATCGGGCCGCGTTGCCACAGTTGCGCAAGCAGGGCCATGGCCTGCTGATATGGGTCTCGTCGAGCAGCGCGCGAGGCGGCTCGGTTCCTTTCCTGGGCGCCTATGCTTCCTCAAAGGCTGCCCTGGATGCGCTAGCGCTCGGCTATGCCGGCGAGCTCGCGCGTTGGGGTGTCGAGACAACCATCGTCGTTCCCAGCGCGCTCGGGCCCGGCCACTACATTCGCTCCGGCCGGCCGCTGGACACCGTTCGGGCAGAGGAATACGCGGATGGTCCGACGGCCGATTTGAGCGAGATCGCGCTGTCGGCACTTGGGCAGCTTCCGGCGAAGGATCGAACTCCGCAAGACGTCGCGACCGCCATAGCCGATATCGTCGATATGCCATTCGGACAGCGTCCGCTACGCGTTCATTTCGGTCCGGACGACGACGGGGCTGCAGCCGTCGACACCGTCGCCGACAGCGTCCGCGCGGAACTGCTCCGCCGGATCGGACTGGAAGACATTCTCAAGCCGACATTGATCGGATAAGGCGCGCATCGTGGCGCCGCACATCCAAGCCTCAGACGAAAGTGATAGAGCCCGATGCTTTACCCCGAAACTACCGGATGTTACCGTTTAAGGGCCACTGCGTTCACACGTCTTGGTGTGCTTCCAAGTCATAGAACGTGACGAGTCGTGCGCCGGGTTGATATCCGAAAATGGTCCCCCGCTGGCAAAGCAACGACATGATGGCCCAAGCCGGCCGCTCCGCTCAAGACGAGTCCGCCCATGAGATCTTTCTCTTCGGGCCGTTTCGCCTCGACCTCTCGCAGCGGCGGATTGAACGAAACGGGAGCCCGCTCCGATTATCGGATCGTGCGTTCAACATCCTGCTCGCGCTGGTCCGGCAGGCCGGCAACGTCGTCAGCAAGACGGATCTGATAGCCACGACATGGCCGGGCGCCAACGTCGAGGAAAACAGCCTGCGTGTCCATATCGCCGCACTCCGCAAAGCACTCGGAGACGGCGATGCCGGCGCCAGATATCTGAGCACGGTCTCCGGCCAGGGCTACTGCTTCGTCGCCGCGGTCTCACGCCCCAAACAGAGGCAAGCTGCGTCGACCAATCCGACTTATGTCCACAATTTGCCGGCGCATCCCCGGCAGATGGTGGGGCGTGAGCATACCATTCAGGACATCTCGGAAAGTCTGAGAGCCCACCGCTTCGTCACGGTTGTCGGCCCCGGCGGCATCGGCAAGACCACGGTCGTCATTTCCGCGGGCCACGCCCTGCTCGCGGAATTCGCCGGACATGTCCACTTCATCGGTCTCGGCGAAACCGGCAACGCCGCTCCGGTGCCGGCGATCGTCGCATCGTCACTTGGACTGCCGGCGCGATCGAATGATCCGGCGAGCAGCCTGGCGGCATTCCTGCGCGACAGGCGCATGCTGCTCATTCTGGACTGCTGCGAGCATGTCATCGAAGCAACGGCGGCGCTGGCCGAGCGGCTCTACCAGGCCGCCCCGGAGCTGCACATCCTGACCACGAGCCGGGAGTTGCTGCGCGTCGAAGGCGAGTTCACATACCGTCTCCCGCCGCTCCCGAGCCCGCCGGAGAAGGCCGTTCTGACGGCCGCGAACGCCCTCGCTTACCCATCCGTGAAACTCTTCGTGGAGCGTGCGACTGCAGGAGGCGGCGAGTTCACGCTGACGGATGCGAACGCCCCGGACGTCGGCAACCTCTGCCGTCGGCTCGACGGCATCCCGCTTGCCATCGAACTCACCGCCGGCCATGTGGGCGCATACGGCGCGAGGGCGATGGTCCAGCTCCTCGATCAGCACCTCAATTTGCTGTGGGAGGGGCGACGCACGGCACTGCCCCGACACCGGACGCTGCGCGCAACCATCGAATGGAGCTACAATCTTCTATCCGAACCGGAGCGCGTGATTCTCGGCCGGCTGTCGGTGTTCGTCGGCGGCATGACCCTGGACGCCGCCCGATCGATTGCCGCGGCCACGGAGGACGACGACACGATCCTGGCGATCATCGACGGCCTCGTTGCCAAGTCGATGCTTACACTGAACACCGGCTCGCAACCAACCCGCTACCGCCTTGCCGACTCGACCCGGGCGTACGCGCAAGAGAAACTTGTCGCCAGCGGGGACGCTGGCGCGATCTCGCGACGTCACGCCTGCTACTTTCGCGGTCTCCTTGAAAGGATCGGGAGCGAAGCGAACCGAGACCTTTCGGCGGTTGCCGAGGAGCTCGGTAACGTCCGCGCCGCGCTGACGTGGTGCTTCTCCGATCAGGGAGACCGCAAAATCGGCGTGGCGCTCGCTGCGGCATCGATTCCGCTGTTTTTCAAGCTGTCGCTCCTGGCGGAATGCGAACTCTGGGTCACTCGCGCCATCGAAGCACTGGATGAAACCAATGGAAGCATCAGGCAGGGTCTCGTCCTTCACACTGCGCTGGGCGCCGCCCGCATGCTCACGGGACGGCTCGACGGAGTGGGCGTTAATCATCTCAACCGGGCGCTTGAACTGACCGAGAAGATCGGCGACGTGCAAGGGCAGATCCGTTTGATCGACCAGTTGCACCTGCTGCAATTGTTCGTCGGCAGATATGATGAGGTACTGGCCACCGCCAAACGCGGCGAAGCCGTTGCGCTGACCAGCAACGATCCCATTGCCGTCGCGCGCATGCGCGTGTTGCTCAGCATCTCCTACCAATATCTCGGCAGGTTCGTTGAGTCCCGCTCATACATCGAAGCGGCGTTGCGTCATCCGGGCATGGATGGGGACATCCTTAGCGGCCTCACCCTCGAATACCCTAAACGCGCTCAAATCACCCTTGCGCGCGTCCTCTGGCTTCAGGGATATCCGGATCAAGCAGCGCAAATGGTGCGCCGGGCGATCTCCGACGTGATCGCGACGAACCATCCGATCATGTTCTGCCGAGCGTTAGCATGGGCATTCGACGTCTTCTTCTGGAATGGCGATCTGGCGGATTGCGAAGAACACATCGACAGGCTCGTCGTGGAGGCTCGAAGGCACAACCTCGCCATTCTCCAGATGGTCGGCGAGGCGATGAAGGGGATTACGCTGCTGGCCCGAAGCGAGACCGGCATCGGGCTCGCTATGCTGAAAGGCTCGATCGACAAGCTACAGAGCCAGAGCTTCGGTGCGGTCGCAGGGTTGCGCATGTCCCTCGCCGATGCCTTGTCGGCTACAGGTCACGGTGACGAAGCCCTCGACACCATTGATCAGGCGATTGTCCAGGCCCGGCACTGCAACTTCATGATGGAGATGCCCGACATGCTGCGCGCAAGGGCTGAAGCGCTGATGCACAAGAGCAATCCGGATCTTTCGCAGGCGGAGATGAGCTTCGTGCAGGCGCTCGACCTCGCTCGTCATCAAGGAGCGCTGGGCTATGAGCTTCGCGCGGCGATCGGGTTTGCGAGACTATGGCAGCGAGGCGGTCGCTGCCAGGAGGCGCACGATATGCTTGCGTCCGTCTATCTGCGATTTACCGAGGGCTTCGATACGCGCAGCCTCAAGATGGCGAGAGCGTTGCTTGCCGAGCTGAATCCGGCGCGCCCGTACGCGTCTGCGGCCAAATGACCCTCTCCTGATCCATAAGCGCCCTTTGCCCCGACCGATGCGGTGCTCGCCGAGGCTGCACCGGCATCCGATTGGTTGAATCGGATGCCGCTCCCGGGGCATCTAGGACCTACGATCCGAGCTTCGCCAGCATTGCACGCGCGTCGCGGAGGTCCGCCGTCTCGAAACCTTCAGTGAACTTGCCGTATGCGGACGCGAGAACACGGCGTGCATCGGCCGGATGCCCCTCGCTCACTTTCAATCGTGCCACACTGATCGCCGTTCTCAGCTCCCAAGCCAAGGCGCCCTGGCTCCGCGCCACCTCGAATGCCCTGTCGAAGGCCTGCGCGGCGGCGATCGCCGAGCGGTGCTCGCCGGGAAGCAGCAGCAATTCGCCCTTGATGCGCCAGAGTTCGGCGACGTACCACCCCTCGTCCCTGGCCTCGCATCGCGCGAGCGCCTCGTCGGCGGTCGCAAGGCCTTGCGATACCTCGCCGGCGTCGCCGAGACATACCGCGAGTTCACCGAGGGGAAGCAGAAAGCGCGGCAGGTGGCGCGCCTCGCCCGCGAGCTCAAACGTCTTGCGCAGCAGGGGCAATCCGGTCGCGAGGTCACCCCGGCGCGAGATCAGCATTCCTCTGAAGGCGCGCGCCCACAGATTCCACAGGCGGATCGGATGTCGCTCGGTGTGTTCGAGCAGCATCGTACAATAGCGCTCGGCGGCGTCGAGATCGCCGGCCAGGAACGCAATCGGGCAGGCACCCTGGCCGAGGACGCTGCAAAACGTGAGTGCGTGACCACTGGTCCGGCCTTCCTCGACGTTGTGCTCGACGACGCTCAAGGCCTGATCCGCGAGGCCGAGCAACCACAGGATCCGCGCCTGGAAATAGCGCGTCGAGACCCGCAGGTCGAACCGGAAACGAATGACCTGCGGCTTTGCCGCAAGTTCCGAGAGCCGCGACAGGGTTCGGCCGATATGATGATAGGCGAGCCGCTGGTCGCCGCGATAATGCAGCGTGGTTGCGAGAAGGCGGTCGGCCATCATGCGATCGACGGGATTGCCGGAATCGGCCACGACCTCCGCGAAGCGATTGGCAAATTCAAGCGCCTTGTGGAATTCGCCGTTATTGAACTGATCGATGCAGAGCCCCCACAGCGCGCGCAGCAGGTAATCCCTGTCACCGAGCTGCTCGGCGAGCTGTAGGGTCGCAGCCCAGGCGGGACCGGCCTCCCGGGCCCTGCCAACACCGTACATCAGTGACCAGCCGCGCGCGGCCGACAGCTGCATCCGAAGTCGCGGCGCGTTTGCAGCCGACGGATCGAGGCGCGCCAAAGCGAGTTCGGTCCGCTCGCGGCATTCGGCGAGCAGCGACAATTGCACCCAGAGCGGGACCGCGGCCGCCGTCAGGGCGGCCCCGACTTGCGAGTCCCCGCCGGGGGAGAAGGCCCAATCGAGACTCGTTCGCACGTTGTCGATGTGTCGGCCATAGAGGGTGAGCCACTCCGCCTGCGGCCTCACTTCGCTGTCGGCTTCGGCGCTGGCAAAGAATCCGCAGTAGTATTTCGCCTGGCGGTAGGCTGCGCCGGGATGTTCTCCGCCGGCACGCAGCTTCTCCAATGCATAGGCACGCGTCGTATCCAGCAGACGATAATGCGGGCTGTCGCCGCAAATATCCGCGAGAACGAGCGACTTTGCCACCAGCCTGGCAAGCTGGCCGGTCACATCGCCGATGTTCTCGCCAGCAACAGCAATCACTGCATCGAGCTGGAACTCGCCGGCGAATATGCCGAGCTGCCGGAGCAGCCACGCCTCGTCGTCCGGCAAGAGGTCGTAGCTCCAGTCGAGCGTTGCGCGTAACGTTTGCTGCCGCGGCAACGCCGTGCGCCGGCCGGTCGTCAGGAATTTGAACCTGTCATCGAGAAGTGACGCGATCTTCGGCGGGCTAAGCATGACTGCGCGCGCCGCCGCAAACTCGATCGCCAGCGGAATGCCGTCGAGCCGGCGGCAGATGGATGCGATGGCGCCGATGTTCTCCTCGTCGGGTACAAAACTCGAACCCAGCGCCTTCGCTCTGCTCGTGAACAATTCCACTGCGCTATACGCAGAAGCGTCAGTGGGCTCGTGCCAGGTTTCAGGCGGTACGCCCAGAGGAGGTACGCGGTAGACATGTTCCCCCTCGATACGCAGCGCCTCCCGGCTTGTCGCAACAATGACCGTCCCCGCACAGTGGCTGACAACCAACTCGGCCACCTGCGCCACGGCGTCGATGACATGTTCGCAATTGTCGAGAATGAGCAGCAATGGCCGAGAGCCGATCGCGCGCGCGATGGCATCAGGTGAGATCTCCTCGCCCTCGAGCTTGGTGCCGAGGACACTGGCGATGACCGAGCAGACGAGCTTCGGATCGGACAGTGGGGCCAGCTCGACCAGCAACCGGTCAGCCACAAAGCCGGGCGGCGGCGTTCTGGCGACCTCTAGCGCGAGCGACGTCTTTCCGATGCCGCCAGGCCCGACCAGGCTCACGATGCGATAGGCCGACAGAAGCCGCCACAAATGTGCGATCGCAGCCGTTCGGCCGATGAGATTGAATGATGCGCTGGGAATGTTGATCGACGGCAGCAGGCCGGTTGCGGCAGATTGTAGCGGGGTGTCCGTATGCTGAACCCGCCATGCTCCCAGCAAACGATAACCGCGGCCAACGCTGGTTGACAACATGTCGCGGTCGGAACCGAGCGCCTTTCGGATCGCAGCGATATGCACGCGAAGTGCACTCTCCTCGACAAAGACGCCCCGCCAGACCCGCTCCTTCAGGTCGTCCCTGGTGACGAGCTGGCCCTGCGCCTGAACCAATTCCGCAAGAATCTCAAAGGCACGCCCCCCCAACGGAACGAGTTCGCCGTTCGAGCGCAATTCGCGTCTGGCAAGATCGATTTCCCATTCCGCGCAAATGTAGACGGGACGCTGGCCCGGCTCAGCCATCATTGGGACAGCCCCAAGCGGTTTCGTCATTTTCAGTCCAGCTTAGCACCAACCCTGTCGAAAGACACAGGTAGCCGGGCGGCGCGGCCGCCGGCCCCTGTCTCGCAATGCGCGCCGTTCAGCAGCCGCGGCAGATCGATCCTTCCAGCATCTTCTCAAGCCGGGCATCTTCCTTGTCGATGGTCTGGTCTGTGCCAAGCAACGGCCCCTTCATTGCGTGACCACCGCCGTCGGACGACGAAAGCGCAGTGCCCAGCGAGTTCGTGCCCGGCGCGGCGGCGCTCGTCCCGAGCGCACCGCCGCTCTCCATCGACATATGCGATCCCATGCCGCCGCGGGCGGACGCGGTGCCCGAAAGCGCAACGCAGGCGAGGACGCAAACAACAGCAAATAATTTCATTGCTCACACTCCAGGTATTCAAACTATCCGCCTCCCAGAAACGGACACCGGACGCGTTTGACTACGCACAAACGCGCGAGAATCCTGACAAGCGTGACAGACTCTTCCCGCAGGAGTGATGCAGATCCACCGGGACTTTCCGCTCCGACGACCTAGATCATTTTCATCAAAAAAACTTCGGAAACGCCACCAGCCGAGCAGCGATCATCGCCAAGCGACTCTCCGCACGGAGCAAACAATGGAGAATCGCTATGAGTGTATTCAAGATTCTAATCGCAGCGGCGCTACTCTCAACGGCAACGATATCGTCGGCGTCCGCAGCCTGGTCTTTCGCTGATCAGGAGCCGGCAGCCTTTGCATCGATGTACCCCGATCGCGACGTGCTGAATGGCGGCGCACTGACGCCCGCCGGGCGAATGGGTCTCGAACGGCCGGGCGGTGCCGCGCCCGTCTTCGGCATAGGCCAATTTCGCGACCACAACTGGCATCGATGACGAGATACCACAATCCAGTATTCTGCTTCCTGCAGGTGCGGATGATGCTGCCCGTAATCCGGGAGTGCGACCGCGCCATGCGGCGCACCCTGCCGGCTTCGCGGCAGGGCCGATTGCATCGATTCGGATAGCCGACCCAAAAACTGCGAAACTTAACAGTTCTTCAGCATCCGCAACCGGGCGCGCAGCGCCGTCCGCGCTATAGTCGCTACGCCGACTGCTGCACGCGCTCGTCCGCCGCCTCGAGCGGGCGCGGCCGAGCCACGCCTCGTCAGGGTTGGCATGTGCAAAGACCGGCAGCGCCATGGAGGCATCGCTTGATCGCAGGCAGGACTGGTTATTCGATTTCGGGCAACGCGTGGCGCCTGGGAAAGCTCTTCATCTCCTGCGCTGCGCTTGCAGTCGGCAGCGCTTCCGCGGAGCCACGATATGATCCCGGCGCAAGCGACACCGAGATCCGGATCGGCAACATCATGCCCTACAGTGGCCCGGCATCTGCTTACGGCATCATCGGCAGGACGATGAGCGCGTATTTCCGCATGGTCAACGACAATGGCGGGATCAACGGCCGGAAGATCAATTTCATTTCATACGACGACGCCTACAGTCCATCCAAAGCGGTCGAGCAAGCGCGACGGCTCGTCGAGGACGACGAGGTGCTTGCGATCTTCGCTCCGTTCGGCACGGTCAGCAACGCAGCGATCCAGAAATACATGAATAGCCGGCATGTGCCGCAATTGTTCGTTATCACCGGAGCATCGCGCTGGGCGGATCCCGAGCACTTTCCGTGGACCATCGGCTGGCAACCGAGCTACCGAACCGAAGCACGCATCTATGCGGACTACATTCTGCGGCACCATCCGGGGGCAAGGATCGGTATCCTGTACCAGAACGACGACTTTGGACGCGACTATCTGCTCGGCCTGAAGGACGTGCTGCAGGACCAGTACGCGCAAATGGTGATTGCCAGCCAATCATATGAGGTCAGCACCCCGACGATCGACTCCGAGGTCGCCGCGATCAAGGCCGCTGCGCCCGACATATTCATCGACATCGCAACACCCAAATTCGCCGCGCAGGCGATCAGGACGCTCGCCGAACTGGACTGGCATCCCATCCACATCGTGACGAACGTCTCGGTCTCGGTCGGCGCGGTGCTGAAGCCCGCCGGACTGGACAATGCGAAAGGAATTCTCAGCGCGGGGTATCAGATGGACGTGACTGATCCGCAGTGGGACAGCCATCCGGGCATGCAGCATTTTCGCGCGTTCATGGCGAAATACTATCCGGAGGCAGATCGATCGGAGAGCGGGCCGCTGGTGGCCTTCAACATGTCGAGTGCACTCGTGGAGGTGATCAGGCGTTGCGGCGACGATCTCACGCACGAAAGGATCATGCGCGTGGCCACCGATCTCGATCTCGACCTCGAAGCCTACATTCCCGGTGTTCGCATAAAGACATCACCGAGGGACTTTCGTCCGATCGAGCAGCTCCGGATGATGCGCTTCACCGGCGAAAGATGGGAATGGTTTGGCCCACTGCTGGATGGACGCACTGACCAGGCGACGTCCTCACCAAACTAGCGCGCGAACCTCCTGTCGGATGAGCCGTCGATGTATGAATTCAACGCACCGCGACGGCTTCGTGCAAAGAGGAAAATGTTCGTTCGATCGACACTGCGGATCCGGCGCACGCATGCACATGTCTCAGGTGCGGGCCGAGGCGTTCTTGGCGTCGCTTTCTCAAGGAGATGTTCGATGACGACACTGAAGTTCTTGTCGGCCGGATTCGTTGTCGCGGCCATGATCGCCTCCCCCGCGATGGCCCGCGAAGGCAACGCGAAGCGTACCAATGTCGAGGCTTATGCGTCGGCTCAGCGCGTGCCGGCCTCCGCCAAGCGCGGCTGCGCCCGTGCTCCCGACGTCGGTGCGTACGCGACCGCCCCCTGGCGCCGGCCGCCCTGCGAGCCCACCTCGGGCTATTGAGTTCGCGAACCGGAGCAAGTCCGGTTGACGCCGACCGGAAGTTGATCGCCTCAACGTTCCGGATTTTGACCTCTCGGCGGAAGGAAGGACGGCGGCTCACGACCAGGCCGCCGTTCTTGCGACTGGTGCACGTCGCCTGGAAGCATTTGGGCTCCGGAGTTCTTGCGCTGACGATTCTCGGCGATGCCGAGTAAATGATGCTTCCTTTGATGGCATCAGGTTCCCTCCGAGGGACCCTTTCCATTCTGACACGCGCCCGAACGTCGTCACGAATTCGTGTATCGATCACCAACGTGTCGGGTGTCAGCATTGATAATGAACGAAGCCCCGGCGACTGAGCGGGCCTTCTTGACACGCTGACGATCTCCCCTGTAGGAGACCCAACCGCATTGACGCTTTCAAATCCATGCCAGGGATCGGTGACCTCAAGGGGCGGGCTCGTGATTTCCCCCGGATCACGGCGGCGGAATTGAATCACGGGCCCCCTTATGTCGGTTGATCGCACCTACTCTTTCGGACAATGGCATATCGATTGCCAACGAAGAGAGTTGAGGCACAACGACGTCACGGTGCCGATCGGAAGCCGTGCGTTCGAGGTTCTCGAGAAGCTGGTCGGCTCCGCGGGTCTCCTGGTCACCAAAGATGATTTGATCGGAAGCGTCTGGTCGGGCCTGACCGTCGAAGACAACACGCTTCAGGTCCATATCTCGGCCGTCCGCAAGGCACTCGGCGAGGATCGCAATCTCCTCAAGACCGTTTCGGGCCGCGGCTATACGCTCGCCGGGAGTTGGCGAAGCGGGCATCTGGAGCACCCTGCGGCCGCGCCGGTAACGATTGCGGCCGACGCACCCTTTACCAACAACCTGCCGAGCATCCGCGCGCCTCTCATCGGCCGCGAGGATTGCATGAGCCAATTGGTCGATGTGCTTTCGGCCTATCGGGCCGTGACCCTGGTCGGACCCGGCGGCATCGGAAAGACGAAGCTGGCTATCGAGTTGGCGCGCAGCGTCGCACCCGCATTCAACGATTCCGTGGCGCTGGTCGAACTCGCGACCCTGCAGGATGCGGCACTTGCGGCATCCGCATGCGCCCGTGCACTCAAGCTCGCCTCGAACGACAAGGAAGTCTCGGCCGCGAGCATTGCGCAGGCCATCGGAACCCGCCGTCTGCTTCTTGTCCTGGACAATTGCGAGCATGTGATCGAAGTCGCCGCGCAGATTGCCAGTGCCGTGCTTCGCTATTGTCCGAACGTCACCGTGCTCGCGACCAGCCGCGAAGGTCTCCGCATCGACGGCGAATATGTTGCGGCCATTCCGGCGCTGTCGGTTCCCGATCCCGATATGCACGATCCCGACTTGCTGCTGCGGGCAAGCGCAGTGCAGCTGTTCGTCGCGCGAACGCGGGCCCTACGTGCGACCTTCGTTGCGGGCGCGGAGGAGCTCCGGAAGATCGCCGCCATCTCTCGCCGCCTCGACGGCATTCCGCTCGCGTTGGAGTTTGCCGCGGCCCGGGCCGCCAATCTCGGGGTCGACACCGTACTGCTCCGTCTCGATAAGCGCTTCGAGCTCCTGAATGGCGGCCGCCGCGACCAGTTGCCGCGACACCAGACCCTGCGGGCGACCCTGGACTGGAGCTACGACCTTTTGACCCCGGCAGAGCAGCACCTGCTTTGCCAGCTCGCGGTGTTTCCGGCCGGCTTCACGCTCGATGCGGCCAGTGCAATGATGGACGACACTCTGTCGCGGTCGGACGTCATTGAAACCCTGTTCAATCTGGTCGGGAAATCGCTGGTGTCGCTAGACCCCTCATTCGAGGGACGATGGCGGCTCCTGGAGAGCACCCGCGCTTATGCGCTGGAGAAGCTCGCAGAGGCAGGCCTCGTCGAGCGGGCGGCAAGGCGGCAGGCCGGCTTTCTCAGGCAGATCATCGCACCGCTCGGCGATGCCTCTCCCGCTCCCGACGACATCTCCCGTTTCGCTCAGGAGATCGGCAACGTGCACGCCGCGCTCGACTGGGCGTTCTCGCCCGGTGGAGAGACCGCGCTTGGAATCGAACTGACGGCCGGATTCGTTCCGGTATGGATGCAGTTGCTGTCCTTCGTGGAATGCTCGACGCGGATCGAGCACGCGCTTGCGCATTTCAGTCCCGAGTTCACCTGCGTTCCGAAGCTCAAGGCGCAGCTCTATGTCGCGTTGGGTTTCGCGCTTCTCAACACGGCGGGAACAGCGGATCGCATGAAGGCGGCGCTGAGCATCGGTCTCGCGCTCGCTGAGGAATTGTCCGACCTCGAGCTTCAGCTCAAGGCGGTCTGGACGTTGTGGAGCTATAACCTAAACTCGGGCCAATATGCCGCGGCCAGGGAGGTCGGCGAGCGCTACCTCGAGATCGCGCTGCGCACCGGAAATCCCGCCAACGAGGCGGTAGGTCGTCGCCTGATCGGCGCTGCCACCCATTTCTATGGAATGCAGGAGGATGCTCGACGCGAGCTGACGCTGTCGCTGGACCGTTCGGCTCACGGATTGAACGGCGGTGCGAACCAGATGTGGTTTCTGCTGAACCAGAGCGTTCTCGCCAAGGCGATGTTGGCGCGCGTCCTGCTGCTGCAGGGAAAGATCGCCCAGAGCAGATCTCTGGCCGCCGAGTGCCTCGAGGAGGCCCAGCGCGAGAAGGACAAGCTTGCGATCGCCTATGCACTCCGCAATGCCGTCTGCCCGATCGCGCTGATGACGCATGATCTTGCCGCCGCCGATCAGGCGATATCCTCCCTTCTCGAACTCGTCACGCGCGAGGGAATAGCTTTCTGGACCAGCTGGACGTCCTGCCTGAAGGGACAATTGCTGGTTCTGCAAGGCAAGCATCACGACGGAATAGCGCTGCTGCGCAGCGGCCTGAAGGCGCGGACCGAGAACGGCTGGCTGATGCGCAATCCCGAGTTTCTCGGATCGCTCGCCGAAGGCCTGCTCGCGATCGGTGAGGCTGCGCAGGCCCTGGCCGCGGTGGAAGAGGCCTTGTCGATGTCGCGGCAAGGCCGGCAATTGTGGTGCCTTGCGGACCTATTGCGGATCAAGGCCGAGATTCTCCTGGCCAACGGACCATCCGATCTTTCGCGAGCCGAGGTGCTGTTCGCCGAGGGACTGTCCATCGCCAGGGACCAGCAATGCCGCTTCTACGAGTTGAAAGTTGCGGCTGCGTGGGCAGGGATCATGGCGAAATCGAACCGTCAGCAGACGGCCCTTGATCTTGTGGGCCCGGTGAGCGCGCTGTTCGATCAGGAGATTGACCTTCCCGCACTCGCCTTTGCCCGCACTCTGGCTGAAATACCGGGCATCTCGCTTTCGACATCCGACGGCGACCGGCTCCCATCCTGCACCTGCCATTAGGTTGCGATGCCTTTCGGCCGACACTGCCCTTCACTCCATCTTCCGGACCTTGCGTGATGAACATCTCTCGACGACAGATTTTGGGCGGCATCGGCGCTTCGGTGTTTTCGCCCGGCATCATCCGTGCGCAGGGCACGCGACCGATCAGGATCGGCGAGATCAACTCCTATAGCAGCGCCCCCGCGTTCACCCTGCCCTATCGTCGCGGCTGGCAGTTGGCGGTCGAGCAGGTCAACGCCAAAGGCGGCCTTCTCGGTCGCGAGCTGCAGGTCGTCAGCCGGGACGACGAAGGCAAACCCAGCGTCGCGATCCGCGCGGCAGAGGAACTCGTGCGCAGGAACGACGTCGATCTGCTGGCAGGCGCATATCTGTCGAATGTCGGCCTCGCGATCAGCGACTTCGCCCGGCAGAACCGGGTCTTGTTCGTGGCGAGCGAGCCGCTCACGGATGCCCTCGTCTGGGAGCGGGGACATCGATATTGCTACAGGCTCCGCCCCTCGACCTACATGCTGGCAGCGATGCTGGTTGAGGAGGCCGCTCAACTCAAGGCGACACGATGGGCGACAATCGCTCCGAACTACGAGTACGGGCAGTCGGCCGTAAGGTGGTTCATGCAGCTTCTCCGCCAACGTCGCCCCGATGTCGCGTTCGTTGGCAGTCAATGGCCGCCGCTGGCTGCCATCGATGCCGGCGTGGTCGTGAACGCGCTCGCACAGCAGAATCCCGAGGCGATCCTCAATATCACCTTCGGGCCCGATCTCACCAAATTCGTCCGGCAGGGAAAGGATCGCGGCCTGTTCGAAGGACGAGATGTCGTGTCGTTCACGACAGGCGAACCCGAATATCTCCATCCGCTCGGAGAGGACGCGCCGACAGGATGGATCGTGACCGGCTATCCCGTGACCGAGATCCTGGACCAGGCCAACAGTTCATTCGCGTCGGCCTATTCCGCGCGCTACGGCGAGGCTCCCACCATGGGCTCCGTGGTCGGTCACGCCATGATCAGCTCCATCGTGGCTCCGATCGAGCGGCTCGGGAGCCTCGATACCGAAACGATGGCGGATGGGTTTGGCAATGTCAGCTTCGATACACCGTTTGGACCGGCAATTTGGCGTTCGATCGATCATCAAAGCACGATGGGAACATTCGTCGGTCGCACCGCGGTCAGGGGCAACAAGGCCGTCATGGTAGACTGGAAATATAGGGATGGTGGAAGCGTCCTTCCCCCGGATGCCGAAGTCCGCAAGTTGCGCCCGGCAATATGACTGGCGAATGCCGTGTGATGCGATAACACGGAAGCCCTGCAAGTCCACCTCAGCATCCCGGCGGCAGGATCGGCGATACGCCCGGCGTCGGCGCAGCGCCTGAGGCGTTCGCCGGCACCACCGTCGCGGGCTCCGCCAGGTTCATAGAGACCCCTTCCGCGCAAGCCGAGCTGTTAGGGCTCGGCACGACGGTGGCGTTCGGGTCGATGCCCGTGCCGCCGGCGTTGCTGGCGTCCGCCGGGATCGTGCCGGGCGCGGGGCTTGCAGGCACTTGCGAAATCGAAAGCGGCAGAGACGCAGCGCTGGTCACCTGTCCTCCCGGCGTTGAACTGCAGGCCACTGTTGCACCTGTTCCCGCCGGAGCGGCCGCGGGAATCGTCCCGATGGAGCTACCGCTCTGTCCCGTGAGCGGCAGGATCGGAGCCGCGATGCCCGGAGGCGAAAGACCCGTGGGCGATACAGCTGGAGTCGCCGGCACCGGCGACAGCGATGACGATGGCGGCGCGCAGATGACCACTGTCCCCGGCGTCACCGGATCCGACGCCAGCGGAACGGGCGCCAGCGTCGTATCCGGAGCACCCGGCACAGTCGTTGCGGAAAACGGCCCCGGACTGTTGAGCGGCGAGATCACGATCGCGCCCGGCACCGTCGGCAGATCCATTGCGGTGCTGCCGGTCGTTGCGATTTGTGCCTGGCCCGGAGAGAAGCCGAGCAGGAAAGCGACCATCATTGCAAACGCGAACCGTATCATCTCTCGTGTCCCTAGCTCGTCTCAAGCTTGCGAACGGTGACCTTGCTGCCTTCTGCCAGCGTGACCGCAGGATTGAGCACGACCTGATCGCCGGGCTGCACGCCGTCGCGCACTTCCACCGTGGTGCCGAAATCCCTGGAGATCGAGACCTGCTGTAAGTGGACCGTGCCGTTCCGCACGACCGCGACGTGGAGGCCATTCTGATCGAAGACGAGCGCGTCGGACGGGACCGTCATTGATGGCGTCCTGCGCGGTATCGATAATTCGACGGTGCAATAGATGCCGGGACTGAGCAGACCATCTGGATTGGGCACGTCGATCTCGGTCAGCAGCGTTCGGCTCCCCGGCTGCAGCGCGGTTGCGATGCGCGTGACCTTGCCCGCAAACGTCCGCCCCGGAATTTCGGGAACGCGGATGTCCGCATCGACGCCCGGGGCAACTCCGAAAGCCTCGTCCTGCGGTACGAAGACCTGAGTTCGGACCACATCGGAATGCATCATCGTGAACAAGAAGGTGGAGCCGGCTTGCACCAGGCTGCCATTGTCCACGTTCCGCTGCGTGACCACGCCATCGAACGGCGCCACCACACGCTGGTAGGACTTCTCTTGCTGGAGAACGCGAATCTGCGCCTCCTGCGCCGTGATGTTCGACTGGGCGACGCCCACAGCCCCCTGCTGCGCGCGCAGGGTGAGACGGTCGTTGTCGCCCTGCTGTGCCGTTAACCAGCCTTGCTTGACAAGATTGCTGTCGCGCGAGTTGGTGACGTCGGCCAGCTCCCGGCTGGCTTGCGCCTGCTGAAGCGCAGCCTGGTCCTGGGCGAGCGTCGCCTGCGCCTGCGCGATCTGCTGATCCAGCTCGGGAGCGGTGATTTCCGCGAGGAGATCGCCCTTCTTCACGCGATCGCCGATATCGACGTGGCGCTTCTCGATGTAGCCGCTGGTCCGCGCGAAGATGTTGGCCGCCTCGAATGCAGTCGTCGTCGCTGGCAGGCTGACCTTCATGATGTCGCCGCTGGGCTTGACCGTCGCCACCCGAATTTCCGGAATGTTGGTCCGAACCTGTTCGGCCACGGCGGCCACCTGACGCGCAACCTCGTAGTGCCGCCAGCCGCCGATGCCGAGACCGCCCGCAAGCAGCAGGAGCAGGCCTCCGCCCAGCAGCGCCCCACCATAAGGGCGTCCGGATCGTGCGCCCTTGCTCGGCAGCTCCACAACCCGGAGGTTTTCCGCCCCGGGGCGATCTCTCGCACCGTCGTCATCGGTTCTTGCGCGAACGTCGCTCATTCCGGTTGCTCCTCAAATACGCCGTGCCGAGGCTTGCCATCGTTGCTCTTGCGCAGCATGGCGAAGAGATACGGCACGATCAGCAGGGTGGTCGGGGTTGCGAACAGCAGCCCGCCGATGACCGCCCGCGCGAGCGCCGCGTTCTGCTCCTCGCCCGGACCGCCGATCGCCATCGGGATCATGCCTACGATCATCGCGGCCGCGGTCATCAAGACGGGCCGGATCCTCGTTCGGCCCGCGCTCAGCGCCGCCTGGAACGCGGAATGCCCCTTCAGCTGCTCGTCACGCGCGAAGGTCACAAGCAGGATGGAATTGGCCGAGGCAACGCCGATCGCCATGATGGCTCCCATCAACGAGGGCACGTTCAGCGTCGTCCCGGTGATGAACAGCATCGTCACGATGCCGCAAAACGTCGCCGGCAGCGCCAGGATGACGACGAAGGGATCGCCAAAATTCTGATAGTTCACGACCATCAGCAGGTAGACCAGGATAGCGGCGAACAGCAGTCCCATCCCGAGATCGCGGAACGACTGATGCATGCTCTGGATCTGTCCCAGAACCTGGATCGAATTGCCTGGCTGGAGCTGCTTCTGCAGGGCTGACGTCACCTTCTCGATATCGGCCGCTACGCTGCCGAGATCGCGGCCCTGGACACTCGCATAGACGTCGAACACCGGCTGGACATTGGCCTGGTTCGAATTGGTGGGAACGGTCCCCCGCTTGAACGTCGCGACATTGCTGAGCAAGCCCGGCACCGTCTGACCGCTTGCGGCAGCCGAGGCCGACACTGGCGTGTTGCCCAAGGCGTTCAGCGAATCAGCCCTGTATTCGGGTGTCTGCACCGCAAGGTAATAGGGGATGCCTGACGTCGGGTCCGTCCAGAAATTCGGCGAGACCTGCGCGGACGAGCTGAGGCTGACATTGATATTGGTCGCCACCGTGCTCGCATTGAGGCCGAGCTGTGCGGCGCGGGTGCGGTCGATGTCGGCGTAGAACGCGGGAGCATCGACCTCCTGCTGCAGATGCGCATCGACCACGCCGGGGATCGCCGCGAGGCTCTTCTGCAGCTCCTTGGCCACGGCCAGATTGTTGCTGCCGTAACCGACCGTGCGGACATCGATCTGCGCGGGAAGCCCGAAGTTCAGGATCTGCGTGACGATATCGGCCGCCTGGAAATAAAAGGTGTCCTCCGGGAACGCCGCTGGCAGCACCTGCCGCAACTTCCTGACGTAATCCGCCGTCGGCTTGTGCCCATCCTTCAGCGATACCAGAATGGTGCCGTCATTCACTCCGATCGTCGAGCCGTCGGTGAATGCGAGATTGTAGGCCCGCGCCGGAAGACCGATATTGTCGACGATCAACGCCCGGTCGCCTTCCGGAATGACCTCGCGGACCTTGTCCTCGACCGCCTGGAAGATCGCTTCCGTACGCTCGATCCGCGTACCCGCTGGCGCGCGAACATGGAGCTGGATCTGGCCGCCGTCGATGACGGGATAAAAATCCCTGCCGACATAGGCGAACATGGTGGCTCCGAGCGCCAGCACAAGCACGGCGACGACGGGCACGACGGCACGACGCCGCAACAACTTTTGCAGGAGATCGGAATAGCCCTCGCGCAGGTGCTCGAACCCGCGCTCGAACGCAGCGGAGGCGCGCGCAAAGATGCCTGACGGGCGCGCGCTCTCGCCATGACGCCGTTCGCCCTTCAGCAGCAGGCCGATGGTGATCGGCGTGAGCGTTCGCGACAGCCCGTAGGACGCCAACATCGCGAACACCACCGCCAGGCCGAGCGGCGTGAACAGGTATTTGGCCGGGCCCTCCAGGAACACGACCGAGGTGAACACGCAACTGATCGCGAGCGTCGAGACCAGCGTCGGGATGGCGATTTCAGCGGCTCCGTGCAGGGTCGCCTCGGGCAACGGCATGCCTTCCTCGGTCCAGAGCCGGTGCGTGTTCTCGATCGTCACCGTCGAATCGTCGACGAGGATACCGACCGCGAGGGCGAGCCCGCCGAGCGTCATCGTGTTGAGGGTCTCGCCGAGGAAATACAGCACGATCAGCGAAGACAGCATCGCCAGCGGGATCGAGATCAGGACGACCAGCGTCGACCGCCACGATCCCAGAAACACCAAGATCATCAGCGCGGTCAGGCCGGCGGCGATCGCACCTTCGCGCAGCACGCCATTGACCGAATGGGTCACGAATATCGACTGGTCGAACAGCTCGTTGATCTTCAGCCCCGCCGGAGCCGCCGCGCGGATAGACGTCAACGCCGCCTTGACGCCGTTGACGACAGCGAGCGTGGAGGCATTTCCGTTCTTGATGATGCTGAGCAGGACGGCGCGGTGGCCGTCCTCGCGCACGATGTTCTGCTGGACCTGGGCCCCGTCGCGAACCTGGGCGACGTCCTTCAGGAAGATCGTGGCCCCGTTCACGAACTTGACGGGGATCATGTTGAGATCCTGGATCGTGGCCGGCGTCGCATTGGTTCGAACGGTGTACTGGGTGTCGCCGATCTTGGTCGTGCCGGTCGGCAGCGTCAGGTTCTGGGTGTTCACCGCATTGACGATGTCGAGCGGCGTCAATCCGCGCGACAGGAGCTTGTTCGGATCGATGTCGACCATGATCTGGCGGTATTTGCCGCCGGCAGGCGTGGGCAGGGTCACGCCCGGAACGGGAGCCAGCTGCTGGCGGACGCGGTAAATGCCGAAATCGTAGAGCTGCTGCTCGTTCAGGCTGTTCGACTGGAGACTGAGCTGGAGCACCGGGACGCTCGAGGCATTGAACTGCACGATGATCGGCGGCTGGATCCCCGGCGGCATCAGGGCGCGGATGGCATTGGTCCCCGAGACGATCTGCGAGATCGCGAGATCGAGATTGACGTCCGGCTGGAAGTAGATTTTCTGAATCGAGAGGCCGTTGAGGGTCTGCGCTTCGATATTCTTGATGCCACTGACATTGGCGCTGATCGAATACTGGCTGTAGGTGCTGACGCGCTGCTCCATCTCCGGCGTGGACAGGCCGGTGTAGCTCCAGATCACGGTGACCACGGGGATCCGGATCTCCGGGAAAATATCCGTCGGCATCGACCGGATTGCGATCCCGCCGAGGAACAGGATCAGCGCAGCAAGCACATAGAATGTGTGCGGAAGCCGTAGCGCGAAGCGAACAATTCCCATGGGGGTCTGCCTGGAGGGAGTTACGCGGGATCGTCGGACAGATGAGAGCGGCCGGACCTGCGTTCAAATGAAAACGAATTCAGACGCTGCATGCGGTGCCCCGTGGCGCATCCTGCACGGCAAGCATCACGGCGCGCTTGACCTTGGCAAAGGCGCGCATCTCGATCTGCCTGACACGTTCGCTGGATATGGAGAGTTCGTGGGCCAGCCGATCGAGCGTGACGGGGCATTCCGTCAGCCGCCGCGCCTCGAAGACGCGACGTTCCCGCGCCGCGAGCCCGCTGAGCGCAACACGCAAGGCGCTGGCACGCCGCTCGGTCTGCTCGTGATCGACCAGCACCGTCTCGGCGTCGACCGCCCCGTCGACCAGCAAGGCTTCCAGCTCGGTTCCGCTGTCCTCGCCACCGATGCGCACGTTCAGCGACATGTCGCCATGCAGCCGCGCGTCCATCTCGATCACCTCACGCGCGGTGACCTCGAGCCTCCCGGCGATCAGTTCGGCAACGTCAGGCGTGAGCCCCGACATCGCGCTGCCGGTGGCTTTCCTGATCTCGCCGCGGAGCTTGAAAAACAGCTTCTTCTGCGCGGCCGTCGTGCCGATCTTGACGAGGGACCAGGACCGCAGGATGTATTCGTGAATGGCGGCCTTGATCCACCAGACCGCATAGGTGGAGAAGCGCGCGCCGCGGCCGGGTTCGAAGCGTGACGCTGCGATTACGAGGCCCAGATTAGCCTCGGCAATCAGATCGACCATCGGAAGGCCGTATCCCTTGTAGCCTCGCGCCAGCCTGGCCGCGAGCCGGAGATGGCTGGTGACGAGCGCGTCTGCTGCGCTTCGGTCCCTCGTCTGCTGCCAGCGGCGTGCAAGCTGCTGCTCCTGACCGGGCTCAAGGAAGTCGTAGCGCCCGATGGCCGCGGAATATGCGCTGAGGAACGGCGCCGACACCGGTGCGACCGGCGTCGCAGGGGGATTGATCCTCATCACTTCGTGGCTAGTCTGCATCTGTCGCTCCCGCACTCCAGGCCGGCTGATCAATCTCGAAAGCATCGTGGACCATGTGGCTCATCCCATCTGGTCTGCGTCTGCGCGCAGCAATGTCCGCGACCGGCGCGTGGCGGCCTTGCCCATCCGTCCGGTCCAGGCAAGGATCTCGATCCGTCCACCAGGGGCGGGACCGACGATCAGCCGAAAGTCGTGCAGCTTGACGATGGCGGCGACCAGGCTCAGTCCGAGGCCGACGCCCGGCGTATGGCGCATCTTGTCGGAGCGATAGAACCGCCGCAGCACCGCCTCGCGTTCCTGCTCGCTGATGCCGGGCCCGGTATCGCTGACGCGCACCAGCGCAGTGTCGTCGTCCGCTTCCAGGGCGAGCTCGACCCGACCGCCTGACGGCGTGAACTTGACGGCATTGTCGACGAGATTGGCGACCGCCTCGAACAGCAGGTCCCGGTCGCCCCACACAAGCACATCGCGCTCGATGACGACACCGAGCCCCACGCGCTTGTCTTCGGCGATGGGTTCGTAGACATCGCACACCTCCCGCAGAATCTCGTCGAGCGCGACCTCGCCAAAGCCGGCCATGCGGCGGTTGTTCTCGATCTCGGTCAGGCGCAGCAGGGCGGTGACGATCGCGAGCGACTGGTCGATGCCGGCAATGGCTTTGTCGATGGTCTCCTGCAGCTCCTCCAGAGTGGCCGCATGGGAGCGCCCGCGCTCCAGCGCCAGGCGGACGCGCGTGAGCGGCGTCCTGAGATCATGGGCGATGTCGTTGCCGACGCCGGCGAGCGCATTGATCATCGCCTCCATCTCGTCGAGCATGCCGTTGACGATCCCGGCCAGCCGCGCGAACGGATCGTCCGTCCCGTCCTGCGGAAGCCGCTCGCGCAGCTCGCCGGCCACGATGCGCTGGACCCGCTGGTTCACCTCCTCGACGCGCCTCTGGGCGCGCAGGCTGAGCCAGGCACCGGCCAGCAGGCAGAGGCTGAAGGCCGGCAGCAGGCCCAGGGCCAGCGCCTGCCCCACCACGCTCGAGATCTCGCGTGTCTCATCGACATTCCGTCCGACCACCAGGACATCGCCGCCGTCGAGGCGCTTGCCAACCACCCTGACGACAGGATTGTGCACCGTCGGCGACTTGATGAGATCGAGGCGCACGCCCTGCACCGCTCCATCGAGCCCGAGCTCGCGCGGCACGTGGTCGATGTTGCCGGCAAGGCGGGTGCCCGCGGCATCGAACAGTCCCGCGTATTGCACGCCCCTGGAATCCTGATCGAGATGATCCGCGATCGCGCTGATGCGATGGGCCGGCGACAGGTCTGAGATGAAGTGAATCTGGGTGGTAATCATGCGATCGGATCGCGCGACCAGATAGTTGTCGAGCTTCCAGTAGATGAATGCGAACAGGCCGACCACGAACAGCGCGAAGCCGGCCGCCATGGCCAGGGCCGAAAGGAACGTGCTGGAGCGGATCAGCTGGATCTGACGCATCGCCGGCCCCTATTGCCGCGAACGCAGGACGAAGCCGGAGCCTCGGACGTTGTGGATGAGCGGCACCTCTCCGGGGCCGTCGACCTTGTGACGGAGCCGGCCCATATGCACGTCGATCAGGTTCGTGGTTGCCGGAACGAACTTGTAGTTCCAGACCTCCTCCAGCAGCATCGCACGCGTCAGCACCTGGTCGTTCCGGCGCATCATGTATTCGAGCAGGCGGAATTCGCGCGGCAGCAACTCGAGCCGGCGTTCGCCGCGCCGCGCGGTCCGCTCGATCAGATCGAGCTCGAGCGGTCCGACATGCAGGATGGTTTCGCGGCTGTCGATCGGACGGCGCAGCAACGCCTCTATCCGCGCGACCAGCTCGATGATCGCGAACGGTTTTGTGAGGTAATCATCTCCGCCCATTCGCAATCCGCGCACCCGGTCGTCCACCGCGCCGAGCGCGCTCAGGACCAGAACGGGCGTCCTGACCTGGTCGTTGCGAAGTGCCTCGATGACGGTCAGCCCATCCATGCCCGGCAGCATGCGATCGACGATCATGGCATCGGGGCTCGACACGCGCGCGCGGTCGAGGCCATCGACGCCGTCGGCGGACCAATGCACCTCGAACCCGCGGTCGGCAAGCTCGGCGACAATCGCCTCGGCGGTCTCGGCATCGTCCTCGATCAGGAGAATCCGGTTCATGACCCTCGCTCCACGTTCCACGCGGCGTCTCGGCGCGCGGTAGGGGCGCGTGGGCTCGGCGACGCGTTGGGTCATGTGCGATGCCCGTGCTCGTCGAACGCGCGGCCCTGATGTCGCCTGTTGCCGGCCACTCGCTGAGGTAGGAGATAGGCTTGCGGCGCATGGGGCGCCATTGAATTGCAGTTCATGATGTCGGCTGCGCGCCTGAGGAGCAGCACCAGTGCAAGAGCGACGCGTGTTGCCAATGTCGTGATCATCTTGTGGGCTCCGCTCCGAACTGCGCTGCATCGAACATATGAGCTCGACGCGCTCGCAGTCGTCCGGGGGACAACGGATGTTATGGATTCGCACGATCGTGGTTGCGACGTCAGATCGGCTCACGGGCCGTTGAATTGCGGTGAGCAAATCGTGCATTTGAATCGGGCCCGATCGCGCACACCTCGACGACCAGCCGGCTTGGTCGGCCTGATGTCATCAAAGGAGAGAGCGAATGACCACGTCCAAACTGTTGTCGATGGGACTGATTGCGGCCGCCATGCTCGGCGGCCCCGCCATGGCGCGCGAGCATCACCGCCTCGTGCGGCAGCCCGCGATGGAGGCCGACACGGTCGCAACGAGCGCGCCGGTCTATCAGGGCGAACGTGGCTGCGTGCCGGCGCCGCGCGTCGGCGCCTTCGCCACCGCGCCGTGGACCGGCAACAACGTGCCTTGCGAGCCCGGCACCGGCAGCTTCTTCTGATCGCGCCAACGCATCCGGCCGGGTGACTTCGCCGGCCGGACGCGTATCGAATGACAGGGAGCGGACTGATCTCGTCAGCCCGCTCCTTTGCGTGCGTCGCGGCTACGCGCGGCGCAATCACCTTCGTGCGCGGCGAGCCCGATGTCTGACCCCAATGTCTGACGTCGAATTCAGTTGGATTGCCGCGCAGCGCTCCTACCTCTCCAGCGTCACACGCCCAGCCATCAAGCGGCCTCGCGCGCACCGCGCGACGCGGAAGCGGGCTTCAGGGATGACCGGGCTCAACACGAGAGGAGTTTTCCATGAAACGAGTGATCATGATTCTGGCAACAGCGGCGCTCGCCTCGACGCTCGCCATCGGCACGGCCGACGCGCACGGCGGCGGTGGTGGTGGCGGCGGCCACGGCGGATTTGGCGGTGGCGGATTCGGCGGCGGACATGCGGGCTTTGGCGGCGGCGCGCATTTCGGCGGCATGGGGCACGAGGGCGGCTTCGGCGGCGGCGCCCGGTTCGGCGGCGAGCACCTAGGCTTCGGCGATCATGCCGCAACCCGCGGCTTCGGCCAGCACGCGTTTCACCGCGATGGCCGCTTCCGCCCCGGATATGGATTCTACGGCGCCGGTCCGGATTGCTATGATTGGTACGAGCTGCATCCCGGCCAGCCGGTGCCGCTGAGCTGCAGCTAGCCAGTCACGCACTTGTAGCAGCGCTGGTAAGATGGGTAGAGCGAAGCGAAATCCATCATGTTTCATCCGCGCGGAAGCATGATGGGTTTCGCAAGTGCTCTACCCATCCTACGGCCTAACAGGCATAGCTTCGCATCCTCGCGGCGCATTTCGCCCGAGCTTTGCTTCGTCACTCCACCCTCTAAGCCAAGAGGGCGCAGGAAAGGCCGGGTGCTGACCTCGCACCCGCGGTCCGCTGCGCGAAAATGGTGCGCAAGGAAACCGCACAGCAGCATACAGGTGGTGCCAATCACTCGGCCTTCCCTGCGCGATGGTTGGACGGCTTATGCCGTGCTCTCCCGGGAGCCGAGTTCCTTTTGGCCTCCCTCGCCTTCGCGAAATTCACCGGCACCGCGCCGGTTGACGCGGATGCCGCATTCGCCAGGGCTTGACCGTAGCAACGACGGCCAGGACCACACGGTTTTGCCGTACGCACGGCCCGCCATTTCGCCGCAGTTTTTCCAGCCCTGTCGACGGAGCCGGAAACTTACAGACGAGACGAAGCCTAGCAGCGCCGCTCGTCGGAACGAAGCCTTGGGCTCACGGAGAGCAATCCGCCCTGCCCTTGGCCACTCGCACCCGAACGCTGCCGCGTCCACCGCAAGCCCGGCTCGCGAACGTGACGACCACAAGATCGCCCCTCAAGGATGAGCCGGGATGAGCGACACATACGCCAAAACCGAATTTCGGTAAAGTGGAATATTTTTGTGGGGAGGGGTTGACGGAGTGGCGGGTGTTTTGCCCGACGGGTAGTCCTCCCATAGGTCAAAGCCGCACATGCGAAGCTCGGGGAAATCGTAGCGGGAGACCGCTACGGTGCCAAACCCACTACTGTGGAGGCGCTGTTCGCTTACCGGAGGGCAGCTTAACCCCCGACCTCGTGCCTTGATAGCCCGCCAGAAGCCGCCGTTCTTACGCGGTCCACGCACGCCCGCGCATCGATGCAAAAATTCACGATTCCGACCGTATCATTCGGTGCACCTCTCCCCCGCGGAGAGAGGTGATCCGAGTCCTCGCCTTGTACCGATTCAAGCGCGTTCATCCGGTCTAGCTCGGAACAGGGGCTTCCGATTCCAGCAGGGACGCGGCCTTGAGATCGCTCCAGAGCGCGGCTGGCACCGTGGTGGTCAGCGCTGCCACGTTGCGCTCGACCTCCTGCGCATTATGCGCCCCGAGGACCACGCTCGCGACCGCGGGATGACCGAGCGCAAAATGTAGAGCGGCCGTCGGCAGCGCTACGTCATGAGTTGCGCAGATACGCTGGATTTCGGCAACCTTCGAAAGGATATGCGGCGGTGCGTCCTGATAATTGTACTTGGCGCCCTTGGTGGCGCCCGTCGCCAGAATTCCCGAATTGAACACGCCGCCGAGCAGCACCGCGATGCCCTGCTTCAGCGCCAGCGGCATGAACTCTTCGAGTGCTGGCTGCTCCAGCAGCGAATAGCGCCCCGCGAGCAGCATCACCTCGAAGGATCCGGCCTGCGCGAAGCGCACGCACATCTCGGCCTCGTTGACGCCGATCCCGATGCCCGCGACCACACCTTCGGAACGAAGTTTGTCCAGCGCTACATAGGCCCCGGACATCGCTTCGCGAAACCGGTCCTCGATCGCGTCCTTGCCGTGGGTCCACACATCGACATCGTGGATTAGCAGCAGGTCGATCCGGTCGGTGCCAAGCCGCAACAGCGACTGCTCGACCGAGCGCATGGTGCCGTCATAGGAATAGTCGACGACGGCCCGGTGCGGCTGTCCGCCAACAAATCCGGACCGAGTCTCCGGCTGGTGAAACGGATCCATCCAGCGACCCGTCTTGGTGCAAAGCACCACATCCTTGCGGGGCACGCGCCGGAGCGCCGTTCCGCAGCGATGCTCCGACAGGCCGTTGCCATAGTGCGGTGATGTATCGAGCAGATTGATGCCGAGCTCGAAGGCGCGGCTCGCGGCGGCGATCGCAGTGTGGTCGTCGAGCTCGAGAAAGAGATCGCCGAGCGGTGCGGTTCCGAACCCGAGGATGGAGACTTCGAGACCGGTCCGGCCAAGTGTGCGGCGCGGCAAAGCTGATTGCGAAATCATGGTGGATTGCTCTTCCTTCTTCGCGCCTTGATCGCGCGCTCGTCTCATTGCAGCGACGCGCAGCGTATGTATTTGCCGTCGGGTGTCAACGCGAGGATTGCGGGTCTCGTACAAGACTATTCCGCTCATACATTCGGGTTGCTAAGAAAAGCGGAACCGGCACGCGGGCACTTCACGACCTGCGGCAACGAAGGAGGAACGATGCTCCCCTATGTCACGCACGATCCACGCTTTGCCCGCCTGGTCTTTGGTCACGCCAATCTCGAAAAACTCACCAGCGGCTGCCGCTGGGCCGAAGGACCCGCTTACTTTCCGGCCGGCCGCTATTTGATCTGGTCCGACATTCCGAGCAACCGGATGATGCGCTTCGACGAGACGGATTCATCGGTGTCGGTGTTCCGCTCGCCGAGCTTCAACTCGAACGGCAACACGACCGATCGCGAGGGGCGGCTGGTCACTTGCGAGCACTTCATGCGCCGCATCACCCGGACCGAGCACGACGGCTCCATCACGGTGCTTGCCGAGCAGTTCGAAGGGCGTCGGCTGAACTCGCCCAACGATGTCGTGGTGAAATCGGACGGCTCGATCTGGTTTTCGGATCCGACCTACGGCATCGACAGCGATTACGAGGGCCGGCAGGCCAAATCCGAGATTGGCGCCTCCAACGTGTACCGGATCGGTCCAGCGGGCGGCGAGATCAGCCTGGTCGTCTCTGACCGCGTGCAGCCGAACGGGCTGGCGTTCTCGCCAGACGAGAAGCTGCTTTATGTCGCCGATACCGGCGCGACCCACGTCGACGGGCTGCCCGCGACGATCTGGTCCTACAAGGTGCAGGGAAACGAGGTCGCTGAGCCCTCACTGTTTTCCACCTGCCCCGACGGGCTCTATGACGGATTTCGCTGCGACATCCATGGCAACATCTGGACGTCGGCGGGACGGAGCGTGTTCTGCTACGGGACCGACGGGACGCATATCGGCACGATCCCGATCGGTGAGATCGTGGCGAATGTCTGTTTCGGCGGTCCACGGCGCAACCGCCTGTACATTTGCGGACAGACCTCGTTGTATTCGATCTTCCTCAATACGCGCGCGGCCGTGTAAGCTTAGGCCGGCCATCTAGCTCGTGACGCGTTCGCCCCGCCCGTAGACGAGCAGCATGAAGATGATAACGAGACCATAGATCACCTGGCGGCCCGCCTCCGGCATCTCCATGATCGACAATACGCTGTTCAGGAGCACGATCAGGACGACGCCGATCAGCGTGCCGAGATAGCGGCCGCGGCCGCCGAGGATGTTGGTGCCTCCAATCACGACGGCGGCGATCGAGGGCAGCAGATAGGCGTCTCCCATGCCTTGGTAGGCCTTGGTGGAATAGCCGGCGAGCAGCACGCCCGCGAGCGCGGCAGCAAGGCCGCAGAGCACGAAGCAGACCACCGTGACGCGGCGCGTGTTGACGCCGGCCAGATAGGCCGCCGCCTCCTTGTTGCCGATGGCGTAGATGTAGCGGCCGAGCGACATGCGCTGCAGGATGACGACCACCAGCACGGACACCGCGGCCCAGACGAACAGCGCGTTGGGAATGCCGAGCGTACGATCGCCCGCCAGCATCCGCATCAGGTCGGTCGCCCCGGTCTGCGGTGCGTAGCCGCCAGTATGCGCGACCATCAGGCCGCGCATCACGGCGTTCACGCCCAACGTAAAGATCATCGAGGGGACCCGCAGATACGCGACCCCGACGCCGTTGACGAGCCCGACCAGAACGCCGACCCCGAGCCCGACCGGAATTGCGAGAGGACCGCCGACCGAGGTCGCCATCATGGCCGCGGCGGCGAGCGTCCAGGGCACCGACAGATCGATCTGCGCGATCAGGATCACGATCATCATGCCGGCCGAGACGATCCCGAGGAACGCACCGATCTGCAATTGCTGCAGAAGATAGGCCGGAGACAACAGGGGAGCGCTGCCGAAACGGGCGAATGTGTAAACCGTACCCGCGACGAGAATGACGACGATGAACGCCGCCGCAATCAGGATCGGGCGGTCGTCGCGCGAGAGACTGAATGAGGCCGCCGTCATCGAAACAGCTCCAGCGTGTTCTTGACGCGTAGCATGCCCAACGCGCCGATGCTGACGGCGGCGAGCAGGATCACGCCCTCGAACAGCGGCTGCAGAAGAGGGGCAATGTCGAAGATGCGGAAGAAGAAGGAAATCACGCGCAAGACCATGGCGCCGAAGATCGACCCGATCGCACTGCCGGTTCCGCCAAGCAGCGACGTGCCGCCGATCACCACGGAGGCTATCGAGTTGAGCGTATAGGCGCCGGCCTGCGGAATGTCCGCATTCCCAGACGAAGTTTGGATAGCAAGGAAGAGACCGCCGCAGCCGGCGAAGAAGCCCGCGAGCGTGAAGGCGGCGATCTTGGCGCGCTCGATCGGAAGGCCGGACATATAAGCCGCGCCCTCGGCCGAGCCGATCGCATAGACGGCGCGGCCGAGAACGGAGCGGCGGAACGGCACCCACACCAGCAGCGGAATGAGAACGAGAAGCACAAAGGGCACAGGGATCCAGGCGAACGGCGCAAACCAGGCAGCCGCGCCATCGTCGAAGATGTGCACGGTCGAGGCGAAATCGCCGAGCGAGTTAGTCAGCGCCCAGTTCAGATCAACATCGATCTTGCCGCCCGGGGTCGGACGCAGGAAAAGCGCGATGCCGATGTAGACCGCGCCGGTCGCAAGCGTCGCGATGATCGGCTGGATGCGCCCATAGACGACGACGCAACCATTGATAAAGCCGGCAGCCGCGCCGATCGCAAGGCACACGGCGATCCCGAGCAGAATGCCGCTCACGCCGCCCGGAAAGGTGCCGAGGCCGAGATGCACGCCGAACATGTCGAGATGCAGCGGCGCACCACCTGCCGCGCCGGTCAGGAGGTAGCTCGCAAAGCAGCCCACCATGGTCATGACCGCTCCGACGGAGAGATCAAGGCCCGACATCAAGACCGGCACTGTCTGCGCCATCGCCAGCATGGCGAGCGCAAAGATTTCGTCGCCATTCTGCACCAGCACGGCGGAGGAGAAACCGCGGGGATGCGCGGCGTTGTAGAAAATGTAGAGGGCACAGAACAACAGGATGGCGGTGACCAGACCGATGTTCTGGCGGATCCTGATCGCGATATCGTCAAGCATGCGCCGCCCCCGCTGCGGTATCGGTGTCGACATTCAGGGAGCTTGCGACAATGTTGGTCTCGGTGAGGTCGTCGCCCTCGAGCTCGCGCACGATGCGGCCGTCATACATGATGACGACGCGGTCGCAGCAGCCGATCAGCTCGTCATAGTCGGTCGAGTAGAACAGGATTGCGGCGCCCTGGTCGGCGAGTTCGCGCATCAGCCGGTAGAGCTCCTGCTTGGTGCCTACGTCGATTCCGCGCGTGGGATCGTTGAGCAGGATGATGCGCGGATCGGTCATCAGCCATTTTGCGAGCACGACCTTCTGCTGGTTTCCGCCCGACAGCGTCGAGACCGCATCACTCGCTGCGTCCAACTTGATCTGTAGCCTCGCGATGGCTCGCTGGATCGCGGTGCGTTCCCGGCCGGTATCGATGAATGGGCCAGTGGAAAGCGCGTCGAGCGATGCGATCGCAAGATTGTCCGCGATCGACATCGGCAGCATCAGCCCTTCGGTCTTGCGGTCCTCAGGGACGAGCGCGATGCCGACCGATTTTGCCGCCGCCGGGGAGCCGGGACGTACTTCGCGATCTGCCACCGTGAGGCGACCAGTGACGCCGCGTAAAACACCGAACAGAGCAAGCAACAGGGATTTCTGGCCCTGCCCGTCGAGACCGCCGAGCCCGACGATCTCGCCGGCGCCGATGCTCAGTGAAATGCGATCGAGCTGCCTCTCCCAGCACAGGTTCTCGAGCGCCAGCACCGGCTTCGCGGCATTTCGCGCAGGCTTGGGCGGATACTGGGCCGCGATGTCACGCCCGATCATGAGCTGGATGATATCGGCGGTCGAACGCCTCCCCTTGTCGAAGGTCTCGATATGGCGGCCGTTGCGAAACACCGAGGCGCGGTCGGCGAGCGCCTCGACCTCGTGCATGCGGTGCGAGATGTACAGGATTGCGACGCCCGCGGCCTTGAGCCGAGCCAGCATCGCATAAACCTTCTCCACATCGGCGCTCGTCAGTGCCGATGTCGCCTCGTCGAGGATAAGCAACTGCGGCCGCTTGCCGAGCGCCTTCGCGATCTCGACCACCTGGCGCCTCGATAGGGGCAGATCGCGCACGCGCCTCAGGGGGTTGACGTCCTCACAGCCGATCTCGGACAACAGTTCTTCGGCGCGGCGGCGCTGGGCCTTCGCATCGATCAGGCCGAACCGCCGCGGCGGGGATGCAATGGAGATGTTGTCCGCGACCGAGAGGTCGGGCATCAGCGATAGCTCCTGAAAGATGCAGACGACACCGGCTGCATTCGCCGCCGACGGCGTGGCGAAGCTGACCTCGCTCCCCGCGAGGCGCATGCGGCCGCTGTCGGGCTGCACCACACCGGCAATGATCTTGATCAGGGTCGACTTGCCGGCGCCGTTCTCGCCCAGCACGGCGTGGATCTTGCCGCGCTCGCAGGCGAAATCGACCCCTTCCAGCGCCCGAACGCCGGCATAGCGCTTGGAGATGCCGGCAAGCTCCAGGAAGGCGGATTGCGTCGGGTCGGCAACCGGCATGCCCGGGCCTTCACGCGACGGCGGCCCGGCGAATGCCGGGCCGTGACAGAGACATCGCTGGAGCCGTCACTGGGTGTTCTTCTCGCTCTGCGACATGATCTCCGGCGCAGTGAAGTTCACGCCGCACGGCGTGAACTGATTCGGCGCGAAGAAGTTGGCATTGAGCTCAGGCCAGTAATTCGTGCCGGGCTTGAGATCCTTGTAGGTCGCCACTGGAATCGGGATCGAGATCAGCTGCGGCATAATGTTGCCCTGCAGCGCCGAGATCGCCGCCTTGGTCGCGATCGCCACCAGCGCCGGCGATTGGCCGTAGGACATTCCCTTCAGTCCGTCCTTGGCGTGATCGGCGATCTGCTTGCGGTACTCGTTCTCGCCCTCACCCGACATCGGCACAAAGGGATGCTTGGCAGCCATCAGCGCCTGCACGGTGCCGTCGGATCCGCCCTGGGTGAATACTCCATCGAAATGGCCATGCACTGCTAGCGCATCCGCAGTCACCTTTTGCGAGGTGCCGGTGTCCCAATTACCCACCACCTCGGTGATTTTGAAGCTGTTGCCGGGCGATTCTATTACCTCGCGGAAACCGAGATGACGGTCGCGGTCGACGGAATTTCCCGGCAGGCCGCGGACTTCAAGGATGTCGCCGGATTTCTTGCCGCTCTCGTCGATCAGCCATTTGGCCGACATCCGGCCCATTTCCTTCTGGTCCTCGTTGACCATCATCACCTTGTCGGTGTCGAGGACGTTGTCGAACGGCACCACCACGACGTTGTTCTTGTCGGCAAGACGGATGATGCGATCAAAACCGTCGGGAGCGACCGCAATGGTAACGATTGCGTCGAAGCCTTGGTTGATGAAGTCCTCCATCGCGCCAAGTTGCGCCGCCACATCGGTCCCGGTGGAAACGACCTTGAACTCCTTGATGTTCTCTTTGATACCCGGCTGATCGGCGAAAGCCTTGGCAGTCTTCACCATCTGGATGCGCCAGGTGTTGCCGACAAAACCGTTGACCAGCGCGATCCTGTAGGGGCCCGCCTTCTTGGGCCACTGAAAGAATTTGGTCTCGGACGACCATGGCTTGAAGCAGGCGGGGTCGGCGCCCGGGCCGGAGACGACCTTAGGACCTGCCAGAGCACTCACCGATGACAACAGCAAGCCGGCGCAAGCCAGCCCCGTCAGACGAAGCGTCCACACCATGTCGTGTCTCCCTGAGCGTTTGTGTTCCACCCTAACGCGGCGCGTAGCCATGCCGGGAATTGACCTTCCCGTGCGCGTGTTGCGTTAGGATGGCACGCAACTTGCGATGCTGACAAGCCGAGGGCGGACGCTCCGGCGCGAGACACGATCTGCACGCACGGCCAACCGACGACAATTGCGGGAAGCAGAAAACGTAACAATGACAGTCGGATGTTCGTGGGCGGCAAGGGATTGTGCAACGGCGAAGCTGGCCGTGGCCGGCCTTTCATGGTGGCATCCACGCGCGTGACGAAAAAAATGACACTCAGGGAAAAGTGTGAATCGCGACGCGAAGCCGAACGAAGCCCGCTTGCTGAAGCTGGGTTGAAGCCAGAAGCCCGGACTACTTGCTTTCGTCCGGCAGGGTCGCGTAGCGCTCCTTCGCTGAGATGATCGCTGTAGGAACGCCGATCGCTCGCAGCTCCTCACTCAGCAGCTCGAAGACGCGATCAGGTATCGCACTGCGACGTGGCTGGCGAACATCTCGCTTGCTTGACACGTTCTGGAGTGCCGGTCTCTAATCTCCCTCAAGGTCCTGCGGTTGGACAGGCAACTCTTTCTGCCCCCAAGCAAGAACAGGCTCGACTGCCCCCACCCATCGACTGTCAGATCGAGGGTGCGGAATCCAAGATAGTTTCCTGGGAGGGAACAATGGACAGACGTCAGACGCTCAAGCTGATCGGTGGTACGGCCGCGTTTGCCGGTGCCGGTTTTCCGGGCCTTGCCTTTGCGCAAGCCCAAAAGGAAATGGTCACGGTCGTGAAGATCGCGGGAATTCCGTGGTTCAACGCACTTGAAAAGGGAATCCAGAAGGGTGCGAAGGACTTCAGCATTAATGCCACTATGGTTGGCCCGGCGAACGTCGATCCGGCACAGCAAGTAAAGCTCCTTGAGGATCTGATTGCCAAGAAAGTCAACGTGATCGGCTTGGTCCCGCTTGATGTAAAAGTCTGCGAGCCCGTGCTGAAGCGCGCCCAGGCCGCCGGAATCAAGGTCATCACGCATGAGGGTCCGGAACAGGAAGGTCGTGACTGGAATGTGGAATTGATCGACTCCGTTCGCTTCGGCGAGGTGCAGATGGAACGTCTCGCCAAGGACATGGGCGGCGAAGGTGATTATGTGGTCTATGTCGGGACTCTTACGACGCCGCTTCACAACAAATGGGCCGATGCCGCGATTGCCTACCAGCAGAAGAATTTTCCGAAAATGAAGCTCGTCGCCGACCGCTTCCCCGGCGCCGACGAGATCGACACCAGCCAACGCACGACGCTCGACGTGATCAAGGCCTATCCGAACCTGCGTGGTATTCTCGGCTTCGGTTCGAATGGACCTATCGGGGCCGGAAATGCTGTGCGTCAGCAACGCCTTGGCAAGAAGATCGCCGTGGTCGGCACCGTGCTGCCGAGCCAGGCGAAGTCGCTTATCGCGGACGATACGATCCGCGAAGGTTTTCTGTGGAATCCCACCGATGCGGGTTACGCGATGGTCGCGGTGGCCAAACTCGTGCTCGATGGCAAACCGATCACGGATGGCGTCGATGTACCCGGCCTTGGCAAGGCAGCCGTCGACGTTGCAGGAAAGCAGATCAAGGTGGACAAGATCATGCGCATCAACAAGGAAACCATCGACGGGTTGATCGCCGGAGGGCTCTAGGCCGACACCCGTTTAGTCGCCTCATCGCGCTGCATTCCCGGCCCTTCCGGTCGGGAATGCAGTACCACTCGAGTGATCGCACGATCGAACGTCCATTGCAGGCGAACCTTTGGCGACTTTCCTGGAGATGTCCGACATATCGAAGCGCTTCGGCGGCGTGCACGCGCTCCGCGGCGTCGATTTCACTCTGGAAGTCGGCGAGGTGCATTGCCTGGTCGGTGAAAACGGCTCCGGAAAATCCACACTGATCAAGATCATTTCGGGCGTCGAGGCAGCGGAGCCTGGCGGCCGTATCGCAATTTCCGGCAAGGAATATCCCAAACTAAACCCGGTCTACTCCACGCATTGCGGCATTCAGGTCATCTACCAGGATCTTTCGCTATTCCCCAACCTCACCGTCGCCGAGAATATCGCGATGGCGCACCATCTTGGCGGCCTCCATTCGGTGAACTGGGCCTCAATGCGCGCCACCGCGAGGACCACAATGGCAAGGATCGGCGTCGAGTTCGACCCGGACGCGAAAGTCTCAGAGCTCAGCATTGCCGGACGCCAGCTGATCGCGATCTGCCGCGCCTTGGCTGCGGATGCCAAACTCCTGATTATGGATGAGCCGACGGCATCGTTGACCCGCCACGAGGTGAACGCCCTGATCGCGCTCGTAAGGGAGCTGAAGCGTGCTGGCATCTGCGTCGTTTTCGTCAGTCACCGTCTCGACGAGGTGCTTGAAATCGCCGAACGCGTAACGGTACTGCGGGATGGCGCCAAAGTCGGTACTTTTGCTGCAGACACAATCGACGGTGGGAAACTCAGCCATCTGATGACCGGTAAGTCCTTCGAGTATCAGGTACAGGCGCCTGAGCTTGCCGCTGGCCCGGTCGTGCTGGAAGTGAAGGGCCTTGGCCGCCAGGGTGAGTATGAGGATGTAAGCTTGCAGTTGCGCGCAGGGGAAGTGGTGGGTCTCACCGGTCTGCTCGGCTCGGGTCGAACCGAACTCGCGCTATCGCTGTTCGGCATGAAGCCGCCCGACCGCGGCACCATCGCGCTTGACGGGCAGCCGATCGCGCTCCGGACAAATGCAGAGGCGATCGATCGAGGGATCGCCTATGTATCCGAGGATAGGCTTACGCTTGGTCTCATCCTGAATCAGTCCGTCACGGCGAACGTCACGCTCACGGTGCTGGAACGTCTGGCTGGCGCATTCGGCCTGATTGCCGCAGGCGCGCGACAGAGCCATGTGGCTCGGTGGGTTGCCGAACTCGGGATTAAGGTCTCCAACCCGGCCAACGCGGTGAAGACCCTCTCCGGGGGCAATCAGCAGCGGGTCGTGCTCGCCAAATGGATGGCGACCAGCCCGCGGGTGCTTATCCTCGATAGTCCTACGGTGGGCGTCGACATCAGCGCCAAGGACGGAATCTATGAAATCATCCGGCGGCTGGCCCGCGACGGCGTTGCGGTGCTGATGATATCAGACGAAATCCCGGAGGTCCTTTATCATAGTCATCGCGTGCTGGTGATGCGGGAAGGACGTTTGACAACCGATGTGGCTGCCGCAGCCACTTCCGAAGATGCGCTTCGGCAGGCCGTCAATGCCTGAATCGCGCATTGCATCATTTGGGAGGTTTCGTCGCAGCCATGAGTTCTGGCTGCTGATGGTAATCCTCGGGCTCTGCGCCAGCTTGGGCTTCGCGAATGCCCAATTCCTGACCGTGCAGAATCTGTTTGATCTGCTGACCTCCTACGCCTTCGTCGGCATCCTGGCGCTCGGACTATTGGTCGTGCTGATCGCCGGGGGTATCGACATCTCGTTCACCGCCACCGCGTCCGTGGCGCAATATGTCACACTCTCGCTTGCCAATGCTTACGGCGCGAACTGGATCAGCGTCTTTGCGATCGCGATTGGGATTGGCGGTGCGCTGGGTGCCCTCAACGCGATCTTCATCCAGAAACTTCGAATACCATCGATCATCGTTTCGGTCGCAACTCTGAACATTTTCTATGGACTTCTGATCTTCTTCACCGGCGGCAAATACATCTATTCGTTGCCCGACTGGTTTGCGACCGGAATATTCTGGTTCGAATTCGAATGGGGCAAGGATAGCTCGTACGGCATCAACCTGCAGATCCTTGCGCTCGCGCTGGCGTTTCTCGTCACCTGGCTCCTGCTTAATCGAACTAATATCGGCCGGCAAATCTATGCCATGGGAGGCAATGCCGACGCTGCACAGCGGCTCGGCTTCCACATTTTCGGTCTCAACATACTGGTCTATTGCTACATGGGTGTCATGGCCGGAATCGCCTCCCTGATCCAGGCACAACTCGCGCAATCCGTTGCCCCGACAGTGCTGGTAGGCAAGGAACTCGATGTGGTCGCCGCCGTCGTGCTGGGCGGCGCCAGCTTGATGGGCGGCGTCGGCACAGTCCTCGGCACGTTTTTGGGCCTGACACTGCTCGCGGTGCTCCAAAACGGAATCATTTTGTTGGGCGTTTCGTCCTACTGGTCGCCGTTCTTCGTCGGTTTGGTTATTCTCATTTCGGTCTCAGCGACCGCCTGGTCCCAGCGAGAGCGGCGAACCCGGAGCGCGCGCCGATGAGCAATGCGCCCGCCCTCTCGCTTCGCCGGCGTATGGTCGGCCTCGCCGGCAGCGGCACGGTCACCACCCTCACCCTGCTGTTGTTCGCGCTCTGGGTGGCGTTCGCGATCACGATCGGCGACCGGTTCTTCTCGGTCAACACGCTGCAATCCATGGCTTTCCAGATGCCCGAACTCGGCATCCTCTCACTTGCGATGATGCTGGCCTTGCTATCCGGCGGACTCAACCTTTCGATCATCGCGACCGCCAATCTGTCCGGACTGACCATCGCCTTCCTGCTGACGCACTACATCCCGGGGAGTCAGGGCCTTGCCTGGGTCGGCATTCAGGTGCTGGCGATCGCTGCAGGATTCGCAGTGGCCGCATTGGTCGGCCTCCTCAACGGTTTTGTCATCGCCTATCTCGGCGTTTCGCCGATCCTGGCCACGCTCGGCACGATGACGCTCTGCAAGGGCATCGCGATCGGCCTGTCGCGCGGTAACGTCATCTCCGGATTTCCGGAGCCCATTGTATTTATCGGCAATGGAACGGTTTTCGGGGTACCCTTTGCTTTGATCGTACTTGTGTTCTGCGCCTTGCCCGTCGCGCTCATGCTGAACGCGACGCCGTTCGGGGCAAAGGTTTACGTGATCGGCTCGAATGAGAAGGCGACCCGCTACTCCGGCGTCGATACCCGCGCCGTCCTCCTCAAACTCTATGTGTTTTCCAGCTTGCTCGCGGGCGTGGCAGCGGTGGTCATGTTGGCACGTTTCAATTCGGCCAACGCAGCATACGGCGAGAGCTATCTGTTGGTCACCATTCTCGCGGCCGTCCTCGGCGGCATCGATCCGTTTGGTGGCTTCGGCAAAGTCGGCGGGCTATTGCTTGCGCTGATCATCCTTCAGGTGATCTCATCGGCATTCAACCTTCTGAACCTCAGCCAATTCCTCACGCTGGCGATCTGGGGTGGAATCTTGATTGCCGTCGCGGCGGTTCCTCATTTCGCCGGCAAAGCGCCGCGGTAGCCAGCGATGATGCGCTCGATCGCCTCGCCCCGTATCGCAGTTCTCGACATTGGCAAGACCAATCTCAAACTGCTAGTGGCGAGCGAGGACGGCTGGCCGCTCGAAACACATGCGCTTCCAAATGTGCCGATGACTCAGGGCTCGTACCTCGCCTATGACCTTGCCGGGTTAGAAGAGTGGTTTCTCGATACCCTTGCCGTCGTGTCTCAACGCCATGCCATTGGAGCCGTGATCGTGGCTGCGCATGGATGCGGTGCGGTTCTCGTCGACGGTGATACGCCAGTGCTGCCGATGATGGACTATGATGCCGTCTCTCCACCGGCAATCGATGAAGCATATGCGCGAATCGCGCCCGGTTGCGATGAAGTGTTTTGCGGAATCGGAGGGGCGATGCGGCTAGGAAAACAGCTGCTGTGGCAGGAAAGCGCGTATCCCCTCGAATTCGCCCGCGCAAAAACCTATCTGACCACCGCGCAGTTTTTTGCCTTGCGGCTTGGCGGACGTGCGGCCAGTGAAATCTCACAGCTCGCGGCTCAGAGCCATATCTGGGACCTCATCCACCAGCAGCCTTCTTCTCTTATGCGCAAGCGCGGCTGGAGCCATCTGCTGCCCGAATGCGTACCCGCCGGCGAGGTGCTAGGGACGGTTTCGGAATCCGTAGCCAGGCGCTCCGGCCTGGCGCAATCGACCGAGATCCTCTGTGGCGTCCATGATTCCAACGCCAACCTGTTCCGCTACAAGGCCGCCGGCATGGCCGATGCCACGATCCTATCGACCGGTACCTGGATGATCGGCTTTCAGCGCGGCCTCCCCCTGGACAAACTCGATTGCACGCGCGCGATGGTTCTCAATATCGATGTCGATGGCGAGAATGCACCTTCGACATTGATCGCGACCGGCCGCGAATACGACCTGATCCGCGGGAACAATTGTGCTTCCGATGCAGCCGTCCTTGCCGCATTGCCCACCCTGCTGTCGAGGGGAACCCTGGCGCTCCCCTCATTCGTCGGCGATGATGGACTGTTTCCGGGCGCGGCTCGCCGCGGACGGGTCATCGGACCGCCCCCCGAAACGCCTGCCGAATGGCAGGCACTAGCGGTGCTCTACGCAGCATTCAGCGCAAACCGCTGTCTTGATGCGCTCGAGAGCTCACAACGCATAGTCATCGATGGTGGCTTTGCCGCAAACCTGCCCTTCGCCCGTTGCCTTGCGACTTTGCGATCCTCGCAGAGCGTCTGGGTGAGTCGGTCTCCGGACGGAACGGCGCTTGGCGCTGCGCTGCTGTGGCGGCGGTTCTCGCGTACGCTGCCGGTTTCGAGTGTGATCCTTGAAGCCGTCACATCACTCAGCAACGATGGGTTCGAACCGCGCGACCTTTCCGCCGCCTACCAGTCCTGGATCGCTTTCTCGGAGCCGTCTTCATGACAGACCATAATCATGCCGATCTCCGCCAAGGCATTGTCGATACCTGCAGGGAGATGAATCGAAACGGCCTCAATCAGGGCACATCCGGCAATCTTTCGCACCGGATTCCAAACGGCATGCTGATCACGCCTACCAGTCTGCCCTATGATCGGATGCGGCCAGACGACGTTGTCGCGATGGATTTTGCCGCGAACTACCAGGGCAACCATCGGCCTTCATCCGAATGGCGCTTTCATCGCGATATTCTGCGAGCACGCGAAGACGTCAACGTCGTGCTGCATACGCATTCCACCTTCAGCACGATTCTCGCCGTTCATGAGCGTGGCATTCCCTGCTTCCACTATATGGTTGCAGTTGCGGGTGGCAACGATGTGCACTGTACGCCATATGCTTGTTTCGGCACTCAGGCACTATCGGACTACGCCCTCAAGGCCCTCGAAGATCGCAACGCTTGCCTCCTTGGCCATCATGGCTTGATCGTAACGGCCCAAACGTTCGAAAAGGCGCTTTGGCTCGCCGTGGAGGTGGAGACGCTGGCGAAGATGTATGTCCATGCGTTGGCTATCGGCGAGCCGCCGCGCCTCAGCGACGCTGAAATGGCGCAGGTACATCAGCAGATGAAACGCATGGGATACGGCCAGGCGCCTGACCTTGACGATGTCGGCGATGTTCCGCGCGCCCTCCCTGAGTCGAAACGGACGGCACATTGATGGTGGATTTTCGCGGACAGCTGCCACCAAGTTCGCTCAGCACCGGCCACGCAGAACGAAGGCCGAGGCCGGATGTACGGGTTTGACCGTCACAGCCCTTGGGCAGAAGACGTGCGCGAACAATCAGGCTTGCCCGCTTCACCGCTCAAGAGATCAACGACTTAGCTTGTCGATCGGCTCCGCGCAATTGCGGCAGGATACGCCGCCCTCACCGGGAGAAGAACCTCGTCATCGACGCAGACCTGATCCCGGGCGCCGATGGCGCGTCGCCTTTTTCGCGCGTGCGGGGCAGACAAACAATCACCTGCATGGAGCGAAACTATCAAAGTTTAATGCGTTCTGTCGTTCTCATCGATCAAATTGGGGACGGGTTCTGAGTTATTAGGCGACCAATGCAGGCAGGATTTGCGTTCTCCAAGCTCGCCGACCGGTTGGCGAGCCTCACTCCCGTAACGGCTGACGATCTCCACCTGCTCGCGGACATGGCAAGCACAATCGCGCATCTCAGTTCGCGTCAGGCCGTTTTGCGGCATGGCGATGATACCACCCAGTGCTGCCTGCTGCTTCAGGGATATCTGTCCTGGCAGGATGCAGAGAGTGCGGACGGGCAGATCACGTCAATCCATGTTCCCGGTGACATCGCCGATCTACACACGCTTTATCGTCCGCGCGTTGACGGCAACCTGATCGCACTCGGCCCGGCCATCGTCGCTCTCGTGCCACACCGCTTCTTTCACGATTTGTCCGCGCGTTCGCCCGCGATGTCTCGCGCATTGCTGCTGATGCTGCTCACCAGCCACGCCATTCAGCGCAACTGGACGGTGAACCTGGGCAGCCGTGATGCATTGACGCGTGTTGCGCATCTGCTGTGCGAGATCACTACCCGCCTGCAAAGCGTCGGCTTGGCGAGAGATCTCAGGTTGCCATCACCCTTTACCCAATCGGACCTTGCGGCAGCGTGCAGCATTTCCCCAGTGCACGCCAACCGCACAATTCAGGAACTGCGACGATGCAACCTCCTGCAATGGCAGGGTAAGACGGTAACGATCACGGACTGGCCGGGACTCGTGCGGCTCGCAAGATTCGATCCGACTTATCTGGGGATTCCGTCCAGCCGCGACGATGCGTCGTCCTCGCGTCTCAGGCCACTTACGGCGGACCTTGCGCTCGCTTGAGCCCGTTTCGGACGACACCTTGACGGATTGCGGAGCGTGCAATCAGGGCCTGCCGCGCTTCTCCAATGACATCATCCCAATTATCTGGCGTCCTCTGATGAAACAGCCGCAGGCTCGGATACCAAAGGGAGTGGGACTCGGATGACGGCCAGCGCCAGTCGCAATCCGCATGCAACAAGACCCACGCATCACAGCCGAGTGCTCCCGCGAGATGGGCCACCATGGTATCGACGCAAATGAGCAGATCGAGCCGCTGGAGGAGATGACCGAGAACCGTAATGTCAGGCGTGCTGACGTCCCTCGCGCCGATCTCGGCCAGTTCGCGCGCTCGGGCCCCGCGTTGCAGCGAGCAGAGCGTCACGCCGGGAACGTCAAGTTGCCCCAACAGGGACGGCGGGATGGTCCTTCGTTTGTCCCAGTTGCCGACTTCCCAAACCAGACCGACGGCAAGCCTTCGCAGTCCAAGACCTGGAACTTCAAGACCTGGAACTTCGAGACCTCGAAGTTCAAGACCTCGCACTTGCGCAAGTGCTGGCGCGACCGCCGGCGGCAGCGATACGTAAGGTGCCCGCATCTCGACGTGCTCCCGCCCCGCCCTTATGGCATGCGGCACCTCCATGATTTCGACATCGACTTCGAAGTCGACCTCAGGCGTACCATCATGGAGCGCAAAGGCCCGATCGACGCCAGCCGTTCGCTCGACCAGCGGCAGAAGCTCGCCCTGGCACCAGACCGTGACCCGGCGCGCGACGTCACGAAGCGGCCGCATGAAGCGCAGGAACTGGATGGTGTCGCCGAGCCCGTGGTAGCAGCGGACCAGCACATCCTTGCCCGTCAGCTCCTCGCCGCGCCAGATACGCTGCAGGTGACGAGGCCCGGTGTGCTTGGGTGGATACGCAAGCATCGCCAGATCGCGGTCGCTGATCGCCCAGGCACGTTCGAAGTCGCCTGCTCGCATCGCTTCCGTCCAACTAACCGACACTCGCGGTGATCCGATCAACGCCGCACGAATTTGTGAAAACGGCTCATCTTGCCATCCTTGGTGCGGTCCTGGTGAAGGAACGCGATGCCGGTCTCGTCGAACTTCGCGAAGAATTCGTCCCAGCTGATCCGGTCGAGACCTTCGTCGGGCGGATCGAAATCGATGCGCAGGATACCGGCGTGTCCGTCCTCCTCGGTAGCCTTGACCGTCGCGGGCTTTCCGCCGCGTTCCTCCGCCCATTTCCTGATCACGTCATGGCTGGTGGTCTGCTGGGCTTCGCTGGTTTGTGATTTGGTTGACATGTCACACCTCGACTGCTGACAAAGAGCGAGCGACGAATAGGTCGTCGCGTCAGACTGTTCGCCGTGAACGCCGGACGGAAGGATTTGTTCTTTCGTGGTGTCGGGCTCTCTCAGAGCATCATCTTCTCCATCTTCATCATGGAAGCTTTTAGTTCCCGCCAAACTGCTCGGGATTCTATCCCAGGTTAAGGGCGCGAAATTTTTTTGGCCGGAATCTGACGTAGTGCCGTGAGTTCAGGAACGAACATACGTTCCTCACGTTCGCCGACGTACTTACGTCAACACTGCAAGTCTTCAACACTGCAAGTCTTTAACACAGTACGTCTTCAACACTGCATGCCTTAACGCTGCACGTCTTCCGGAGGGCCTAGATCCATGCATTCTCGTCTTCAGGACAGGCGGCGCGTGCGCGTCGGCATCGTCGGTGTCGGCAATTGTGCGAGCTCCTTCGTTCAGGGGCTCTCCTATTACCGGGACGCCAAATCGAATGAGCCGGTGCCTGGGCTGATGAACGCCGATCTCGGCGGCTACCACATCAGCGACATTCAGGTCGCGTCGGCCTTCGACGTCCATGCCGGCAAGGTCGGACGCGACGTGGCCGAGGCAATCTTCGCAGCGCCGAATAACACGCACCGCTTCTCCGACGTCGCGCCCACCGGCGTCATGGTCCAACGTGGCCCTGTCATGGACGGCGTCGGCCAATATCTCAAGGACGACGTTCCGATTGCGGATGTTCCGGAAGCCGACGTCTCCGAGGTGCTCGCGACGTCGCGCACGGACGTGCTTGTGTCCTATCTTCCCGTCGGTTCGCAGCGCGCGAGCGAATTTTACGCCGCGCGCGCGATCGAGGCCGGCTGCGGCTACGTCAATTGCATCCCGGTCTTCATTGCCTCGAATCCCGACTGGCGGCGGCGATTCGAGGATGCAGGCCTGCCGATCGTCGGCGACGACATCAAGAGCCAGGTCGGCGCCACCATTCTGCACCGTGTGCTCGCCAATCTCTTCCGCGAACGCGGCGTGCGGTTGGACAGAACCTACCAGCTCAACGTCGGCGGCAACACCGACTTCAAGAACATGCTCGAGCGCGAGCGGCTGACGTCCAAGAAGATCTCCAAAACCCAGGCCGTGACCAGCCAGTTCGATGTGCCCATGGATGCCGATAATATCCATGTCGGCCCGAGCGACCATGTGCCGTGGCTGACCGACCGCAAGCTGGCTTTTATCCGCCTGGAAGGCACGACGTTCGGCGGTGTTCCCTTGAGCGCGGAGGTCAAGCTCGAGGTCTGGGACTCCCCGAACTCGGCGGGCGTCGTGATCGACGCGGTCCGCTGCGCCAAGCTCGCCATGGACCGCGGGCAGGCCGGCGCGCTGACGGGGCCGTCGAGCTATTTCATGAAGTCGCCGCCTCAGCAGTTCACGGACGAGGAGGCCGGACGGCGAACGCGCGCCTTCATCGACGACAAGGCGTACGCCTGATGGCGGAGATCATTCATCTGATCCGCCATGGGCATCATGCCCTGCTCGGCCGCACGCTCTGTGGCCGGATGAAGGGCGTAGAGCTCGATGATCTCGGCTGCGAGGAAATCGCGCGATGCGCCGATACCTTCACGCCGCCGCCGAGCATGGTCCAGTCGAGCCCGCAGCGGCGCTGCATGCAGTCGGCCTGCATCCTGGCGGCGCGCTTCGGCTTGCCAGTCGAGATCGTGCCGGCACTCGACGAGCTCGACTACGGCGAATGGACCGGACTGTCATTCGAGGCGCTCGCCGGGGACCCCCGATGGTCGCGCTGGAACGAACAACGCGGAACGAACCGCCCGCCAGGCGGCGAAAGCATGCGGTCGCTCCAGAAGCGCGTCGTCGCCCATCTGGAACAGGTGCGCAATGATCATGGCAGCGGCACCGTCGTCGTCGCCGTCAGCCATGCCGAACCGATCCGCGCGGCGCTGCTGCACTATTCCCGGAAACAGATCGACGACTTCCTCTCGATCGAGATCGACCCCGGCAGCGTCAGCACCCTCAGCGTGGACAATCGCGGACTCAAGATCACCGGGATCAATCAACGGGTGCCAGCGTGAAGATCGTCATTTTCGGCCTGACAATTTCCTCGTCCTGGGGCAACGGTCACGCCACCTTGTGGCGAGGGCTTTGCAAGCATCTCGCGCGAGCCGGCCACAGCGTCGTCTTTTTCGAGCGCGACGTGCCCTACTACGCCGGCGCGCGGGATTTGCACGAACTGCCCGGCGGCCAATTGCGACTGTTCCCGAACTGGGACGATGTGCTTCCTTTGGCGCGCAGCGACATTCGTGATGCCGATGTCGCGATCGTGACCTCCTATTGTCCCGACGCGATCACCGCGACGGAGCTCGTCCTGTCCGAGGGTCGGGCGGTGCCCGTGTTCTACGATCTCGATACGCCGGTCACGCTGGCGAAGCTGATGGCTGGCGAGACCGTTCCCTACATCGGGCCGTGCGGCCTGCGGGATTTCGCCCTGGTCCTGAGCTTCACCGGCGGTCCACGCATCTGCAACGAATTTCGCGACAGGCTTGGCGCTGGCAATGTCCGTCCGCTCTACGGCCATGTCGATACGGACATTCATCGGCCGGTGCCGTCGCAGCCGCATTACCGTGCGGATCTGTCTTATCTCGGCACATATTCGCAGGATCGCCAGCGCGCTCTCGAGGCTCTCTTCGTCGAACCCGCACGTAGCAGGCAGGATCGGCGCTTCCTGATCGGGGGTGCACAATACCCGGAAGATTTTCCCTGGTCGCCAAACATTTACTTCGTGCAGCACTTGCCGCCGTCTGAGCACGCGTCGTTCTTTGCGTCGTCCCGGCTGACACTCAACGTCACGCGCCAGGCCATGGCGGAGATGGGCTGGTGCCCCTCCGGCCGCCTGTTCGAAGCCGCTGCCTGCAAGACCCCGCTGCTCAGCGACGACTGGCCGGGACTCGATGAATTCTTTGTACCCGGGCAGGAGATCCTGATCGCACGCGATGCGAAGGACACGCTCGCCGCGTTGACGATGACCGACGCCGAGCTTCAGCACATCGCCGGGCGCGCATATGAACGGACCATGGATCAGCACACATCCGACAAGCGCGCAGCCGAACTGATTTGGCTGTTCGAGCAGACGGCATCCCTTGGCGCGCGCCGACAGCAACCCGAGGAGGCCTGATCATGTGGGGCATCGTTCCGGCCGCGGGCCGCGGCAGCCGCATCCAGCCGCTTGCCTTCTCCAAGGAGTTGCTTCCGGTCGGAAGCCAACGGGACGACGGCATCGACCGTCCGTGCGCGGTCTCCGAATATCTGCTGGAGCGGCTGATCCTTGGGGGCGCCGACAAGATCTGCTTCGTGATCTCCCCCGGAAAATCGGACATCCTCGAATATTTCGGCGATCATTACGGCAGCGCCCAGCTCGCCTATGTCGTGCAGCCCGATGCGTCGGGGCTGTGCGATGCCGTGTTCAGGGCGGGCACGGTGGTTGGCCACGACGAAGACATCCTGGTCGGACTTCCGGATACCGTCTGGTTCCCAAAGGCGGCCCTGCAGGCATTGCCGGCCGCTGACCTGTCGTTTCTGCTGTTTCCGGTTGAACACCCCGAGTTCTTCGATGCCGTCGTGCTCGACGGCGACCGCGTCACGGAGATCCAGGTCAAGCAGCCGGATGCGGCGTCGAAATGGATATGGGGCGCCTTCAAGATGTCCGGCAACGGATTTCGCGAACTCCAGTCGTTGTGGACGAAACGCGAGCGCCGGGATGAATATTTCGGGACGCTCGTCAATGCCTACATCGCGGCCGGCGGCCAGGGTCTCGGCGTCAAGGCCGGCGAATCCTATGTCGACGTCGGCACCATCGACGGCTACCGGACAGCAATGGCGTTGCTTGCGGAAAGCTCCGCCGGGAACGGACGCTCTCGACTGCTGGCCGGCGGTTCGCCGGAGGCAGCCCGCCCGGCCCCCGCAATGAACAATGGAGTGACCGCATGAGCAGTGGCGCCCTCTCCCGCGAGGAAATCCGCGAGCGCGTCGATGCGCTCGGGCCATGGTTTCACAATCTGGACCTTAACGGCGTGCCGACAGCGCCTTCACACTTTCTCGGCGACTATCCCAACGTGAAATGGCGCCGCTTTTCCGGGATCATTCCGGACCGCCTCGAAGGCAAGACCGTGCTCGACATCGGCTGCAATGCCGGTTTCTACGCTATGGAGATGAAGCGGCGCGGCGCCGAGCGCGTCCTCGGCCTGGACTCCGACGACGAATATCTCGCGCAAGCCCGCTTCGCGGCTGAGGTGAACGGGCTCAGGATCGAATTCCGCAAGATGTCAGCCTATGATGTCGGACAGCTGCGCGAAAAATTCGATCTCGTGATCTTCATGGGCGTCCTCTACCACCTGCGGCACCCTCTGCTGGCGCTCGACCTGATCCACGAGCACGTGGCCGGCGATCTCCTGCTGTTCCAGTCGATGCAGCGCGGCGACAGCCGCGTGGATTCCCTCGACAAGAACTACGACTTCTGGACCACCGATCAGTTCGATTCCCCGGGCTATCCAAAGCTGCACTTCATCGAGAACAAATATGCCGACGACCCCACCAATTGGTGGGTGCCGAACCGCGCCTGCGCCGAAGCCATGCTGCGCAGCGCCGGCTTTGCGATCGCGGCGCATCCGGAAGAGGAAGTCTATCTCTGCAAGCGGGTGACAAGGCCGCAGGCGGAAGGTCCGGTTTATCCGTCGCGGGAGACCGGCCGATGATCGAAGCCGCCAAGATCTGGAACGAGCCCAACAACAAATCGCACTGGGACATCCTGATCGATCCGGATTGGACCATGTTCGCCAGCCTGGCGCTCGCTGCCGGAAAGGCGATCCGCAGCGCGCATCCCACACTCCCGCGTGTGCTTGGCGGCATGTCGCCGATCGATCCGTCCTTCATGCGCAACATGCAGGCGCGCGGCGTGCTCGATCATGTCGATGCCGTGGCCGTGCACGGCTTTCCGCTGGACTGGAACCTGTGGCAGATCGCGGAATGGCCCGCCAAGATCGAGGAGATCAAGGCGGTCACCTCGCTACCGGTCTGGGTGACGGAGGTGGGAGTCTCGTCCTTCGGTGCCGAGGAGGTGCAGGCTTGGGGACTGACGCGGACCGCTGAGCTATTGACTGGCCGGGCGCCGCGGATTCACTGGTACAGCCTGTACGATCTGCCTTCGAGCTGGGAGGCGACCACGCGGCACAAGGAAGCTGAAGGCTCCTCCTACTACCGGCATTTCCACATGGGGCTGCTGCGCGAGGACGGCACGCCGAAAGCTGCCGCAGGCCTGTTCAGCCAATGTGCACCTGCGATGGGCCTGTGCCAGTGGTTTCACTTCGAGGACCACCGCCTCGATGACGCCGTGCGCTGGATGCGCCGGCTCGGCGTGCAGCATCTCAGGACCGGCCTGTCCTGGGCCGACAGCTTCCGTCCCAATGCGCTCGCCTGGTTCGATCGGCAGATGGACGCGCTGGCCGAGTTTCAGGTCACCGTGACCTTCTGCTTCACCCCGGAACATCGGGGTATCGAGCCTCATCACACCAGCCCCCCGCTCGACGTGAACGAGTTCGCGGATTTCTGCGCACAGATGGTCGAACGCTATTGCGCGAAAACCGGGCTCGTGCCGTCCGCAGCGTCTTCGCGCCCGGACATCTCGGAGCCGACATGCGTGCCCTGATCCTGGTGATGGACTCCGTCGGCATCGGCGCCGCGCCCGATGCCATCAATTACGGCGACGAGGGTGCCGATACCGTCGGCCACATTGCTGACATGTGCATGGCCGGCAATGCCGACGGACCACGCCGGGAGGGGCCGCTTCGGCTTCCCAATCTGGTCGCGCTCGGCCTTGGCCAGGCTTGCCGTCTCGCCACCGGGCGCGTACCGCCGGGGCTCGATGGCCGTCCTGAGCATGCGCGATTTGGCTGCGCGAGCGAGATCTCCAAAGGCAAGGACACGCCATCCGGCCATTGGGAGATTGCCGGCGTGCCGGTGCCGTTCGACTGGGGCTATTTTCCAAGAACCAAGCCGTGCTTCCCGCGCGACCTGATGGAGCGCCTGTGCAAACAGGCTCGATTGCCCGGCATCCTCGGGAACTGTCACGCGTCCGGCACCGAGATCATCGCCGAATTCGGCGAGCGTCACATCAGAACGGGCGAACCGATCTGCTATACATCGGCCGACAGCGTGTTTCAGATCGCAGCGCACGAGGAGACGTTCGGACTCGAACGCCTCTATGAGATCTGCCGCATTGCGCGCCGACTGATCGATCCCCTCAACATCGGGCGCGTCATCGCACGTCCCTTCATGGGCACGTCGGCAGGTGACTTCAAGCGAACAGCGCACAGGAAGGACTTTTCCGTTCCGCCGCCGGAGCGGACGATCCTCGATCTCGCCGAAAGCGCAGGCCGTGACATCGTCACGATCGGCAAGATCGACGACATCTTCGCCCATCGCGGCACCGGGAGGAACCTGCGCGGCGACGGCAACCAAGCGCTGTTCGATGCCACGCTCGATGGGCTGGCCTCTCTTGCAGAGGGCGGGACCTTGTTCGCAAATTTTATCGATTTCGATACGCTGTACGGCCATCGCCGAGATGTCGGGGGCTATGCAGCGGCACTCGAAACCTTCGATGCACGCGTTCCGGATCTGCTGAACCGCCTGCGCGACGACGATTTCCTGATCATCACGGCCGATCATGGTTGCGACCCAACCTGGAGCGGTACCGATCATACGCGGGAACAAGTGCCGATTTTGGCGTGGAGCACGCGGTCAACTTCTCCGATCGGCAAGCGCGACGGATTTGCGGACATCGGCGCGACGGTCGCGAGGCATCTTGAGCTACCGACGCCGGTTCACGGCGTGTATTTTTAGCCCGCTGCACCGGACAGATTCACCTGGGTTATTGATCCAGGTTAGAGAAATATTCGTTTGTAGGTTTCGCAGGAACGAACATTCCTTGCATCGCTTCTTATTCCAAATGTGACTGGCGCGCCGGTCGCCCGACCAGAACAGCAGCGCGCTTTCATTCTCATCACGGATTGATCCCGCAGGATCGATCTCACGGCGGCACGGAGCGGTGAATGACGCGAGTATTGATCACTGGAGGTGCGGGATTCATCGGATCGCATGCAGCCGACGCGCTGCTGGCGGCCGGCTATGAAGTCCGCCTGCTCGACAACCTCTCGCCGCAGGTCCACGGAGGCAACCGCCAGCGTCCCGCGTATCTTGCCAAAGACGCGGAGCTCGTCGTCGGTGACGTCACCGACGCTCTCGCGGTCGATCATGCGTTGCGCGGCACCGACATGGTCCTGCATCTCGCATCAGCAGTCGGCGTCGGCCAGAGCATGTACGACATCGAACCCTACGTCAGAACCAACGAGCTCGGTACCGCCGTGCTGTTGCAGACACTGTCCAAGCGCCCGGTCGCGCGGCTCGTGGTGGCCTCGTCCATGAGCATCTACGGCGAGGGCCTTTACCGGAGCGCCGATCAGAGCGTGGTCGCCTGCGAGGAGCGGGCGGTCGAGCAGCTTCGCCGCGGCGATTGGGAGCTGCGCGATGCCGCAGGCAACCCGCTCGATCCTGTCCCTACGCCGGAGACAAAGCAGCCTTCGCTGAGCTCGATCTATGCGCTCAACAAATATGCGCAGGAGCGCATGTGCCTGATCACGGGCAAGGCTTATGGCATCCCGACCGTGGCGCTACGCTTCTTCAATGCGTTCGGGCCACGTCAAGCCCTGTCCAATCCGTATACCGGCGTGCTGGCCATCTTTGCCGCCCGGCTGCTCAACGGCCGTCCTCCCCTCGTCTTCGAGGACGGCCGGCAGCGCCGCGATTTCGTCCATGTCCATGACGTTGCCCGCGCCTGCCGGTTGGCGCTGGAGGCGGAGCACGCGCAGGACGTCTTCAACGTCGGCTCGGGCCAGAGTCGCACCATTCTGTCGGTCGCGGAGGATCTGGCCGAAGTCATGGGGCGCCGCGACATTGCGCCCGAGCTGACGCGGAAATATCGCGCCGGAGATATCCGGCACTGCTTCGCCGACATGGGAAAATCCCGCGACGTGCTCGGCTTCGAGCCTCGCGTCGCATTCAAGAACGGGCTCGAAGAGCTGGCGGAATATCTCGCCGACCAGATCGCTGACGATCAGGCCGAGCGAGCCACCAAGGAACTGCAGCAACGAGGATTGGTCGCGTGATGAGTGAACGAGACAACAGACCCGTCCTGATCACCGGCGGCTGCGGGTTTATCGGTTGCAACCTCGCCGATCGCCTCGCGGAGCGTGGCGAGCCGGTGCTGATCCTGGACAACCTCGCCCGCGCCGGCGTGCGGGAGAATGCGCAGTGGCTGAAGTCTCGGCATGGCGACCGGGTCACAATCACCGTCGCCGACATTCGCGAGCCGATCCCGGTGATCGACACGGTACGCGAAGCCCGCGCCGTGCTGCACTTGGCCGCCCAGGTCGCCGTCACCGACAGCGTGAGCGATCCGGCCGCCGATTTCGAGATCAACGCGCGGGGCACATTGAACGTGCTCGAAGCCGTGCGGCTCCACAACAACGCCGCGCCGATCGTGTTCGCCTCGACCAACAAGGTCTACGGACGCCTGATCGACGATGGCGACATCGCGCTCACCGGCCGCCGCTACACGCCGACAAGCGGCCTGCTCACCGCCGGCATCTCGGAAAATGCGCCGCTCGACTTCTACAGTCCCTATGGATGCTCCAAGGGAACGGCGGATCAATACGTCCACGACTATGCGCGGGTCTATGGCCTCCAGACCGTCGTGATGCGGATGAGCTGCATCTATGGGCCCCGTCAATTCGGCACGGAGGATCAGGGCTGGATCGCGCATTTCCTGCTGAGCGCCATCCGCAACAAAGAGCTGACGATCTATGGCGACGGCCATCAGGTCCGCGATGCGCTTCACGTCTCCGACGCGGCCTCGGCCTGGCTCGCCGTGCTCGATGGCATCGCGCTCGCCGGTGGACGCGTCTTCAATCTCGGCGGCGGTCCGGCCAACGCAATCAGTCTGCTGGAATTGATCGACCGCATCACCGATCTGACCGGCCGCAAGGTGGCCTATCGCTTTGCTGATTGGAGGCCGGGGGATCAGCCCTGGTACGTCACCGACACGCGCGCGCTCTCCAGCGCGCTCGGCTGGGCGCCTCAGGTTTCGTTCGCAGACGGCCTCCGATCCCTTCACACCTGGCTGGACGGCCGGTTCGGATCGTCACAAGGCAACCGCGAGGCGCTGGCATGACGCGTGTTGCCCTCATCAATCCAAACTGGGATTTTGGCGGCAGCATCTATTTCGGCTGCCGATCCCCTCACCTTCCGCTCGAACTCGGGATCTCCGAGCATTACCTGAAGGCGGCCGGGCACAAGACGCTGCTGCTCGACGCCCACATGTTCGATCTTTCCCTCGCCGATATCGAAGCCGAGCTGCGCGCGTTCGGCCCCGACCAGATCGTCATCACGACGGCACCGACCTATCTGTTCTGGCGCTGTGCCCCTCCCGAGCTCCGCGTTCCGCAGGAGCTCGCGATGGCGGTGCGCGATTTGGCTCCGATCCTCATCGCGGTGGGCCCGCATGGCTCGACTGTGCCAAGGACCGCGCTTCGAAAGCTCGGCACCGACATCGTCGTGATGGGCGAGTGCGAGGCGTCCTTGCTGCGTCTCGCCAATGGCGAGCGGGACTTTCCGGGCCTGTGCTTCGCCGATGGCGCATCGCTCCGTGTCAATGGCGGCCCGCAGGCCGTCGCGTTCAAGGATCAGCCGCCGCTCGACTGGCCGGAGGAGATGATCCGGCGGCACCATCATCACCATCATCGTTTCGAAGCCGAGCCGCAGGCGCCGGGAGCCGAGGTCGAGTCGTCCAGGGGATGTCCGTACAACTGCACCTTCTGCGCCAAGGAGAATTTCCGCAACGCTTACCGCAAGCGGCCTGCCTCCATCGTTCTCGAAGAGATCGACGGCCTGCGTCATCAGGGCATCGAATACGTCTATTTCATCGACGAGATTTTCCTTCCGAACGCGGAACTGCTGGAAGGGCTGACCACACGCGGGCTGAAGTTCGGAGTGCAGACCCGCATCGACCTCTGGAGGCCGGATATGCTGGCTCTGCTCGGCCGCGCCGGCTGCGTCTCGATTGAAGCCGGCATCGAGAGCCTGACCGTCGAAGGACGCGCCGCGCTCGCCAAGAACTGCAAGATGACGACCGACCAGCTTGCCGAACGGCTGGTCGAAGCGCGCCGTCACGTTCCTTTCGTGCAGGCCAATTTGATCGAAGTCCCCGAGGATGATGATCCCGTCGTGCAGCGCTGGCGCCGCACCATGCAGGATGCCGGCATCTGGGCCAACGATCCGGTCCCGCTGTATCCCTATCCGGGCTCGCCGGATTATCGAAAGCTGTGGGGCGAGCCCGACGATTTCGCCTGGGAGCGCGCACACCGGCACTATCTTGCGATGTTCGACCAGTTCAGCGACGTGCAGAACGATCGCCCGGTCCCGCTCGAGGCTCTCGAACTGCAGGTGACATCATGAGCCGCAGCTCGCAGCTCAGGATCCTGATGACGACCGATACCATCGGGGGCGTCTGGACCTACTCGTCCTCTCTTGCTTCGTCCCTTGCTGCGAAGGGCGCCGACGTCACCCTGGTGATGATGGGCCCCCGCGCACGGGCCGGCCAGCTTGAGATGCTGCGTGGCTCGCGGGTCCGCCTGATCGAAACGGACCTTGCACTCGAATGGCAGGACCCGGACGGACAAGATCTGGCCCAGGCCAGGCGCGTCCTTGCGAAGCTCGAAGCCGGAATCCGGCCTGACGTCGTTCACCTCAACAGTTTTCGCGAGGCGACCTTCGCCTGGCGCGCGCCGGTGGTGGTCGTCGCGCATTCCTGCGTCAACTCCTGGGGGCTCGCCTGCCGCGATACGAGCTGGCTCGGCGAACCGAAATGGCGCGGCTACACCGAACGGGTGACCGCCGCACTCGACACCGCACAGGCCTGGGTTTGTCCCAGCCAGTCCTTCCACGACGACATTGCGGAAATCTATCGGCCTCGCTCGCGCGGCATCGTGATCTGGAATGGAATTGGCCCTCAGGGTCTCGCGGGACGGAAGCAAGACATGATCTTTGCGGCGGGCCGGCTCTGGGACCGCGCCAAGAACATCGAGGTCCTGGCGACTGCCGCGCCTGGGCTGGACTGGCCCGTTCAGGTGGCCGGGCCGGTGAACGAGTGCCCTTCGGCTTCCGTCACATGGCTCGGGCATTTGCCTCACGAAGCCATGCGCGCGCACTTGCAGCACGCCGCTATCTTTGCCAGCCCCGCGCTCTATGAGCCGTTCGGCCTCTCCGTTCTGGAAGCCGCGGCGGCGGGATGCGCTCTCGTCCTGTCCGACATTCCCACTTTCAGGGAATTGTGGAGCGGGGCCGCGCTGTTCGTCGACCCCACCGACAGCAAGGCGCTGCATCGAGCACTCGCGGATCTGTGCACCGACGATCGCGAGCGAGTGCGGCTGCAACGTGCCGCCTTTGAGCATTCCCTGACCTACTCGCTGGCCCGAACCACGAGCGCCTATCTCAGCCTCTACGAGGAGCTGCTTGCTGACCATCACGCGCCTGCCCCCATGGAGGTACGCGCATGAAATGCGTTCTGTTCTACCACGCGTTCACCTCCTGCTGGAACAACGGCAATGCCCATTTCCTGCGCGGCTATGCCCGCGAACTTCACGCGCTCGGTCATGAGGTCGTCGTGTTCGAGCCGATCGACGGCTGGAGCCGATTGAATGCGATCCGCGAGGGTGGCAGTCAAACGATGGAGGATATTCCAACGCTATTTCCCGGCATCGGCATCCGCCGCTACGATGCCTCCCTTGATCTTGATGAAGCCTTGCACGGCGCCGATCTCGTCGTCGTCCACGAATGGAATTCGCCTGATCTAATCGCAGACATCGGATCGAGACGGGCTCACGGCGCTCCGTTCACGCTGCTGTTCCACGACACCCATCATCGCGCCGTTAGCGCACCGGACGAACTTGCGCAGTTCGACCTCGACGGCTTCGACGGTGTGCTCGCCTTCGGCGAGGTCCTTCGTCAAATCTATCTGAAGCTCGGCTGGGCGGACCGGGCCTTCACTTGGCACGAGGCGGCCGACATCGCCCTGTACCATCCGCTGCCGCATGTCGAGCGCACCGACGATGTCGTCTGGATCGGAAATTGGGGCGACGGCGAACGCAGCACCGAGCTCAACGAATTTCTGGTCGAACCCGTGGCCGAGCTGAAGCTGCGCGCGGGGGTCTATGGCGTCCGCTATTCGGACGGGGCGCTCGACACCATTCAGGCGGCAGGCATTCGGTATGGCGGCTGGCTGCCCGCACACTGGGCTCCCATCGCTTTCGCCGGCGCACGCGCGACTGTCCACGTTCCCCGCGGCCCCTATGTCCGCTTGCTTCCGGGCATTCCAACCATTCGCGTCTTCGAGGCGATGGCCTGCGGCATTCCACTGGTCTCGGCCCCCTGGTCGGATGCGGAAGGCCTGTTCCCGGAAGGTGCCTATCTCGGCGCCTCCGACGGCACCGAAATGAAGCGGGCGCTTCGTGCGCTGCTCGATAACCGGGAGTTATGGTCCTCCACCGTGGAGACCGGACTCCGGACAATCAAGGAACGTCACACCTGCCGTCACCGGGCGGAGCAGCTTGTCGGCATCGTGCAGGACCTCCGGGCCACAGGCCACTCCAAAAAGCCCCTGCGATACATCGGAGCCTCCGCATGAAGATCTGCTTCTTCGGGTCCAGCCTCGTCTCATCCTACTGGAACGGTGCTGCCACCTATTACCGCGGCATGCTGAAGGAGATTGTGGCCCTCGGCCACGACGTCACATTCTTCGAGCCCGATGCCTTCGAGCGCCAGGCCCATCGCGACATCGACGATCCGGACTGGGCGAAGGTGGTGGTCTACGCCGCGACGCCCGACGGCTGGCGAAGCTCGCTTGAGGAAGCGGCCCGCTCGGCCGACATGCTGGTCAAGGCCAGCGGCGTCGGCGTCTTCGATCGGGAGCTGGAGAACGCGGTCGCCGAAATTCCGTCGAATGCGATGCGCATCTACTGGGACGTCGATGCCCCCGCGACGCTGGAGTCGGTGGCGGACAATCCAGACCATCATCTGCGCCATGCGATCCGGTCCTACGACATGGTTTTGACCTATGGCGGCGGCGATGCTGTCGTATCCGCTTATCGCGGCATCGGCGCGCGAGACTGCGTGCCGATCTACAATGCGCTCGACCCCGCCACGCACTTTCCGGCGCCGCCCAATGCGCACTTCACCTGCGATCTGAGCTTGCTGGCAAACCGCCTCCCTGATCGCGAGCAGCGCGTCGAGCGGTTCTTTATCGATGTCGCCTGCCGATTGCCGGACAAGACGTTCGTGCTCGGTGGATCGGGGTGGGACTCGAAAGACACGCCAGCCAATCTGCACAAGGTCGGGCATGTCGGGACCGGCGACCACAACACGTTTTTCGGCTCCGCTCTGGCTACGCTGAACGTCAATCGCGATAGCATGGCCCGCTACGGCTTCTCGCCGCCAACGCGCGTGTTCGAAGCCATCGGTGCCGGAGCCTGCCTGATCACCGACCAGTGGGACGGCATCGATCATTTTCTCGAACCAGATCGCGAGGTGCTGGTGGCCGCGAGCGGGGCCGAGGTCGCAGAGCATCTTGCCGCACTGCACCTCGACCGGGCTCAGGCGATCGCAGCGCGCGCTCGTGCGCGCATTCTGAGCCATCACACCTACCGGCAGCGCGCGCGCCAGTTCAACGATCTCTTTGCCGCAAGCAGTTCGCGAATCGAGGCAGCAGAATGAACCTCACCATCGTCGTCGTCGGTCTTTCGGTTACTTCGTCCTGGGGCAACGGCCATGCCACGACCTACCGCGCCCTGATCGAAGCCCTCGCACGACGAGGTCACCACGTCACATTTCTCGAACGCGACGTCCCCTGGTATCGCGAGCATCGCGATCTTGCCAAGCCTTCCGCTTGGACCGTCGAGCTTTATCAATCCTTGAAGGACATCCCGCAGCGTTTCGGCAAGATAATCCGCGATGCCGATCTGGTGGTCATTGGCTCCTACGTGCCCGACGGCATCGCGATCTCCGAATGGATCACGACCCACGCCCGGGGGATTACCGCCTTCTACGACATCGACACGCCGGTCACGCTTGCCAAGCTCGAGCAGGGCCTGGACTATCTTTCCGCGGCGATGATCCCGCGCTTCGACCTTTATTTGTCCTTTGCCGGCGGCCCGGTGCCCGGCATGATTGAGGAGAACTATGGCAGTCCGCTGGCGCGGGTGCTGTATTGCAGTGCCGACACCGACATCTACGCGCCACAACGCGTGGAGAAGAAGTGGGCATTAGGCTATCTCGGAACCTATAGCGAGGACCGGCAACCGGTTCTGGAGCAGTTGCTGCTCGCCCCCGCTCGCACTCTGTCACGCGAGCAATTCGTCGTCGCCGGCGCGCAATATCCCGATGAGGTGGTCTGGCCCGCCAATGTCGCCCGGATCGAGCACCTCACGCCGAGACATCATCCGGGCTTTTACGCAGAGCAACGCTTTACGCTAAACGCCACCCGCGCCGACATGCGCGCGCTCGGCTTCTCGCCCAGCGTTCGTCTGTTCGAAGCGGCCGCGTGCGGCACGCCCGTCATCTCGGACCGGTGGCCTGGAATCGAGACCGTCTTCGAGCCTTTCCGGGAAATCCTGCTCGCATCGAGCCCCCGCGACGTCGTGGAGATCCTGCGCGACATGCCCGAGGAGCGGAGGCGCACGATCGCGGAAAACGCACGGCGGCGCGTTCTGGCCGACCACACCTCCGACCATCGCGCCCGGCAAGTGGAGACCTACTACGCCGAGGCATCGGTCCGTCGCCGTCGGAAAGCCCCGCAACTTCCCGCCTCGCGTCCCATGCAGGTCGCTCAAATCTGAAAGGCACCACCATGACACTTCAGACCCGCATCAACGCGTCCCGCCGCTCCCCCACCGTTCTGGTGGCCGGCGGCGCCGGCTTCATCGGATCCCACCTCTGCGACTCGCTTCTGCAGCGCGGCCACACCGTGATCTGTCTCGACAACCTGTTTACGGGAAGGATCGACAACATCCGGCCGCTGCTCAATCATCCGAATTTTCGCTTCATCGAACATGACGTGCGCGATCCCGTCGAGATCGACGGCGACATCGACCGGATCTACAGCCTCGCCTGCCCGGCGTCGCCCCGTCACTATCAGAAGGATCCGGTCGGCACGATGAAGACGTGCGTGCTCGGCACCATCAACATGCTGGAGCTCGCGCAGCGGAAAGGCGCGCGGGTGCTGCAGGCATCAACCAGCGAGGTCTACGGCGATCCGGAGGTCCATCCCCAGCCGGAAACCTATCTCGGCAACGTCAATCCGATCGGGCCCCGGGCCTGCTACGACGAGGGCAAGCGGGCCGCGGAAACGCTGATGTTCGATTACCATCGCATGTACGGGGTCGAAATCAAGGTCGCGCGCATCTTCAACACGTACGGACCCCGGATGCTGGAGAATGACGGACGCGTGGTCTCCAACTTCATCGTGCAGGCACTTCGCGGAGAGCCGATCACGATCTATGGAGGTGGTACGCAGACCAGGAGCTTCTGCTTCGTCGACGATCTCGTGCACGGCCTCCAGCTGCTCATGGAGAGTTCGTCTTCGATTACCGGTCCGTGCAATCTGGGAAATCCCCACGAGGTCACCATCGAGGCCATTGCGCGCGACGTGCTGGCGTACACGGAATCAATTTCCCCGCTCCGGTTCGAGGAGTTGCCCAAGGACGATCCAAAGCGCCGCAAACCGGTGATCGACACAGCCGTTCGAGCGCTGGGATGGCGCCCGCGCGTGGCGCTCAAAGACGGTCTCAAGGCGACGATCGCCTATTTCGCCATGCGCATGGCCGGGGAAGCGCCGGCACTCGTTCCGGCCATTGCACCGCGCAGGAGCGGACGTACCGGGGCACGCGGCAAGCTGACGATCGCCGATCGGCAGTGATCAGCGGAACTCCTCGCGAGCCCTCAAGCCCGTGAAGCAGCCGCGCCGCGGACCGACTTGCAGAGGTTCTCGAGATGGTACTGGTATTCGGAGATCGCGCGGTTCGCCATCCGGATCCGATTTTCCTGGCCTTCCTGGACCATCATGGTGATGCGTTGGGCTAGAAATACGCACGCATCGAATTCATCGTGGATCGCTCCACTACGGGCGAGAAAGTCCCATGCGATCTCATAGGCCTGTTCGGCAGCAGGATTGCGGTAGTCGCTAAAGATGATGTGCGTCATGACAGCAAAACGCGGATGAGAGGGTTTCGGTCCTGCGAGCCCATATGACAGCGCAGGCAGCCTCGGCGGCCGATACATGCCCGTAGGAACGAACGATTCCTGCCCGTGTTGACCCCGCAGTTCCTACCGACGGCTTTTTGTTCATGGTCAAGGATCTATCGCGTGAAACGGAGAAGGACGGCACCCGGAAGCTGATGATGGCGGGATCGGGAGTGGCCGCGGTCCTGTTTGTGGGTTTCATCGTCTGGTTCGCCGTCCCGCAGATGTTCGGGGCAACGGACTATCTGGGCCGCCCCTCCACAGGAGCCGGCTGCCTCAACGATCAGCAGCGCGAACAGCTCCGCTCCATCCTCTCATCAGCGCATGACCCCGCGATGGATCGCCCGAATTTCGAGATGATGATCGGTACTTCCGTGCCGCGCCAGTACGCTGATCGCGTGCCGCCGCATCGACGGATTGTAGAGAGGACAGCTTATGCCGAAAGCAAAAGAACCTGAAAACGATCCGAGAGAAACCCCGGTCGACGATCCGCGACAGCAGACCGATTTGCCAACCCACCGGCAGACGGACCAGCCTTGGCAGGGGAATCCCGAGAAGGAGCAGATCGACCCAAAGCGTCCCCCGATTGATCTGGAGCGGTGGCAAAAATCGAATACCCACTAGCTGCGACGCACGTACCTCGTTCACGCGTCGAGCTCATGGATGGTGGGCCGCAGGTCGCCCTCATCCAGATCGAGCGTTGCCAGCGTGATCGGCAGCTTGAAGCGCCTCGGACCGGCGCTCCCGGGATTCAGGAAAAGCACTCCGTTGATCGTGTTGACCTGCACCCGATGCGAATGTCCTGCTATCACCACGTTCACACCGGTTGCCGCAGGGTCGATGGCCAGCGTCTTGAGATCGTGCAGAAGATAGAAGCAACGAGCGCCGAGGTGCACCGTTTCGGTTTCGGGATAGCGCCTCGCCCAGCTGCCGACGTCGACGTTTCCCCTGACGGCGGTGACGGGTGCTATTCGGCAAAGCCGCTCCAGAACCTCCGGCGCGCCGATATCACCGGCGTGGAGGATATGCGACACTCCCGCAAGACAGCGCTCGGCCTCCGGCCGGAGAAGGCCGTGCGTATCCGAGATCACTCCGATTCTCGTCAACATGTCAGGCCGGGATTTCAGTGCAGGACATCCATTGGCACTTTCCCGATCTCCTCACCCTCCTGGTTCGTGACCGGGATGGAAAAATGACGATTCCTGAGTTCGGGACGCTCCGCGAGGCTTTTTCTCGGACAACGCAGTCCCGCAAGCGGGGCTCCGACCGCTACGGGTCAGGAGTACAAAATCGCAGGAGATAGTAATTAGGGATGCAAAATCGCGGAATTTGGTAGCGGGAGAGGGACTCGAACCCCCGACCCCAGGATTATGATTCCCGTGCTCTAACCAGCTGAGCTACCCCGCCACAGGGTCGCGAGGGCCTGACAAGGCCGATCTCGCGAACGCGCGGCATATAAGGAAGGGGGCGGCGGGCTGTCAATCCGCCTTCGCTTCCGCTTAGCGAAAGCTTCGGCGGACATGGCCGCGGGTGGAGACGAATTGGCTTGTTTTGAGCTTAATTTCCGGCCGCACCGTCATGGCCGGGCTTGTCCCAGCCATCCACGGACTTCTTCGCTGCCGCCGAGAACGTGGATGCCCGGGCCGCGCCCGGGCCTGACGCCGAGATTGGGGGTGCGGAACAGGGCCTATTTCGGCCGTTCTGTCGGCTCCCCGCCGGGGCTGCCGGGGGGCGGGATCACGGGCATGGCGCCGTTCGTGCTGGGCGCCGGGGCGTGCATCTCGGGATCGACGCCGGAGGGCGGGCAGAGCACGCCGTCCGATTTGGCCAGCTTGTCGCCGAGCGGTTCCCGGGACTGGCCGGTGGTGGTGCCGTCGGCTGAGCGGTTCGGGCGGTCCTGCGGCGTGCAATTGGTGGCGTGCTGCGGGGATGGCGGCGCGGTTTGTTGCGGCGGCGTCGCCGGGGCGGGCGGGGCCTGCGCGATCGCGCTGCCGGAGGCGGCGATCAGGAGGCTGGCCAGAATGATGTTCGATGTGGTGCGCATGGGAGGGAAACGCGCGGGGCGCGCGCCCTGTTCCCACCCCCGAACATTACGATTTGAGGTAGCGGATCAACGAAAAGTGCCCCATCGGCGGCATCGGGCGGCGCTCCGCCAACGTAACGCCGCCATGTTTCGCGGCCCAGTCGACCAGGCGGGCCCACGGAAACTCCGGGCGCCAGCCGAGGCGGCGGGCCAAGGGCGCAAACGCGAGTTCGGAGAGTTTGCGAACACCCTTTTCGGCGCCGATGTGGTTGACCAGGATCAGCTCGCCGCCGGGCTTGAGCACGCGCACGAACTCGTCGAGCGTGCCCTCCGGATCCGGCACGGCGGTGATGACGTATTGCGCGACCACCGCGTCGAAGAAGTTTCCGGGGAAGGCGAGATTCTTCGCGTCCATCACCGAGAGCACCTCGACATTGCTCAAGCGCAGCGCACGCACGCGCGATTGCGCCTTGCGCAGCATCGGCTCGGAGATGTCGACCCCGCAGATTTTTGTGGTGCGCGCATAATCCGACAGCGAAAGCCCGGTGCCGACGCCGACGTCGAGGATGCGGCCGCCGACGCGGTCGGCCTCCGCGATGGTCGACTGCCGGCCGGCGTCGAACACCTTGCCGAACACGAGATCGTAGACCGGCGCCCAGCGGCCATAGGCCTTCTCGACCCCGGCCCGCGAGATGTCTGCTGCCATGCCCCCTGCCCTATATATTTTTTTAGCCGCGGACCGCTTCTGCGAGCGGCCTCGTCGTGCTGCTTGCGGCCTTCGCGGCGGCGCTTTGAATGAAGCCGCCGCCGAGCACGCGGGCCTGGCCGCCAGGTGCGTCGTAAAACACGCAGGCCTGTCCCGGCGAAACGCCCTCTTCGCCGGCGACGAGCTCGACTTCGTAATGGCCGTTCGCACCGCGCAGCCACGCCGGCTGGGGCGCGCGGGTCGAGCGCACGCGCACGAACATTTCGAGGCCATTGCCGATGGCGCGGTCGATGTCGCCATCGCCGATCCAGTTGACGTCGCGCAAGCTGATGCGGTGCATCTTCAGCGCCTCGCGCGGGCCGACGACGACGCGGCGGTTGGCGGCCTCCAGCCGCACCACGAACAGCGGTGCGGCGGCTGCGATGCCGAGGCCGCGGCGCTGGCCGATGGTGAAATTGGCGATGCCGTTGTGACGGCCGAGCACGCGGCCGTCGAGATCGACGATGTCACCGGGGTCCATCGCGTTCGGCCGCAGGCGGGTGATGATGTCGGTGTAGCGCCCGGTGGGCACGAAGCAGATGTCTTGGCTGTCGTGCTTGTCGGCAACCGCGAGGCCAAAGCGCCGCGCCAGCTCGCGGGTCTCGGGCTTGGTCATGTCGCCGAGGGGAAAGCGCAGATAATCGAGCTGCTCCTGCGTGGTCGCGAACAGGAAGTAGCTCTGGTCGCGATCGGCGTCGGCGGCACACACCAGCGCGCGCGAGCCGTCGTCGCGGCGGCGCGAGGCGACGTAATGGCCGGTGGCAAGCGCGGTGGCGCCCAATTCGCGCGCGGTCTTCAAGAGGTCGCGGAACTTGACCGAGCGGTTGCACTCGATGCACGGCACCGGCGTCTCGCCGAGCGCGTAGCTGTCGGCGAAATTGTCGATGACGGATTCGCGAAAGCGGTCCTCGTAGTCGAGCACGTAATGGGGAATGCCGAGCTTGGCCGCGACATCGCGGGCGTCGTGGATGTCCTGGCCGGCACAGCAGGCGCCCTTGCGATGGGTCGCAGCACCATGGTCGTAGAGCTGCAGCGTGATGCCGACGACGTCGTAGCCTTCCGCCTTCAAAAGCGCAGCCGTCGTCGATGAATCGACGCCGCCCGACATGGCAACGACGACCCTGGTATCCTCAGGACGGCCTTCGAGATCCAGACTGTTGAGCATGGGCCTTAAAGCGTTGTGGACGGCGGCGTTGGGCGATCCGCTGGGTGCTTCCGGCGGGACATCGGCGATCCCCGGGAACTGAGAGTTCCCGAAGGGCACGGCCTGCCCGGTCGAAAGCGGTTGAGAGCTGTCTCTTTAATATAGGCGGCCTTCCGGTGAAGCAATCACGGACCCCGCAAGGTTTACGGCAATTCTTGCCGAGGAGGCAGAAATGGCGGGCCTTCGAGAGGCCCTGGGGCGGGGACGCCAAATCATCAAATCATTGATTTCATTAAATAAAATTACTCAGCGCGAGGATGGCCCGCTCCTTGCTCCCTCTCATGGCGAAGATGTTTCCAAGGGGTTGCCTGTGGTCGGTCGTACGTCAGATGTCGTGGCAAGCGTGCAAGTCCCAAGCGCGCAGCAAAAGCCTGCCCGGTCGCAAGCGCCGAAAGAGAACTCCGCCAACGACTCGTTCGGCTCGCTGGTGGACAGCAACACCCAGGCGATCAGCGACAGCGCGGCGTCCTCCGCGCAGGACTCCCCGCGCCGGACCGATTCATCCTCCTCCGCCTCGGACAGGAGCCCGCGCGATCGCTCGGCGACCGACAAGCCCTTGCAGAGCAAGGCCAGCGACGACGCTGACAATTCCGCGTCCGCCAAAAGCGACATCAAGAACGACGCCAAGAGCGACGCCAAGAACGATACGACGGCTGATGCGGCCAAGGCTGATAGCAAGACCAAGGACAAGCCGGAGGCGTCCGACGCCAAATCGGCCGACAAGTCTGCGGACAAGTCCGACGAGACCAAGGGGGACAAGGCCGACGGCAGCCTTGCCGCCGTTGACGCCGTCGCAGCCGCGCAGATTGACGCGACGCAGGCCGCCGCTGTGCCCGATCCAAACGCACTCGTCGTGGCCGTGCCGGCCGATCCGAACGCGGCTACGAACCAGGCCGCCGGCTCCGCCTCCTCGCCGCTGACGATTGCCGCCGCCGGCATCGCCGCCAGCGCGTCCATCGCGGCGCAGATCGCCGGCCCCAAGACCGATACCGCGACGCCGGGCGACAAGAGCGCCAAGACCGCAAGTGCCAAGGTCGATGCCGACACTTCGGCGACGCTGGCCGATGCCGCGACCGGGACGACCGATTCGACCGCGACCGATGCCAAGACCAATGGCGGCCTGATCGCCGCGGTCGACCAGGGCACGCCAAAAACCTCGTTCAAGGCCGCAGCGATCGCGCAGGGCGCGAGCGACGTCTCCAATATCGGCCAGGACACCGGCAAGGCGAACGCCGCGCAGACCTCGGCGACAGCAGCGTCCGCCACCACGGCGCATCCGCAACCGGACAAGCCGTCCATCGATGCGAACGCGGCCGACGCCAAGGCTGGGACTTCCGACCGCACCGCCGATGCGGCACCGGCGACGACAACCAATCATGCCCATGCCGGCACGCAGGTCGCTGTCCCCACCACCGACACCAGCGCGCAGGCGGCCTCGGCCGTGCAGGCGTCGCTGACCAATACCACTTCGGCCGCGACCGCTTCGACAGCGACGCTCACGGCGACCGCGGCCACCAATACGGCCATTCCGATCAGCGGCGTGCCGATCGAAATTGCCGCCGCTGCGCGCGCGGGCAAGACCCGGTTCGACATCAGCCTCGATCCGCTCGACCTCGGCCGCATCGACGTCCGCATCAATGTCGACCGCAACGGCCAGGTCACCTCGCATCTCACCGTCGAGAAGCCGGAGACGCTGCAGATGCTGCGGCAGGACGCGCCGCAATTGCAGCGCGCGCTCGACGATGCCGGCCTCAAGACCGGCAGCAACGGGCTGTCCTTCAGCCTGCGCGACCAGAACTCGTCGGGGCAGAACTCCGGCCAAAACAACGACAATGGCGGCAATGCCCGCCGGTTGATCGTCAGCGACGACGACGCAGTTCCCGCAGCCCCGGTCGGGCGCAGCTACGGCCGCATGCTCGGATCGAGCAGCGGCGTCGATATCAGAGTGTGAGGAGTATTCGATCATGACTACCACGAATGCCGCCACCGCCCCGTCCGTCGTCTCCGGCACGACCGACCTGCCGAAATCCTCGTCGAACCCAAGCCTGGGCTCGAGCACCGGCGCGACGCTGGCCGGCAACTTCCAGACCTTCCTGACGCTGCTGACGACGCAGCTGCAGAATCAGAATCCGCTCGATCCGCTGGACACCAACCAGTTCACACAGCAGCTGGTGCAGTTCGCCGGCGTCGAGCAGCAGCTCAAGACCAACGACTCGCTGTCCCAGCTCGTCACCCTGCAACAGACCACGCAGGCGACCCAGGCGCTCGGCTTCGTCGGCAAGACCGCCTTGGTCGACGGCACGACCGCAAGCATGACCAACTCGTCGGCAACCTGGCATCTCAACGTGCCCAGCGACGCCACCGTCGACATCACCGTCGCCAATGCCAGCGGCCAGACCGTGTTCACCGGCAAATACACCGCCGGCGCGGGCACCGACGTTCCGTTCACCTGGAACGGAATGGGCAATGACGGCACGCAATGGCCCGACGGTAAGTACACGATCTCGGCCACGGGCAAGGACGTCGCCAACAACAATGTCGGCATCGCCGCGCAGGTGCAGGGCACGGTGTCATCCGTGGACCTGACCCAGTCGCCGCCGCTGCTGACCATCGATGGCGCCAGCTACACGATGAGCCAGGTCAAGAGCATCATCGCGACGGCCAGCAATTAAAGGCGGAATGCCGCTGTGTCGTCCTGGCGAAAGCCAGGACCCATCGCCACCGAAAGTCGTTTTGGCGCGAGGAAGTAACTCCGAGTCTTCGCCAAACTTCGCGCTGGGGTAATGGGTCCTGGCGTTCGCCAGGACGACGTTGAGGGCCGTGCGACACCCCCGCAGGCCTCTTTCGTTAGTAAAGTATTTACGAACACCCCCCTCGGCCCGCCCGGACGCACCGTCCCGCCGGTCGAGACGGCTGCGTTCCAGCCATTTTCAACGAGAATTGTATTGAAGCCTTAGGCTTAGCGGATTTTTAAGTCGGCGGGCGTAGGGTTCCTGAGTGAGTTCAGTGGTTGAGAGTTTGTGAGTACGCCATGACAGAACCCCATCGCCCGAGGGTAAAATACGTCATCGGGCCGGACGGTAGTCCGTTGACGATTGCGGATCTGCCTGCACCCGGCACCAAACGCTGGGTCATCCGCCGCAAGGCCGAGGTCGTCGCCGCAGTCCGTGGCGGTCTTCTCTCCCTTGAGGAGGCCTGCAGCCGTTATACCCTGACGGTTGACGAATTCCTCTCCTGGCAGTTTTCGATCGACCAGCATGGTCTGGCGGGACTTCGCACCACCCGTATCCAACAATATCGCCAGTAGGCAATCCGGAAATCTGCGGCTTTTGACAAAAATCGGCCTCGCCTTGCGAGGCCGATTTTTTTCATGTTTCGTTTTGGCGCTACTTTTGTCGCAGCTCTTAACCTTCGTTAACCATATCGAAACCATCACCTAGGCAATAATTGCCCAGTCGGCCTTTCCTGTGAAAGCAGCCGAATCTGTCGGGGCGGTTGCTTGCAAGGTCTTGCGGACTTTCTGAAGGGTATCGGAGCCGCCCGGTTCGGGGCGATGATCGCGGTCACCGCCGCGCTCGTCGGCTTCTTTGCGTTCGTCATCATGCGCGTCACCACGCCGCAGATGACGACGCTGTTCACCGATCTCAGCGTCGAGGACTCCTCGGGCATCATCAAGGACCTGGAGCGCCAGGGCATCCAGTTCGAGCTGCGCAACGAGGGCACCATCATCATGGTGCCCAAGGACAAGGTCACCCGCCTGCGGATGAAGCTCGCCGAGGGCGGCCTGCCCAAGGGCGGCGGCGTCGGCTACGAGGTGTTCGACAAGTCGGATGCGCTCGGCACCACTTCTTTCGTCCAGAACATCAACCATCTCCGCGCGCTGGAAGGCGAGCTAGCCCGCACCATCCGGGCCATCGACCGCATCCAGGCCGCCCGCGTCCATCTGGTGCTGCCCGAGCGCCCGCTGTTCTCGCGCGAGGCGCCGGAGCCGTCGGCCTCGATCGTGGTGCGGGTCCGCGGCGCGCTGGAAGCCCAGCAGATCCGCGCCATCCGCCACCTCGTCGCCTCTGCCGTGAACGGGCTGAAGCCGCAGCGGGTCTCGATCGTCGACGAGACCGGGCAGCTGCTCGCCGACGGCGCCCAGACCGATCCGGAGCAGGCGATGGGCGACGAGCGCCGCACCGCCTTCGAGAAGCGGATGCGCAAGCAAGTCGAGGACATCGTCTCCTCCGTGGTGGGGACGGGGCGCGCCCGGGTCCAGCTCTCCGCCGATTTCGACTTCAACAAGATCACCCAGACCTCGGACAAGTACGATCCCGAAGGCCGCGTGCTGCGCTCGACCCAGACCCGCGAAGAGCAGAGCATGACCGCCGACAACAACGGCCAGGTCACCGTCAACAACGAGTTGCCGGGCAACCAGCAGAACGGCGGCGTCGCGGCCAAGGACCAGAGCAAGAAAAGCGAAGAGACCAACAATTACGAGATCTCCCGCACCACCAAGACCGAGGTGACCGAGGCCGGCCGGGTCAACCGCATCTCGGTCGCGGTGCTGGTCGACGGTATCTACTCCAAGAACGACAAGGGCGATCTGGCCTACCAGGACCGCACCAAGGAGCAGCTGGACCGCATCGCCACGCTGGTGCGCTCGGCGATCGGCTTCGACCAGAAGCGCGGCGACCAGGTCGAGGTCGTCAATCTGCGCTTTGCCGACGCCCCCTCCACCACCCCGATCGCGGAGCCGAGCGGCTTGCTCGGCATGCTCCAGTTCACCAAGGACGACGTCATGTACTTCGTCGAGCTCGGCGTGATGATGCTGCTCGGCCTGGTCGTGCTGTTCCTGGTGATCCGGCCGCTGGTCAAGCGCATCCTGGCATCGGACGAAGTCGCGGCCGCCATCTCCGGCGTCCTCACCGGTCCGGCGAGCGACGAGGCCGCGCCCGCCAGCCAGCCGCTCCTGCCGAGCGGCGCCGCGAGCGCGATCGACGTCGCCACCGTCCAGGGCCAGGTCCATGCCCAATCCGTCCATCGCGTCGGCGAACTCGCCGAGCGCAATCCCAACGAGACCGTCGCCATCATCCGCCAATGGCTGACCGAACCCACGAAATAATCGAGAAGTGATCTGACATGGCCGCTGCCCTGCAAAACGCCAATTCCAACGACATCACCAGCGTGATCTCCACGCTCGGTCAGCGTGCCGGCAGCCGCGGAGGCGCGAAGGTCGACGCGGTGGCGGGGCCGAAGCGCGCCGCGATCCTGATGCTGGCGCTCGGCGAGCAATATGGCGGCAAGATCTGGTCGCTGCTCGACGACGACGAGGTGCGCCAGCTCTCGCTGGAAATGTCGACGCTCGGCACCGTCGAGGTCGACACCGTGGAGGACATGCTGCTCGAATTCGTCTCGCGGATGTCGGCCTCAGGCGCGCTGATGGGCAATTTCGACGCCACCGAGCGGCTGCTCCAGCAATATCTGGCCCCCGAGCGCGTCAACGGCATCATGGACGAAATCCGCGGCCCCGCCGGCCGTAACATGTGGGAGAAGCTCTCTAACGTGCAGGAAGAGGTGCTCGCCAATTATCTCAAGAACGAATATCCGCAGACCATCGCGGTCGTGCTGTCGAAGCTGAAGCCGGAACACGCCGCGCGCGTGCTTGGCATCTTCCCCGAGGATCTGGCGCTCGACGTCGTCAACCGCATGCTGAAGATGGAGGCGGTGCAGAAGGAGGTGATCGAGAGCGTGGAGAAGACGCTGCGCACCGAATTCATGTCCAATTTGTCACAGACCCGCCGACGCGACGCCCACGAGGTGATGGCGGAAATCTTCAACAATTTCGACCGCCAGACCGAAACCCGCTTCATCACCTCGCTGGAAGAGGACAACCGCGAATCGGCCGAGCGCATCAAGGCGCTGATGTTCACCTTCGATGACCTCGTGAAGCTGGATTCCGGCTCCGCCCAGACCCTGATGCGCAACGTCGACAAGGACAAGCTCGGCGTCGCGCTCAAGAGCGCCAACGAGGACGTCCGCAATTTCTTCTTCGGCAACATGTCGTCGCGTGCGGCAAAAATGCTCCAGGATGACATGGCGGCGATGGGTCCGGTCCGCCTGCGCGACGTCGACGAGGCCCAGGCGCTGCTGGTCAACCTCGCCAAGGATCTCGCCGCCAAGGGCGAGATCATGCTGACCAAGAACCGCGCCGACGACGAGCTGGTGTATTGATGGCCGCTCCGGCAAAATTCCTGTTCGACAACGACTTCGCAGCGCCCGACCGGACGCGCGAGAAGGCCGCAACCGCGGCCGAGATCGCCCAGAAGGTCGCGGAAGCCGAGGCGCGCGCCTATCAGGACGGCTTCGCCGCCGGCCAGCGCGAGGCCAAGGCCGAGAGCGACCGCCGTGTCGCGCTCGCCATGGAAGAGATCAACATCGCCATCCGGGGCATCGCCTCGGGCATCGGCAACATCGAATCCAAGATGGAGACCGAGGCGGTCGACGTCGCGGTCGCGGTGGCGCGCAAGCTGTGCGCCGATCTGGTCGCCGCCGAGCCGCTCGGCGAGATCGTCGCGCTGGTCAAGGACTGCTTCTCGCATCTGGTCGCGACGCCGCATCTCGTCGTCCGCATCAACGACGCGCTCTACGATTCCGCGCGCGAGAACATCGAGCGGCTGGCCAGGCAGAACGGCTTCGAAGGCCGGCTGGTGATTCTGGCCGAGCCGGAGATTGCCACCGGCGACTGCCGGATCGAATGGGCCGATGGCGGCGTCGTGCTGGAGCGCGCCGCCATCGCGGCCAAGATCGACGAAATGGTGGGACGCTATGTTGCGTCCCGCAGGGGGAGTTAAATCATGAGCGACACTGACGGACAGGTCCCGCTGCCCGACCTCAACGGCCCGATGCCGCCTACCGGCACCGACGTCGGCTACAACGAGGACGAATATGCGACGCGCGCCGCCGCCGACCTCGAGGCCGTGTTCGACGTGCCGGTGCAGGTTTCGGCGGTGCTGGGCCGCTCCAAGATGGACGTCAGCGAGCTGTTGAAGCTCGGACCCGGGACCGTGCTCGAGCTCGACCGACGCGTCGGCGAGGCCATCGACATCTACGTCAACAACAAGCTGGTCGCCCGCGGCGAAGTCGTCCTGGTGGAGGACAAGCTCGGCGTGACCATGACCGAAATCATCAAGACTGAACGCGCCTAAAGCGACGACGCGCGGCAGCGCGACCACAGGAGACTGACATGCGGCTTCTCATCGTTGGCACATTGAAGGGCCAGCTCACCACCGCCACCAAGATCGCGATGGCGAACGGCGCCACCGTGACCCACGCCGAGGATAACGAACAGGCGATGCGCGTGCTGCGCAGCGGCAAGGGCGCCGACCTGCTGCTGGTCGACGTCGCCCTCGACATCCGCGACCTCGTGATGCGGCTCGAGGCCGAACACATCCACGCGCCGATCGTCGCCTGCGGCATCACCAACGACGCCCGCGCCGCGGTCGCCGCGATCCATGCCGGCGCCAAGGAATACATCCCGCTGCCGCCGGACCCGGAGCTGATCGCAGCGGTGCTGGCTGCCGTCGCCAACGATTCCCGCGAGCTGGTCTATCGCGACGAGGCGATGGCCAAGGTGATCAAGCTCGCCCAGCAGATCGCAGGCTCGGACGCTTCGGTGATGATCACCGGCGAATCCGGGACAGGCAAGGAAGTGCTGGCTCGATACGTCCACACCCGCTCGGCCCGTGCCAAGCGCCCGTTCATCTCGATCAACTGCGCCGCGATCCCCGAGCATCTGCTGGAGTCCGAGCTATTCGGCCACGAGAAGGGCGCCTTTACCGGCGCGATCGCCCGTCGTATCGGCAAGTTCGAGGAGGCAACCGGCGGCACGCTGCTGCTCGACGAAATCTCGGAGATGGACGTCCGCCTGCAATCGAAACTGCTCCGCGCCATCCAGGAGCGCGTGATCGACCGTGTCGGCGGCACCAAGCCCGTCCCGGTGGACATCCGCATCATCGCGACCTCGAACCGCAACCTGGTCGAGGCCGTGCGCGAAGGCACGTTCCGCGAGGACCTCTTGTTCCGGCTCAACGTCGTGAATTTGAAGATCCCGCCGCTGCGCGAGCGTCCCCTCGACATTCTCGAGCTCGCCCAGCACTTCGTGAAGAAATACGCCGAAGCCAACGGCGTGCCGATGCGCCCGATCTCGGGGGAAGCGCGGCGCGTGCTCTCCACCAACCGCTGGCAAGGCAACGTCCGCGAACTCGAAAACACCATGCACCGTTCGGTCCTGATGGCGCAGGGCGACGAGATCGGTGCCGATGCGATCCTCACGCCCGACGGCGACCGCCTCGACCTCGCCAAGACCGCACCGGCCGTGGCGCATGCCACCATGGCCGCCGAGCAGGTGACGCGGGCGCTGGTCGGCCGCACCGTCGCTGACGTCGAGCGCGACCTGATCCTGGAGACGCTGAAGCACTGCCTCGGCAACCGGACCCATGCCGCCAACATCCTGGGCATCTCGATCCGCACCTTGCGCAACAAGCTCAACGAATATTCCGACGGCGGCATTCCGATCACGCCAGCCGGCACCCCGGGTGAATATCCGCGCATGCCGATGGTGGGGGCGTAGGCGCTCCTGCCGAACATTGAGACTGCGAATGCCCGGGGCTGGTCCTCGGGCATTTTTGTTGGTGAAGTGCAGACAGCCTCCAGACTCTCAATGTCGTCCTGGCGAAAGCCAGGACCCAATGCCCCAAGGGGGAGTTTGGCGAAGATTCGTCGTTCGGTACTCCTACCACCCTCCGTCGACAGATTCCGCGGTATGGGTCCTGGCTTTCGCCAGGACGACGTTGGGGAGGCAGCGTGCATCAAACCCGCAGACTGCGACATGGCCGCACCGCATTCTCCGACTAGGTCAAGCCCCCGCAAAGCCCTATAAGCGCCACCGAGAACCACGCGAGGGTGAACATGTCTCAAGCTCAAATCACGGATTGGCTGGCGTCGCAGCGGCAGGCGATGATCGACCTGCTGCGCGATGTCGTGAACATCGATTCCGGATCCTATGACAAGGAAGGCGTCGATGCGGTCGGGGCGCGGTTCGAGCAGCATTTCGCCGAGCACGGCATTCCGTTCCGGCGCGAAAGCCACGCCACATTCGGCGATGCCATCCACGCCGAAGTCGCAAAGCCCGGCAGCAACGAGAAGCCGGTGCTGTTGATGGGGCATCGCGACACCGTGTTCGGCAAGGGCGAGGCCGGACGGCGTCCGTTCACGATCCAGGGTACGCGCGCCTATGGTCCTGGTGTTGCCGACATGAAGTCCGGCGTCGTCATGAACATGTTCGTGGCAACCGCCTTTCACAAATTCGGCGGCAACCCGCACCCGATCAAGCTGCTGATCACCTCGGACGAGGAAATCGGTTCACCCTCCTCGCGGCCCGTGATCGAGCGCGAAGGGCGCACCGCGCGCGCCGTGTTCAATTCCGAGCCGGGCCGCCCGACCGGCAATATCGTCACGGGACGCAAGGGCGGCATCTTCATGCATGTCGCCATTACCGGCAAAGCCGCGCATTCCGGCGCCAATTTCGCCGCCGGCGTCAGCGCGATCGGCGAGCTCGCGCACAAGATCGTGCATATCCACGCGCTGACCGATCTCGACAAGGGCATCACGCTCAATGTCGGCCTCGTCTCGGGCGGGCAGTCCGTCAACACGACGGCGCCTTACGCGGAAGGGCAGATCGACCTGCGCTACGTCGATCCGGCGGACCGCGCGAGGGTGATGGCGGCGATCGAGACCATCATCGCGACACCTTACGTGCCCGGCACCAGCGCGACGCTCACAATCAAGGGCGAGTTCGTGCCGGTGGTGCAGAGCGCCGATTCAAAGGCGCTGTTCGAGAACTATCAGGCCGCCGCAAAGCAGGCCGGCCTCACGACGCTTCAGGGCGAATTCTCCGGCGGCTGCGCCGATTCCGGCTTCACCGCCGCGGTCGGAACGCCGACCATCTGCGGCCTCGGCCCGGTCGGCGGGCTTGCGCACACGCCAGAGGAATATCTCGAGCTCGACAGCATCGTGCCGCGCGCACAGGCGCTGGCGCTGGCGATTTTGCGGGGATGACTTTGTAGGGTGGGTTAGCCGCAGGCGTAACCCACCTCTGTTGGCTTCGGCGGAGACAGACAGTGGTGGGTTAGGCTTCGCTAACCCACCCTACAAATCTCCTCACGAATAGCTCGGCGCATCCGGCCTGCGGAAGATCTGGATGGGGTCGCCCGGCACGATCGGATGACCGCTGAACATCGCATAGGCGTAGAGCGCGAGATAGGCGATCGCGAGCGCGCCGACCGCGTAGAAGGCCCAGGTCGCGACGCGTTTCATCATTGCGCTCCATTGCTGTCCCGGCGGGAGGCTCAGGCAGCGCTTCTAGAGCGATGACGGGGAAAAGGCCAGCCTGCACGGCCCATCGCCGGCGGCGATCAAATGCCGCGGCGGACGTGGGTGGGAACGCTGACGTCCGCGAGCCTGACCGCGTCTTCGTCCTGATCCACCGCCACGTACTGACCGTGCCAATAGGCCAGCGCAGCATTGCGGGTCGAATTCTTGACGTCTCGCACTCGCCCGATGACGATGCCGTGCGAATGGCGCTCGATGAGCTCCTCGACCTCGCAATCGACGGCGGACAATGCGCCGACCAGCAGCGGAACACCGGAGACCGCGGTCACCCATCTGGCGCCCGCGAAACGATCGGCACCCTTGAGCCCGCCCTTGCCGGCAAAGCGCTCGGCGATTTCGAGCTGATCGGCCGCGAGGATGTTCACGCCGAAGGCACCGTAGCGCCGGATCAGCGGGAAGGACGAGGCGTCGCGATTGATGCTGACGATCAGCGTCGGCGGATCGACCGAGAACGAGCTGACCGAGGTGACCGTCATGCCGGTGATGTCCTTGCCCCGTCCGGCGGTGATGACGCTGACGCCGCCGGTGAGATGGCGCATGGCGCCGCGGAAATCGGCGGAGGAGACGACAGTTTGGGTCATGAGATCGCGGGGCACTACATTCATGGCATCGTCCCCGAGCCGGGGTCCCTGTCTATCTAGGTACGATCGTCCGCCGACAAAAGGTGGCTCAGGATCGAGCCTTCGAGACCCGCGAGCTCGGCCGAGCCGCGTTGGCGGGGCCGGGCCGTGTTAACCACGACGTCGTGGGCGATCCGCCCTTCCTCGATCACCAGCACCCGGTCGGCCAGCGCGACCGCCTCGGCGACATCGTGGGTCACCAGGATCGCGGTAAAGCCCTGGTCGCGCCAGACGCGCTCCAGCAACCGCTGCATCGAGATACGGGTCAGCGCATCCAGCGCGCCAAGCGGCTCGTCGAAGGCGAGCACACGGGGGCGCGAGACCAGCGCACGGGCAAGGGCTACACGCTGCTTCTGGCCGCCCGACAGTATCGATGGCCACTGGTCGCGCTTGTCGGTCAGCCCGACCTCAGTGAGCGCCTTCTCCGCGCGCGAATGCGCGTCTGACGAGGCGCGATCGCGACCGAGGCCGACCTCGACATTGGAGAGAACGCGGGCCCAGGGCAACAGCCGAGGCTCCTGGAACATCACGCGGATATCCTCGGGCTTCACGGCGTCGCCGAGCGAGATGCTGCCGGCGTCGAACTTCTCCAGGCCAGCGATAAGGCGCAGCAGCGTGCTCTTGCCGCAGCCGCTCTTGCCCACGATGGCGACGAACTGGCCGGCGGGGATGTGCAGGTCGATGCCGCGCAGCACCTCGTTATCGCCGTAGGATTTGCGCAGGCCGCGGATGCTGAGCGGCAGGCCGGAGGTCTGCACCGGGCGCTCCTCGCGCACCACGCGGGCGTGAGGCGCGAAATTGGCGCGGGTTGCGAGTTCGGTGTCCGGAAGGGAGGTACGAAGGGCAGTCTGCATGTGATTCCCAGTATGTCTGCTCAGCGTTTCCAATAAGCGGGGTGCCAGGAGAGCGTCAGGCGCTCCAGCACGCGGGAGGCGCTGTCGGCGAGCTTGCCGAGCAGCGCGTAGATCAGGATCGAGAGCACAACGACGTCGATCAGCATGAACTCGCGCGCCTGCATCGCCATGTAACCGAGGCCCGAGGACGCCGCGATGGTCTCGGCGACGATCAGGGTCAGCCACATGATACCGAGCGCAAAACGGATGCCGACGAAGATCGAGGGCAGCGCGCCCGGGAAGATCACCCGGCGGAACAACTCTCCGTCGGTCATGCCGTAGATGCGGCCCATCTCGATCAGCTGCGGGTCGACGGTGCGGATGCCGTGCAGCGTGTTGAGGTAGATCGGGAAGAACACGCCGAGCGCGACCAAAAACAGCTTCGCGCTCTCATCGATGCCGAACCACAGGATCACCAGCGGGATCAGCGCCAGATGCGGCACGTTGCGCACCATCTGCAGCGTGGTGTCGGTGAGCTTTGACGACAGCTGCGACAGGCCGTTGGCGAGGCCGAAGGCAAAGCCGATGCTGCCGCCTATCAGGAAGCCGATCGAGGCGCGCCAGAACGAGACCCAGATGTTGCGCGCGAGCTCGCCGGAGAGCAGTAGCTTCCAGCCCGCAAGCAAGACGTCGCTCGGCGCCGGCAGCACCCGCGTCGGCACGAAGCCGGTGACGCTGGCGACCTGCCAGATCGCGATGATGGCGAGCGGCACGATCCACTGGACCAGGCCGTCCACGCGCGGCAGGCGCAAACTACGGGGAAGCGAAACGCTGTCGATCAGGCTCATGATTGCGACACCTTCTGCTGCGGACGGAAGTCGCTGCCGACCGTTTCACCAAAAGGACCGCCGTTGAAGTGAAGCTTGGTCACGTTGCTGGGCTGCTCCAGCGAGAGCAGCGGGAACACCAGCTCGGCGAAACGATAAGCTTCCTCCAGATGCGGGTAGCCCGACATGATGAAGGTATCGATGCCGATGTCCTGATACTCCTTGATGCGGCCCGCGACCGTCTGGGCGTCGCCGACCAGTGCCGTGCCGGCGCCGCCGCGCACGAGGCCGACACCGGCCCACAGGTTCGGAGCGATCTCGAGCTTGTCGCGCTTGCCGCCATGGAGCTGCGCCATGCGCTGCTGGCCGACCGAATCCATCCGCGCAAAGTTCTTCTGCGCCGTCGCGATGGTCTCGTCGCTGACATGCTTGATCAGCTCATTGGCCGCTCGCCAGGCCGCGTCATGGGTCTCGCGGACAATCACGTGGAGCCGGATGCCGAACGATAGTTTTCGACCGCGTGCGGCGGCCACCTCCCTCACCTTCGCGATCTTCTCCGCGACCAAGGCCGGCGGCTCGCCCCAGGTCAGATATTTGTCGACGGTGTCGACGGCGACGTCGATGCCGGCATCCGACGAGCCGCCGAAATAGAGCGGCGGACGCGGCGACTGCACCGGAGGAAACAGCAGCTTGCCGCCTTCGACATGGATGTGCTTGCCCTCGACATTGACGGTCTTGCCGGCGAGCAGTTCGCTGTAGACGCTGAGGAACTCGCGGGTGACCTCGTAGCGCTCGTCATGGCCGAGGAAGATGCCGTCGCCCTTGTTCTCGACGGGATCGCCGCCGGTGACGACGTTGACCAGGAGCCGGCCATTGGTGATGCGGTCAAGCGTCGCGGTCATGCGCGCGGCCACGCTCGGCGATTGCAGGCCGGGCCTGACCGCCACGAGATAGCGCAGCCGCTCGGTGAACGGCGCGACCGAGGAGGCGACGATCCAGGAATCTTCGCAAGATCGCCCGGTCGGCAGCAGCACGCCGAAATAGCCGAGCTGGTCGGCGGCCTGCGCGATCTGGCGCAGATAGTTGAAATTGACCTCGCGGCCGCCGGTGCCGGTGCCGAGATAACGGCCGTCGCCGTGGGTCGGCAGGAACCAGAGGATGTTGGCGTTGCTCATGGAGGTGCTCCGATGACTAGCCGTACGTCGTTCCGACCGCGGCAGCGACGATGCCGATCGATATGACGATGGCTGCGAATACGCGTTGAACGATACGCCTCATGTTCAAACCTTTTGAAATGGGGAAATTGGTGGGCACGATCACGCTGCCGGGTTGCGCCAGACGATGTCGCGGATCACGATCGGCTTCGGGATCAGGCCGAGCTTGTGGAAGCGGTCGGCGACGCCCTGCTGGGTCGTGACGATGTCGTCGGTGACCGGGCCGACCACGAAATTCGCGCGCTTGGCGGCGAGGGTCTGGATGTCCAACGGGACGCCGGTGATCGCGGCGAGCGATTTGGCGACCTCGTCTCGGTGCAGTTCGGCCCATTTGCCAGCCGCCGTCGTCACGTCGATGATCTGCTGCAGGATGGCGCCGTGATTCCTGGCGAAATCGCGGTTGGCGATGAAGAAGGAATTGGTCTTGGTGACGTCGCGCGCATTGATCAGGATGCGGCCGCCCTGCTTGGTCTCGCCGATCGCGAAGTACGGATCCCAGATCGCCCACGCCTCGATGCTGCCATTGGCAAAGGCAGGCCCGGCATCCGGCGGCGTCAGATAGACCGGCGTGATGTCCGCGTAGGTGAGGCCCGCTTTCTCCAGCGTCTGCACCACGATGTTGTGCGCGCTGGATCCCTTGGTGAAGCCGACGCGCTTGCCCTTCAAGTCGGCGATGCCGCGGATCGACGAGTCCTTCGGCACCAGGATGCCCTGCCCGTTGGTGATGGGCTGGCCGGCGGCATAGACGATCGCCGCGCCCGCCGCCTGGGCGAACACCGGCGGGGAATCGCCGACCGCGCCAAAATCGATGCTGCCGACATTCATCGCCTCCATCATCGGAGGTCCCGACGAGAACTCGACCCATTTCACGTCGATGCCCAATGGCGCGAAATGTTTTTCCAGGGCGGCCTGCTGACGCGTGATAACCAGCACGCCGGTCTTCTGGTAGCCGATACGAATGCCCTTCACCGCGCCTTGTGCTTTGGCACTTGAAGCGAATGCGGCGGCTGCCGCAGTTCCAACGGATAGTTTGAGAAAGTCCCGACGTTGCATCCGACACTCCAGGCCGCGTGCGGCCGTCCTTCATTCGTGTTCGTGAATGATGGTGCGGCTGATCGGAGGTGTCGAGACGCGCGGAAAAATAGCGATGCAAGCACTGCGCAGTTGGCAGAGCGCATGATTATCTTTCAATCCACGGAGCGAACGCAGGGGATATTTTTCCGCACGCGAATGTGAAGAACGCACCTACCTGACCGAGAAACTAAAAAATCGCGAAAACAACCCCATGCACAGTAGCCGGCGCGTGCGAAAACAATGACTTACGTTTATCCGAACTTGACTTGACTCGTCGGGCAAAACAGGGGCAGGATGGCATCATGGCGGCGTTGCGGATGGACCGGTCCCTGCCGGCCTAATGCAGCCATCTCACGGGCAGATTCTGCAGCCCGCGAAACGCCCAGCCGCCGATCCGCACCGGCTCGTCGTCGGCGATCTCGAGCCGGACGGCACGGGCGAACAAGGTCGGTAGCGCGACGTCGGCAATCATGGCGCGCGAGGCCCAGGCTCCGGCGCAGAAATGCGGGCCCGCGCCGAATGCGACGCTCTTGGCCGCATCACGCCGCACGTCGAAATGGTCGGCGCGCTCAAAATGCTTCTCGTCGCGGTTGGCGGAGCCGAACATGAGGAATACGCGTTCATCGGTTTCGAACGCGACGTCACGGATCGTCCACGGCTTTGCGATGCGCCGCGGCGACATGCCGATCGGCGAGATCCAGCGGGCGTATTCCTCGAACGCCTGGAGCCACGACACCTCGCCCTTGCGCACGAGATCGAGCTGGTCGGGATGGGTCAGCAGCGCCCACACCGTGCCGGCGATCGCCTTGCGCGGCTCGTTTTGACCGCCGGAGATCGCGAGTTTGACGTTCGCGCGCACGCTCTCCATCGCCATGCCCGACGCGAGGAGCACGCCGAGGATGCTCTGGTCGGGATGCTTGCGCATCACCGGCAGGATGTCGTCGATCGCCGCATCGATACCCGACGTCGCCGCATGGCAACGCGCCTCGACGGCTGCGTCGCCGCTGTAGTTGGCGATGCCCTCGATCATGCCCTGTGACCAGGCGTCCATGTCGGCAAAGCCGATATTGGTGAGGCCGGTGATCGACTTCAGGCATTCGCCGGAGAACGGCAACGCGAAGTCGCGCATGAAATCGATCCGCCCGGGCGCGATCGCGTCGATGATGCGATCGGCATGGGCCTGGAACAGCCCGCTCCAGTGCGCCTTGACCGTCTTCGGCGACACCGTCGGAAACATCGCGCGGCGCTCGACCTGGTGCGCCTCGCCGTCCTTGCGCATCATGTTGTGGCCCATCAGCCGGTTCATCAGGCCTGCAGGCTGATGCGAGGAGAACACGTCGATCTGCTTCTCGGAGATCGAGATATCGTCGCGGCTCGTCAGCAGCGTCGAGCCGAGCTGCGGCACGAAGGCGATCGGCGCCTCCTTGCGCATCTTGGCGAGCATCGGATAGGGGTCGGCCCAGAATGCGGCCGGGTCGATGTCGATGCGCGGCGCCGTGCTCAAGGCGGCCTCCCTTGCTGTGTCCTCGCCAAGCTAACGCCTTCAAGCGCGGCCGTCTGTCCCCAGCGATTGGGACAGGCAGCCTTAGGGCGTGTCTTCGCAACTCGAATGGCCCACGACGGGCGTCGACCGGACATCCGCCTGCGAGCGACCATGCATCAGCCAATAATCGTTCTGCCAGCTCTCATAACCAAGCAATTCGCCAAAGCGCCGTTCGCGATCATCGGACCAGGCTCCGGCTTCGTTTAGGAGCGCAAGCATGGCATCAACCCGCCACTCATGGCCGGGCAACGTGTAGAAGAGGCTCCGATATTCGAACTGCGGCGCGTCAGGACATGCTTCGATCAGCTCGCGTCTTGTCAAGCAACCTTCAGTGACGTGCCTGTCGAACATGCGCCAATATCGAATGCAAATATCTGGCTCCTGGCCAACGATGTCCATGAAATACGCGAGCGGCTTGATACCCCTCAGCATCAAGCCGAGCTCTCTGTTGGTGTGAACCAGATAGGGCATTTGACGAATCTGTTCGGGATCCACGTTGGGCATGTTCATGGTGGCTGAAACATCTCGCAAAGGAACGGCTAACCACGTTCGGCGGCTGCATAGGCGGGGGGCATCGGAAGCTCAATCAACCAATGATAGCATGTGCGTCGCGAGATCAACCAAGGGAAACTGCCGTGACTGGAATGACGAAGCTTCGTTCTCGATTCATGCTCGTTGCCATGTGGATCAGTCTCGTCGGTGCTCTCGTCGTCTTGTTTTCGCTGCTCAACCGGCCAGGCGGTGATCCGCAGCCCTGGGTGATCAGCCTGATCGTATCCTGGTTGCCGTTCCTTGTGCTGGTGGGCGTCTGGCTGTGGTACGCGCGTGCGAGCCGGCGCTCATCATCCGGCACGAGCTGGGTCGATCTCTACGAGCAGCAGGTCGCCGAGAACAGGCGCACCAATGCGTTGCTGGAGAGGATCGCGGCTGCGCTGGAAAAGCCGTCGCCGGGTTAGCTCGCACCCCATTATCGCGGAGACAAAGGATATGCGCTCGAGGATTTTTGCGCAGATCTGGCTGGTGGCCTTGGCGCTCGCAGCAAGCGCTGCCGTCAGCAGGCCAGCGACAGCCGACGACCAACAGGCGTGCTTGAAAGCATCGAACGAAACCGCTGCCGCGACCATCGCCGCCTGCACGCGCGCGATCGAAAGCGGCGACTACAGGGATCAAGACCTGTCCGCCTTGTATCATACGCGCGGCTGTTCCTGGTCGCGGACAAGCCTGGCCGATCGCGTCGACCGCTCCTTGAAAGACTTTACCGAGGCGATCCGGATTGACCCGAAAGCGGCCGGATCGCGGCTCAATCGAGCGCATATCTACAACCAACGGCGCCAGTACGACCTAGCGATCGCGGACGCCAACGACGCATTCGAAAGCGGCCTGTCGGATTATGGAAAGCGGGTCGGATACGGCGAACGCGGCTACGCCTATCAGGCCAAAGGCGACAACGACCGCGCCATCGCGGACTATACCGAGAGTCTCCGGCTCGATGCGAACAACAGTTTCGCCCTCACCTCCCGTGGCAACGCCTACTTCGCCAAGGGCAATTTTGATCGTGCCATCGCCGACTACGATCGGGTGATCGCACTTGATCCGGACTATGCGCGCGACTACTCCGCCCACAGCAGTCGCGCCATTGCGTACCTGTCCAGGGGCGATTTCCATGGCGCCATCGCAGACTTTGACCTGGGGCAGGCGCTATCATGGCTCGCCGCTGCGGCCTTTTTCGCAGTGGTGATCTGGCTGTGTTGCCGAAGGGGCGCCCATGCGCCCGGACGGTGGTCCGGGCCGACGATGGCTCAGATGTGCGAGAATGAACTCGTCGAAAGCAAGCGCAGGAACGCCGCCTTGGAGGGTATCGCGGCGGCTCTGGAGAAGCGATCGTCGGGTTAGTCAGGGTTTCCCGCCAGCCCCGCTCCACTTCGTTTCGTACCCGAGCTCATCATTCCAAAACGCCCGCGATACGGCGTGTGAACCGGCGGAATCCAACGCGTAGATCTCTCACCCTGAACATGAGGGTTATGAGCCATTCTGGCGTTCCCAGATGACGGAGTGTCTGCGCAATCCCCTGATCCATGCTCTGGCTCATATTCTGGTCGGTATAATGCGTGCTCCCCTCACGGCACCAATCAAGCCTCCAAGCGATCTCTTCTCGCAGCGCGTCGACGCCCGACAGACGCCGGGCAAAATCCCACTCTCTTCTGGCGCAGATCCGCTCAATCCGGGGGCGGACGGCTTCATAGTAGTGGATGCCCCAGTTCTCGAGCCTTGCATGAGTCGCCTCGTGTACGATGGCGGATGCGATCCATTCGACTGTCGTGGTTTCAGAATCGACGACACGCACGTCGAGCAGGCAGGCGTTCATTGAATGCTGATAGCATCCGGCGCCGTGCGGAACCAATTGCACCCAGATTCGAGAAAGGCTCTTCTGGATGCGCCGGTAGTGAAGTGGAGCAAACCGTTCGATCAGCCGCAGCGCGGTTTCGACGCGTTGCAGGGCTTGCTCGGGATCATCCGATGAAAAGCATCCGATCCAGAGACCGTCGACCACGCGGCTTTTCGACAACCACAGCTCGATTTTCTCGGTAAGCGAAGGTCTTTTCACTGAGGCGCCGCGAGACATGTGGCCAACGTCTTTTTCGAATAGGTTAGCATGTCTCAACACAATACGGGGGCACCGCTTCCGCTGGTTTTACGATTTGGTTGCAACTTTATCGATTGCAGGGCGATGTCCGCATCGGTTTGGCACCGGGCCCGAGATCCGGCCCTATCCCGGCAGCAGCCGTGCAGGACGAAGTTTCGATTTCGCTTATGGGCCAGACCCGTCTCTCTTCCCATATAGTAGAGGCTGCTGAAGCGAAGAGAACATGAGCGTGGCGGAAATCATTCGACGCGCGATTGAAATCGGTGAACGGAACGGCAAGATTACCTTCGATGAATTGAATCAGCTGTGTGACAGCAGCACACTTGATCCCAAAGACGTTGAACGCGTTCTCAGCGCCCTGAGTGACGCGGGGGTTTGGGTTGAAGGAGACTGAAACCTGACTCTGGTTATATCGCTCTACAAGGGGTCATAGAGCGACAGTCCCGGAGGGCGGGCCGCGTGCCCGCCTTGCTCTCGGAAGCAGGAACTCGCGGGCCTGGAGTGCCCCTTAGTTCAGGCCGCGCGGGCCGGCGAGCAGGCGCAGCACGATCGCAAACAGCTCGCTTTGCGAGGAGATGCCGAGCCGTTCATAGGCGCGCTTGCGGTACGTCAGCGTCGAATGCAGGCTGATTCCGAGCGCCTGCGAGATCGCCTCGGAGCTGAAGCCGGAGAGGATGCGCCGGCAAACGTCCTGCTCGCGCGGAGTGAGGCTGGCGAGCGGCGCGCGCGTCGCGAAGAGTGCATCGAGAGACTGCTCGGTCGTCGCCGCCGAGCTGTGCTGGAAATGGCGTGCCACGCTCGCACTGATGGCCGGTGCGAGGGCCTGAAGCCGCGCACGCTGGGCGTCGCTGAAGCGGCCCTGGACAGCGATGCGATAGAAATTGACGTAGAAGCAGGTGTCGTCGACCCAGATCGCGGTCGCGCATTTGTCGACGATGCCGGAATCCACAAAGAACAGTTTTCGGTAGCGGGCGCCGTACATGCGCGGCGCGAAGGAAGGCAGCACGAGCGTCGCGCGGCCCTCGCCTTCGAACAGCGCATCGCGGTTGGGATCGGATTGGTGGAACTGCCCGGCATAGGCGGCGCCGAGATCGCCGCCGATCGGGATGTTGCCAGCATCGAGCAGGCAGTGTGCGGCGCCCGCGCGGCTCAGCGCGAACACCATGCAATGCCCGACCCCGGCCTGCCGGCGCAGTGTATCGATCAGGATATCAGGGAAATCGGGGCGACCGATGGCGAGCACCGCGGGCGTGACATCGGCCGTCGCTGCATTTGAGGCCGTCCGTTGAGGCCGCATCGTTTTCTCCCTGTCGCGTTTTGCCGAAATTTATCAGCAATGGCAAGGCGACGGAAGATGGGTGTCGCCGGGATACGCGGGCCCGATGGGTGCCGGCCCTGCGCAGCAAGGCTAACGGTTCGGGAAGGGAATGAGGATCACGCCGAACCAATGCGCTCGACGAGCTCAAAGCGTTCACACCAGAGCATCATATCCGGCGCATAGAGTCCGAGCCGGGTGAAATACCGTGTATGCGCCTCGCGCCAATATTGCAAAGAGCGGTCACCTTCACCTTCGTCATAGGCAAACGCCTCATCGACTTCATTGAAGCGTCGCTTCGTGAGTTCGATCGTCTTGAGAACGGCTTTCGGAATGCCTTGTCCATCGACAACGACCATCGATTTCCCGACCTCCGCAGACAGAAGACCCTGAATTTCCGCCCAGCAGGTCGCACGCTTGGTTCCCGCAAGGACCAGTTCAAGGAGCCTGTGGGCGAGATCAGGACTATCACCGAAGGAAAACGTCTCGAGACTATGCCAGTCCATGGGCGAAACACTGATGCTCATGTTTAATGGTGTCAAGACGCAACGCGCCCGGGCGAGGCGCGCGGCCACTTGGACACCCGGAACGCTGGCGTCGACCGATGGCGCGCCACGTCTTCCGAACCGCGGATTTCGCGATCGGGCGATCAGCGGCGCGCAGGAGAGGCTGACGTTTTTACGGGGACGCGAATATTGGCGGTGGTCCTGCGAGGGAGCACAATTTCATGAAAAGTCGGCTATTGATCGCAGTGCTTGCGAGTGCTCTCGCCGGCGCAGCCTTGAGCTGGGCTTACTTGCGAACGCACATTACGACCGTCGTGACGGAGGGCTGTCGTCGCAGTCCCGAGGGAATTACGGTGTGGTCCCGCGCCTTATAAGCCGTAGGGTTTGTGGCCAATGCACAAGGCTTGGCTCTACAACCTCGGTGATCGCTCCGCCCAACTTTTTGTGGCTTGGCAGATTTCCATTGCTCGGGTGTAAGCAGGGCGTGTCGTCGTGCGGGCGAGATAGGCACGCTCGACTGAACCCGGAGTATAGTTGCCGGTTCGCAGACCAAGCAGGAGAGCGTAGCTCACCGAAATGTCGGCAGCAGTGAACTCGTTTCCGGCGAGAAACGGATGATTTGAGAGACGCTGGATGACCAATCCCAGCCGGCTATGAAAGGTCTCCAGTGCCCAGCTTGTGACCCGGGCGTTTCGCTCTGCTTCTGGCGCGAGTGCGCGACCGACGAAGACGGCGTTCATTGGCCCGGCGAGCCCAGCCTCTCCCAAATGAAGGAATTGCAGATAGGCGGCGAAGGCCGGATCATCCGGGGCGACGGCGAGCGGGCTCGGGCCGTAGCGAGCGAGGAGGTATTCGAGGATCGCGATCGATTCGACTATGATCAGCTCCCCGTCCTGTAGCGCCGGGATAAAGCCGGCCGGGTTGATCGCAAGAAAATCGGTATCATTCTCGACAGCGAGCAGATCAACCGGGCGCAGCCGATGAGCAACTCCCAATTCCTCGAGCAGCCAAACGACACGGAACCCACGTCCTTCGCCATACACAGTGAGCATAGTTGAGCGTCCTTACGTTGGCCCAAGTGCTTTAATTCGCAGGAGCGAGATGACTACGCATACTGCTATCGCTCGCACATGCACAAGGCTCATCGAATACTCGGCTCGTGCAGCGCCGGTCGTTCTCACTTCATGGGTTCACAGCCTGATAGGCACGCCAGAGGGCGCGATGTCCGTCTTGAGGCAAAGTAGCGGAGATCCCCTACCCCGCCGCCGCCGCCTTCGCCGGCGCGACGCTGACGGCGAGCTTGCCGTAGCGGTCGGTGAAGGCCTCGGTGTCGATTTCCTCGAGCTTGATCTCGCCGCTCATGACGCCTTGCTTCCAGGCGGCCTGCGCCGGATCGTTCTGGAATTCCGGCATCACCTCGCGGCCGAACAGCTCCAGCGATTCGCAGATGTGCTCGTGGCTGTTCTTGCCCGCCTGGTTGAGCAAAATGACCTGATCGATGTGTGAGCCCTGGAAGCGCTTCAGCTTCCTGCGGATCGTCTCGGGCGAGCCGATCAGGCCGCCGCGCAGCGCGGCCTCCTGCGCCTCGGGATTATCGCGCTTCCACTTGTTGTACTCGTCCCACATGTTGACGGTGTAGGGCGCCGGGCGCTGGCGATTCTGCGAGGCTCCGTAGAAGCGCAACGCGAACTGGAAGAAGGTGGCGCCGTCGGCGCGGGCGCGAGCCTCCTCGTCCGTCTTGGCGCACATGAAGAACGACACCAGCGCCATGTTCGGGTTGATCTCGTAGTCGGCGAGCTTGGCGAGACGTTTGGTCATGGCGTTGTAATAGGCGTGCACCCAGGCGTGCGCGGCATCCGCGCTGACGAACTGGAAACCGAGGGCGCCAAAGCCGTGGCGGCCGGCGCGCTCGATGGTCTGTAGTTGCGAGCAGGCCATCCACAGCGGCGGATGCGGCTTCTGCACCGGCTTCGGCACGACATTGCGCAAGGGGATGTCGAAATACTTGCCGTGATGCTCGCTTCCCGCGTCCTTGAACATCGGGAAGATCGCGGCGACGGCCTCCTCGAACACCTCTTTCTTGGTCTCCATGTCGCGGCCGAACGGCGTGAGCTCGGTGATGGAGGCGCTCTCGCCCATGCCGAATTCGCAGCGGCCGTTGGAGAGCAGATCGAGCACCGCGACGCGCTCGGCGACACGCGCCGGATGGTTGGTGGTGAGCTGGAGGATGCCGTGGCCGAGCCGGATGTTCCTGGTGCGCTGGCTCGCGGCCGCGAGAAACGATTCCGGCGAGGGCGAGTGCGAGTATTCTTCGAGGAAGTGATGCTCGACGACCCAGGCGTGGTCGTAGCCGAGCTGGTCTGCGAGTTCCATCTGCGAGAGCGCGTTCTGGTAGAGGCTGAGCTCGTCGCCGGCCACCCAGGGACGTGGCAGTTGCAGCTCATAGAAGATGCCGAACTTCATGACGCCTCTCCCAACTGTTCTTGCCGCTTATATTTTTGTTGCGGGCATCTTAATGGATGGGGCGACGCTGTCTACGCAGTCGCAATTCCGCCTTGCGGGAGAAGGTGCTTTTCGGCGCGGCGGCCATTCAGGACCACACCGATGAAGGTGAAGCGCACCAGCAGATGATAGCTCGCCAGCATCGGAGGAAGCGCGACGATCAGAATGATCGCGAACTTGATCAGCCCGGGCCAGTCGAGCTGCGACAGCGCGACCTGCAGCGCCATCACGATCGGCAGGTGGATCAGATAGAGCCAGTAGGATGCATCGGCGAGATAGCGCCACATCCGACTGAAGCCGGACATGAAGCGGAGGGCGAGGCCGAGGACCGCGAAGGTGGACACCCAGATCGCCGGTGCGTAGAGGATGGCGGAGATCAGCCTCAGCGTGGCGAAGCTGACCGGCAGTTTCGGCGCGACAGGCCACGACAGCATCACGCCTGACAACGCGAAGCTGACCAGGACCAGCAAGAGCGCGAGCAGGACATATGCCAGCCAGCGTCGCTCGATGAGCCGCAGCAGATCGACCTGCCGATGCAGGAGCCAACCGACGCCGAATGCGGTGCCGAAGCCGATCCAGGCCTGCGCGTTGGTGACGAGCGATTGATCCGGCGTCCTCACGCCCATCACGTTGATCCATCGTGGGTCGAGGCAGAAGGCGATGCCGATCGGGATTGCCAGAACCAGGGGAGCCAGCGGATTTCGCATGATCCGCGCGAAGACCCGGTCAAACACTGTTCGTAGCGTACCTGATATATCAAGCCGGACAATTGCGCCGCGCAGCAGCAGCGTCGCGAGATAGAGTTCCAGCAGCACATACAGAAACCAGAGATGGGTCAGGGGAAACTTGGGCAGTGCCGGCAGCCAGCCGGACGTGGGGTGGGTCAGACCTCCATTTGGAAAGTGAGATGCCCAGCTCACGATCAGAGCTATCGGCATGAACACGAGTGGCCAGCCGATCACGAACGGCAGGCCGATCCGCTGCAGCCTGTCCCTGACGAAGCCCCAGCTCCCCCGGCGCTGAAAGCTCATGCGGGCAAAGAAGCCCGCCATCAGGAAGAAGGTCGTCATCCGGAAGACGTGAATGGTAAAGGACACTAGGCCCAGAGCGACGCTTGGATGGGTATCCTGGATGATCCAGAACCGGGGCGAGGCTGGCACAAACGACAATGTCGCGTGCAGGACGATGCCGAGCAGCAAGGCGCCACCCCTGACTGCGTCGAGAGCATGGAGCCTCTCCGATACAGGGGCTGCGGCGTTCGAGTGGGACATGGATAGGCTCGTTCCGGCTGGATGGGAATTTATGCTGGACGGTTTAGCCAATCGGCACAGGGCCTTCTCGCCTGATCCAAAAATCGGCTAGCCGATTTCGCGGCGCGGCTGGCTGAGTTCAGCGCTGTCGGGCCGGCTCAGCGCCTCGCGCCGGAATTCGGTCGGAGTTACGCCGGTCTCGGCCTTGAAGGCCCGGTTGAAAGGTCCGATCGACTGGAAGCCTGCATCCATCGCGATGGTCAGCACCGGGACCTCGCGTTGCGTCGCGTCGGACAGCGCCAGCCTGGCGTCCTCGATACGGTAGCGGTTGAGGAAAGCATTGAAGTTGCGATAGCCCAGTCCTTCATTGATCGCTTGGCGCAGCCGATGCTCGGGAACGTCGAGCCGCGCCGCGAGCGCTCCGATCGCAAGACCCTCCTGCCGATAGGTTCGCTCCACGGTCATCAGATGGTCGAGACGCCGCAGCAGGATCGGGTCGACGACGACCCGCCCCGCGGCGCGATCGGCGACCCGGGCCTGCCTCCCGGCCTCGCCGGATGCGATCGCGGCCGTGGCGTCATCGACGGCCATCGCCGGCGCGCTGAAGAGGCCGATGCCGGCAAGCATGGCCACTACGAACAGCCCGAACGCGGTCGGGAGACTGCCGGGCGCTCCGGGAACCGCGACGGGAATTGCGGCGAAGCCGGCGACGGCGACTGTCGCGATGAGCACGACATTGATCGCAAGCATCGCCAGCCGCAGTCGGCGTCGCCGCGCGACCAGATCGGCTCGCCAGGTCTTGACCGTCTGAACCGCGGCAGCGAGGGCCAGCACCAAAGTGGCCAGAGCCAGGACTCGCCCGCCTGCGCCGGCCAAAACGGGCCAGTTCGCCCAGCCCAGCGTGATCGCAAACCCGAAAGCCACGAGGCTCAGCCACACGGCGCCGTGCCAACGCCTCAGCACGAAATCGTCGTCGAACGCGACGCGCGCCGAAGACAGCAGGCTGCGCGGACAGGATCGGCAACGTCCACCACCAAGCCGTTTTGGGCAGGCTGGGCGCCGTCGCGATCGCATAGAATATGCCGCCTGCGCACATCGCGATGCCCAGAAAAGCCTGTTGGCCGGTCGCACGACGCAGCAACGCCACGAGAACGATCAACAGGAACACGCCGCTCGCGGCGCCGCGAAGTCCGAGATCAATCGCCGTCAGCCCTGCCGCGTTCACCACTCGTATCCCCGTTCGATGCCAAACTGTCGCATCGCCTTCGCACGGGTACAACCCAAACTTGCGCTTCTAGTCTGGCGGCAGCCCATCATCGCAACTCGACGGATTGATCCAGATCAAGGCGTCAGCGGCCCTGCTGCATCTAAGGTGCGGCAAGGCAACGGCCCGGATGCCGTCCCAATCCCCACATTTCAGACGAGACCGAATATGTCGGCCCCCGACGACGCGACTTCGCGCGTGCGCCGTAAGCGCATGGAGATTTTCGCTTTCCTGTTCCTGACCGCGATCGTGATGCCCGTCCTCGCGGTCGGAACGGTCGGCTCCTACGGGCTCGGCGTCTGGATCTACCAGATGTTCGCCGGCCCTCCCGGCCCGCCTCCCTCCCCGCATTGATCCCTTAAAGCGAAAGACAGGCATCATGGCCGAATCCAAACTCAACCGCCGCGCATTGATTACCGGCCGGGTGCTCAGCGCCGACCGCATCGTCGCGCCGCCCGGTTGCGAAATTGCCAGCATCATCGTGCAAGCGCGCCCCGAGCGTCTGGACCAGCTGGAAGCCGCGATCACCGCCCTTGCCGGCTGCGAGATTCACGGCCGCGACCCGCGCGGCAAGCTCATCGTCGTGACCGAAGCGCCTGATGCCGGCAGCCTCGGCACCCTGCTCAACACCATCCAGTCGCTGCCCGACGTCTATTCGGCGGCGCTGGTCTTTCACGCCATCGAAACGGCTTAAGGCCGGGAGAGTCGTCATGACATCGCCAAAGCTCGACCGCCGCCAGATGCTGAAGCTCGAGGCCGCCGCCATCGCGGCCGCCGCTGCGGGCATGCCGGCACCGGCGCTCGCCGCGAACCTCGTCGCCGAGCGCGACGTCGCCGAACTGAAATGGGACAAGGCCGCGTGCCGTTTCTGCGGGACCGGCTGCTCGGTGATGGTCGCGACCAAGAACAATCGCGTCGTCGCCACCCACGGCGACATCAAGGCCGAGGTCAATCGCGGCCTCAACTGCGTCAAGGGCTACTTCCTCTCCAAGATCATGTACGGCCACGATCGCCTGACGCAGCCGATGCTGCGCAAGACGGCGGGCAAATACGACAAGAACGGCGAGTTCACGCCTGTTACCTGGACCGAAGCCTTCGACATCATGGAGGTGAAGTGGAAGGAGGCGATCAAGAAGCGCGGGCCGAACGGCGTCGCCATGTTCGGCTCCGGCCAGTGGACGATCTGGGAAGGCTATGCGGCCTCAAAACTGTTCAAGGCCGGCTTCCGCACCAACAACATCGACCCCAATGCACGCCACTGCATGGCCTCCGCCGTGGCCGGCATGATGCGGACCTTCGGCATCGACGAGCCGGCCGGCTGCTATGACGACATCGAGGCCACCGATGCCTTCGTGCTGTGGGGCTCCAACATGGCGGAGATGCACCCGATCCTGTGGACGCGCCTCGCCGACCGCCGGCTCTCCGCGCCGCATGTCCGCGTCGCCGTGCTCTCGACCTTCGAGCATCGCTCGTTCGACCTCGCCGACATCGGCATGGTGTTCAAGCCGCAGACCGATCTCTATCTGCTGAACGCCATTGCCAACCACATCATCAGGAGCGGTCGGGTCAACAAGGACTTCGTCGCCGCGCATACCATCTTCAGGCGCGGCCAGACCGACATCGGTTATGGTTTGAGGCCGGAGCATCCGCTGCAGAAGAAAGCGACGGGCGCGGCGAAGGCCAACGATTCCACCGAGATGAGCTACGACGAGTACGTCAAGTTCGTCTCCGAGTACACGCTGGAGAAAGCGGCCGAGATGTCGGGCGTGCCGCTCAATCGGCTGGAGGCGCTGGCCGAGCTCTACGCTGATCCCAAGACCAAGGTTGTCTCGTTCTGGACCATGGGCTTCAACCAGCACACCCGCGGCGTCTGGTGCAACAATCTCGTCTACAACATCCACCTTCTGACCGGGAAGATCTCCTCGCCCGGCAACAGCCCGTTCTCGCTGACCGGCCAGCCCTCGGCCTGCGGCACCGCGCGCGAGGTCGGCACCTTCTCGCACCGCCTGCCGGCCGACATGGTCGTCACCAACAAGGAGCACCGCACCAAGGCCGAGCACATCTGGCAGCTGCCCGAGGGCACCATTCCCGACAAGCCCGGCGCCCACGCCGTGCTGCAGAGCCGGATGCTGAAGGACGGCCTGATCAACGCCTATTGGGTGCAGGTCAACAACAATTTGCAGGCTGGTCCCAACGCCAACGAGGAGACCTATCCGGGCTTCCGCAACCCCGACAATTTCATCGTGGTCTCGGACGCCTATCCGTCGGTGACAGCGCTCGCCGCCGATTTGATCCTGCCGACCGCGATGTGGGTGGAGAAGGAAGGCGCTTACGGCAACGCCGAGCGGCGCACGCAATTCTGGCACCAGCTCGTCCCCGCGCCCGGCGAGTCCAAGTCCGATCTATGGCAGCTCATGGAGTTCTCAAAACGCTTCAAGATCGAGGAGGTCTGGCCCGAGGAGCTGATCGCCAAGAAGCCGGACGTGCGCGGCAAGACTCTGTTCGACGTGCTCTACAAGAACGGCCAGGTCGACAAATTCCCGACATCGGAGATCGAGGACGGCTACGCCAACGAGGAGTCCAAGGCGTTCGGCTTCTACGTGCAGAAGGGCCTATTCGAGGAATATGCCGCGTTCGGCCGCGGCCACGGCCACGACCTCGCGCCGTTCGACGCCTATCACCGCGAGCGCGGCCTGCGCTGGCCCGTCGTCAACGGCCAGGAGACGAAATGGCGCTTCCGCGAGGGGAGCGACCCCTACGTCAAGCAGGGCACCGAGGTGCAGTTCTACGGCTATCCGGACGGCAAGGCGCGCATCTTCGCCCTTCCTTACGAGCCGGCGGCGGAATCGCCGGACAACGAATATCCCTACTGGCTCTCGACCGGCCGCGTGCTCGAGCACTGGCATTCCGGCACCATGACGCGCCGGGTGCCCGAGCTCTACAAGGCCTTCCCCGAGGCCGTGTGCTTCATGCATCCTGATGATGCGCAGGAGGCGAAGATCCGCCGCGGCGACGAGGTGAAGGTGGTCTCCCGCCGCGGCTTCATCCGCGTCCGCGTCGAGACGCGCGGCCGCGACCGGCCGCCGCGTGGCCTCGTCTTCGTGCCGTGGTTCGACGAATCCAAGCTGATCAACAAGGTGACGCTGGACGCGACCGATCCGATCTCGCTGCAAACCGATTACAAGAAGTGCGCCGTGCGCATCGAGCGGGTGAACGTGTCATGATGAAACGATTTGGAGTAGCGCTGCTCGCAGTCGCGATCGCGGCTGGCGCGAGTTCGCTGACCGCGCAGACGGTGACGTCAGGCTTGCGCGGCCCGACCCCGCTCAACGACGAAGGGCCGGCGCCGCCGATGCTGCCGAACCGCAACACCTCCGAAAGGGAAGTGCGCAACTATCCGGAGCAGCCGCCGGTGATCCCGCATGCGATCGACGGCTATCAAGTCGATCTCAACGGCAACAAGTGCCTGTCCTGCCACGCGCGGGCGCGCATCGCGGAATCGCAGGCGCCGATGGTCTCGATCACCCACTTCATGGATCGCGACGGCCAGTTCCTGGCTTCGATCTCGCCGCGCCGCTTCTTCTGCACGGAATGCCACGTGCCGCAGAACACCGCCAATCCGCCCGTCAGCAACGACTTCACCGACATCGACACGCTGCTGTCGCGCGCAAGCCCCGGTGGCCGCCGATGACGACGACCGCTGATGAACCCGGCGAGGGAATGAAGGCCAAGGGCGGCTTCGTCGCGCGAAGCTTGGACTTTGCGCGCGAGCTCTGGCAGGTGCTGATCCGTCCGAGCTCGGTGTTCGGGCTTGGTGTGCTGGTGCTGGCGGGCTTCATGGCCGGCGTGATCTTCTGGGGCGGCTTCAACACCGCACTGGAATTGACCAACACCGAAAAATTCTGCACCGGCTGCCACGAGATGAAGGACAACGTCTATGCCGAGCTGAAGTCGACCATCCACTTCGCCAACCGCTCCGGCGTGCGGGCGACCTGTCCGGATTGCCACGTGCCGCACAACTGGACCGACAAGATCGCCCGCAAGATGCAAGCCTCCAAGGAGGTCTGGGGCAAGATCTTCGGCACGATCGATACCCGCGAGAAATTCCAGGATCACCGGCTCGAGCTGGCGGCGCATGAATGGGCGCGCTTCAAGTCCAACGATTCGCTGGAATGCCGCAACTGCCACAGCGCCGATTCCATGGACATCACCAAGCAGTCGCCGCGGGCCTCGGTCGCCCACCAGCGCTTCCTGTTCACCAAGGAAAAGACCTGCATCGACTGCCACAAGGGCATTGCCCACCATCTGCCCGACATGCGCGGCGTTCCCGGCTGGCAATAGGGGTGAGGCCCGCTTGAACCGGCGGGGCGAATGGTTAGTTTGAGGGGCGGCGAATCGCTCCGTTTCGCCCCCTCCTCAAAGCAGACATGGCCACATTCACCCCGCATCAGGATGCCGCGCTCCAGGCCGTTGGCGACTGGCTCAAGGCCAAACCCGGCCGCAACGGTACGCCGCCGGTGTTCCGCCTGTTCGGCTATGCCGGCACCGGCAAGACCACGCTGGCGCGGCACATCGCCGACGGCGTCGACGGCGAGGTGAAGTTCGCCGCCTTCACCGGCAAAGCGGCGCTGGTCATGCGCAACAAGGGGTGCGACGAAGCCTCCACCATCCATTCGCTGATCTATCGCACCCGCGAATCCGGCGAGGAGCAGCCGAGCTTCGAGCTGTGGGACGACGCCCCGGCCTCCAAGGCCAAGCTGATCGTGATCGACGAATGCTCGATGGTCGATGCCGAACTGGGCCGCGACCTGATGTCGTTCAACTGCCCGCTGCTGGTGCTGGGCGATCCCGCCCAGTTGCCGCCGATCCAGGGCGGCGGCTTCTTCACCAACACCGAGCCCGACGCGATGCTGACCGAGGTGCACCGCCAGGCCCAGGACGACCCGATCGTGCGGATGTCGATGGACGTCCGCGAGGGCCGCGAGCTCGACATCGGCCGCTACGGCGAAAGCGAGGTGGTGTCGCGTAAGGAGCTCGATCCTGATCGCGTCATGGCCGCCGACCAGGTCCTGGTCGGACGCAACAACACGCGGCGCGCGTACAATATGCGGGTACGTCAGCGCCAGAACATCGAGGACGTCTTCCCCGTCGCCGGCGACAAGCTGGTCTGCCTGCGCAACAACCGCAAGAAGGGCCTGTTCAACGGCGGACTGTGGCGGGTGAAGTCGCGCAACACCTCGCGCTCGAAATCCCGCATTCTCAGCATGCGGCTGTCGCCGGACGAGGATCTCGGCCACAAGGTGACCAAGGTCTCGGTGCGCGCCGATTGCTTCGAGGGCGGTGTCGAGGCCATCGCCTGGGAGCAGCGCAAGCCCTATGACGAGTTCGACTATGGCTACGTGCTGACCGTACACAAGTCGCAGGGGTCGCAATGGGACGACGTCGTGCTGTTCGACGAGAGTTTTGCGTTTCAGGAGAGCCGGGCGAGGTGGCTGTACACGGGGATCACGCGGGCGGCGAAGCGGCTGAGCATTGTGGTGTGAAGCCCGTAGGGTGGGTTAGCCGAAGGCGTAACCCACCTCTTCTGTCTCCTCGGATCGCAACAGTGGTGGGTTACGCCGAGCAGATGCGCTTTGCGCATCTGCAGGGCTAACCCACCCTACGAAACCTCACTTACCCGCGACGAAATAAAAATCCTCGCGCCCCGGCGGCGAGCCGTAGGAAAACGGCTGCTGCTCGTGCTTGGTCACAAGCCAGACGTCGTCGCGGACGATGTCGAACAGTTTTCGGATCTCGACGCGCGGCACCTTGATTTCGCGGGCGAGCGCGGTGGCGAACGGGCTGTCGGCGCCGCCGTCGCCGTCCATCGCGGTCTCGCCGTGCTTGGCGGCGTAGACCACCATGAAGCCGGCGCCGGGCTCGATGTTGGAAAAGCCCTTGTCCACCAGCTTGAGCGACAGCGTGCGCTGCATGGTCGGCGCGAACGGATTGTCGCGGCAGGCATCCAGCATGACCAGACGCACTTTTCGCGCAGCGCCCACCGCCGCGATCACCTGCTCCAGCGCAACCGCCTGGGTCTCGGCGTCCCTGTCGGCGGCAAGCTTGGCATCGACGGGAACGAGATAGTTAACGCCGCCGATCTCGAAACCGTGGCCGGCGTAATAGACCACCGCCCAATCCGCCTTCTCCGCTTCGGCCGCAAACGTCTGCAACGCTTCGAAGAACTTGTCGCGGGTGAGGTCGCTGACGGATATCACGGTCTGGAAGCCAACGTCGCGCAGCGCGGCCGCGATCATTTTCGAGTCGCGTGGCGGATTGGGCAAGGCGTGGACGTTCTTGTAGGCGCCGTTGCCGATCACAAGTGCCACACGGCGCCCTGCGGATCCGGCTGACGGCTGCGGTGTCAGCGCAGCCAATCGCTCCTGCGCGATGGCGCGGGCGCGCGCGACGTCGAGCTCGTCGAACTTCGTCAGCGAATAGGCCGCCGCACGATAGTCGGCACGGGCCTGGGCGAGATCCTTCTTGCGCTCGTAGATCTGGCCGCGACCCGAATGTGCGCGCACATTGTTCGGGTTGATCTGGATCGCAATGTTGTAGTCCTTCAGCGCGGCGTCGAGATCGCCTTTCAGCATGTTGACGTCGGCGCGATTGTTGATCGCGTACGTGTTCTTCGGCTGCTTCTCGATCAGGCCGTTGCAGTCGGCGAAGGCCTGGTCGAACTTGCCCATCATGCCGTAGGTGATGCAGCGATTGCCGGTGATCTGCTGCGCGGCCGGTTCGATCTTCTCGGCCTCCGCGAAATCAGCAATTGCGCCGTCAAAATCCTGCATCAGCGTGCGCACGCGGGCGCGGTTGGTGTAGCCGAGCAGGAACTTGGGCGCGTATTTGATCGACAGGTTGAAATCGTCGAGCGCGCTTTGCAGCGCACCCCGGCGCAACTGGATGATGCCGCGGTTGTTGTAGGGGACACCGTAGGTCGGGCGCTTCTGGAGCGCGAGGTTGTAGTCCGCCATCGCATGGTCGTCCTGGCCCGTCCGCTCATAGGCGAGGCCGCGCAAATTGAGCGTGACGACATTGTCGGGATCGAGGTCGACGGCCATGGACAAGGTCTCGATCGCGTGGCCGTAGTCGCGCTTGTTGATCAGCGTATTGCCGCGCACGGAGAGCGCGATGGCCTTGTCCTTGCCGGTGACACGGTCGGCGTTGAGCAAATTGTCGCAGGCCTGCGCCCTCGCCTGCGCATCCGCCTGGCGGTCGCGGCAAAGGGCGAGGTCGTCGCCGGGTTGCGGTGCGCCCGCCGCGATCGAGTTCCAGCCGGGCAGGATGGCGAGAACGACGATGAGGGTCAGGGATGCGACGCGCAGCATGTTGTCAGGTCAGCTCCAGCCATCATTCTTTAGGTCGATCACCGATCGCGCCGGTTCATCTAGCGCGGAGTTCCGGTCCTCGCCAAGCCGGGCTGCTCCAGGCGGCGCGTTTCACAGACTCGTGTCCGTCCGGCCGTAACAATCGCCCGGTCCGCCCGTATCTCGAATGTCCGAAAATGCCGGCCAGGCTGTTCGCCCGGCCCCAACCGCCCTAGACTGTCAGACCTTCGGAAAGAGGATCGCCATGCGCCGACCTGCCGTCCTGTCCCTGCTCGCCGCAACCACCGCCCTGACGCTGGCCTTTGCCGCGCCGACCCGGGCCGCAGAGGATGCGGTCGTGATCCCCGCTCCTGCCGTTGATGCGGCGCCCGCAAGCGGGATCCAGACCGCCGTGATCGCCGGCGGCTGCTTCTGGGGCGTGCAGGGCGTGTTCCAGCACACCGCGGGCGTGGTCAACGCGGTCTCCGGCTACGCCGGCGGCACCAAGGCGACAGCCGACTACCAGACCGTCTCGAGTGGCCGGACCGGCCACGCGGAATCCGTCGAGATCAAATACGACCCGAAGAAGATCTCCTACGGCAAGATCCTACAGATTTACTTCTCGGTGGCGCACGACCCGACCCAGCTCAACCGGCAGGGCCCCGACAGCGGCACGCAATATCGCTCGGCGATCTTCACCACCTCCGACGAGCAGAAGAAGGTGGCCGAGGCCTATATCGCCCAGCTCAACGGCGCCAAAGTCTTCAGCAAGCCGATCGCGACCAAGGTCGGCGCGCTGGAGGCGTTCTATCCGGCGGAGGCCTACCACCAGGATTATCTGACCCTGCACCCGAACCAGCCCTATATCGCCTACAACGACCTTCCGAAGGTCGAGAACCTGAAAAAGCTGTTCGCGGATAACTATATCGAGAAGCCGACGCTGGTGAGCGCCAGCAAGGCCACCAACTGATCGCAAGATCACTGAACAAGATCACCGAAAACAAGTTCACCGAAAAAACGGGAGACCCATGCCCGACACCAAGACGAAAACCACGGACGACAAGGTCATCAAGAGCGAACAGCAATGGCGCAACGAGTTGTCGCCGATGCAATACGCGGTGCTGCGCGAGAAGGCGACCGAGCGTCCCTTCTCCGGCGAATATGAGCACGACCACCGCACCGGTACCTATACCTGCGCCGGCTGCGGCAATGTGCTGTTCGAGTCCGACGCGAAGTTCGATTCCGGCTGCGGCTGGCCGAGCTTCACCCAGCCCGCCGCCGAGGGCCATATCGATGAGGAGCGGGACGTCAGCCACGGCATGATCCGCACCGAGGTGCTGTGCGCCAAGTGCAGCGGCCATCTCGGCCATGTCTTCCCCGACGGCCCGGGGCCTACCGGCTTGCGTTACTGCATCAATTCCGCAGCGCTGAAGCTCGAGCCCAAATAAACCTTGCGCGGGGGGGGGGGGGGGGCCCCGGCCGCCGCCCCGGGGGGGGGGGGGGTTTTTTGGGGGGGGGGGGGGCCCGCGGGGGGGGGGGGCGCCGGCGGGCGGGGGG
>NZ_JBVVPN010000015.1:137640-179644 GCF_055811035.1 Bradyrhizobium sp. MI1.10
CGCCGCCGCCCCCACACCCCCCCCGCCCCCCCCCCCCCCCCCAACCCCCCCCCCCCCCCCCGGGGGGCCCCCCCCCCCCCGCGGGGGCCGCGATGTGCTTTTCTTCCCTGGTGGTGCGGCCGGCCATGGCGTTGCGGCGGCCGCCAGGGAGGATGCCATGACGCTTGGGACCATCCTGATCATCCTGGTGATCATTTATCTCGTCGGCGGCTTGTCGGGCCGCATCGGTGGCTACGGCTACGGAATGGGTCATTCCGGCATGGGGATCGGCGGCCTCGTCCTGGTGGTGCTGCTCGTGCTGCTGCTCCTTGGCAAGCTATAAACCATCCAAGCAACTGATATTATTGCAATTTTCCGAGTTGCGGAGCTGCCATGCGCGGATTCATCATCTCGCATCGCGGGGGTCGCAATTTTGTCAAAACGAGCTATATTAGAGGACGAAAATGACATGTGCGGCGCCCACTCAATGGTGGCCTCTGCCCGTCCCAACCCCACGCGCTTAAAGCCCCAGAGAGATCACGAGGTCTTTGACCATGCGTCCATTGCGTCCGTTCAACTTCAACACTTCCGCCGAACTCTTCCCCGCTGCGATCCGCAAGAAGAAGCGTGCAGGCTTCACCTATCGCCGGTTCGGCACCGCGGCCGAAGCCGTGCAGTTCGCGATGGAGCAGTTGCCGACGGACTCGCTGAACGGCGCCTATCTTCAGGTCGAGGAAGCGCGCTTCGACCAGAACGGCATCCGCTCGCTCTATGAGAGCGAAGCCTTCCCGCTGCCCCGTCACCGCAAGCCGGTGGAAGCCAGCACCGACGCCGCCGACGCGGCGTAAATTTTCGTAAAGCACCTCCGATGTCCGCTGAAAGCGCGGTGGCCGAAAGGCCGCCGCGCTTTTTGCATTTTCGGGAGTGTCAGATGCGCGGCTGCTTGTCGAGCCAGCGGCGCAGCAGGCGCACGTTGCGCATGTTGGCCCGGAACATGACGTCAAAGGCGTCGCCCGCGAACGGGACGATGCCGACGACGCCGTCGAGGGCGACATTGCCGAGCATGCGCGCGGTGATGTACCAGGGCGCCCCGAGCGCCCTCGCCTCTCGCACCAGCCAGAGCGAGATCGCGGTGGTGATGATGTCACCGACGACGGGGATCAGTCCGATCAAGCCGTCGATGCCATAGCGGATATTGGTTCCGGGCAGCACGAAGGCCACGTCGAGCAGCTTTGCGATCGCCTCGATCCGCGCGATCCGCTGCTCGCGCGTCAGATTGCCGAACGGGTTGCCGGCGAAGGGACTGTCCTTGCCGAACTCGAAGCGAAACTCGCGAAAGCCCTGCTCCAGTGTTTCGGGCCGGATCTCACGACCGTCCTGATCGATGATCGGCCCACGCCCCTCGCTGCCCGAAGAGGCCGCACCCGGGCGGCTTCCCGAATGGGATCGACGCGGGGCAAGAATATCGTCATCGGACATGGTCATGGCCTGTAGGGAACGCACCAGCACGGCGGAGGTTGCTGCGGCGTGATCGAAGGTCGCGCCCTCAAGTCGGTGCCGCCGCCGGCTGCGGCTCCGCGACATATCTGTGCACGAGCCAGGATGAAATCACCGCCGGCACGAACCCGACGAGGCCGTACAGGATGAACTGCACCGCGCCCGAGTCCGGCCCGCGCGAGCTATAGGTCAACGAGGCCAGGATGAAGGCGAACACGCCGACCAGCAGCATCCGCAGCACCGGGCCGATCCGCCGGATGTGGACCAGGATGTCGTCGACCGCCCCGATCATCAGCGAGGGCAGGAAGCCGAACAGATAGCTGTATTGCAGGGATTTGAAGAACACCGCGAACAGCTTGCCGACCTCAGCGAGACTGGTCTGGGTCCAATAGCCGGACTGATAGGTCGTCGTCAGCAGCAGCAGGAACCCGCCTACGAACGGGCCAACCAGCGCAAACACGAGATAGCGTTTCATCAGGCACCCTCATCCTTCGCCCCGTTATAGCAGCGCCGCAGGAACCTTGAATAGCGGCGGCGCGGGCTCTGCCCTGGGAACAAGCCGCATAGCGACGAGTTCAGACAGGACCTGAAACTCACCTGTCAGATTTGGAGCCGCCGATGTCCCGCAAACTGTTCTTCCTGGCGACGATCGCGCTGACGGCCGTGAGCGGCCTGTCGAACGCGCCCGCTCTCGCACAAGGCCATATGGGTTCGCCGCAGGAGCAGCAAGCCTGTTCGCGGGACGCCTCGCGCTTCTGCCGCAAGGACCTCGGCAATGACGGTGCGGTGCAGAATTGCCTGCAAGCCAACCGAGCCAAACTGTCGCGGTCTTGCAGCAAGGTCTTTCAGAGTCACGGCATGTGAGGACCGGAACCATCCCCGGCGAACGGAGAGTGAAGCCATGTTGCGCGACGAACAGCTCTCGATCCTGAGGGACATCAGCCAATCCATCGCCTTTGCCGACGACCGGCACGGCAAGATAGGCGAGCTGATCGCCGACGGTTACGTAATGAAGGACGGCGATCTGTTCGAGCTCACGGCAAAGGGCGTTACGGCGGTCGAAGAGCACGCAGCCCTTGGCGCAAGCGATGCGGAACCAGCGAGCGCATCCTCCGATCGGTTGATCTGATCGCATGCGAGTCGCATTGTGCGTGACGTGCGCGCAACAATTGCGAATTCCTTTTCGCTTGGCATTGCGGCCGCGCGACAATGGCGCATACTTGATTCGGGCGGCGCAGCACTTTTCGATTCGAACATCACGAGAGATCGAGCAACCACATGCGGGATTGAGGTCCCGGCGTGATGGCTGAGACATGCGGCAGGTCAAGCCGCGTGCGGCGCCCCAAAATCAAGTGGCTCAAGCCCACGGAACTCGGGGACGCACTCTGCATGACACGCAATCAGATGATCGCAACTCTCTTCGCCCTCGCCACCACCATCGCAATCCCGACCTCGCCGGGCTTCGCGTTCTCGTCCGAAGCGCAGCAGATGTGCTCGGGCGATGCGATGCGGCTGTGCTCCAGTGAGATCCCCGACATCCCCAGGATCACCGCCTGCATGGTACGGAACAGGTCGCAGGTCAGCCCCGGCTGCCGCGCCGTGATGGACCGCGAGCACGCCGCCGCGACATCGCGCAAGCGGGAAGCCACGGCGCAGTAGAGAGAGAGCGTACCTGCGGCCATCCTTCGAGACGCCCGCCCAAGGGGCGGGCCCGCAGGATGAGGTCTCATTTCGCGGCGAGATATCAAACCCTCATGGTGAGGAGCCCGCCGAGGCGGGCGTCTCGAACCATGCAGAGGTCTCGCGGAGTAGAGATCTAGTCGCCCCACTGCGCGAAGGCGTCGTTGAAGGCGCGCTCGCCGGGAGCGCCCTTCTCGATGGCGATGATGGCGCGGCGCTGGTTGGCGTAGACCAGGGGCACGTCGAACCAGGAGCGCTCCTTCAGCAGCTGGACGTTGCGGCTGCGATCGGCGTCGACGTTGGAGAGGCCGACCAGGAAGAAGCCGTCGGTGACCTTGACCGCGAGGCCTGCGAGCGGCGTGCCGCGTGCCTGCTCGTTCGACTTCATCAGGATGCCCGGCACGTTGGCGACGCCGCCGCCTGAAAAGTCCGCCGGCAGGACGAAGGTCAGCTCCGCGGTGTGGCTCGCCGGCAGCGAGGAGTCGGTGTTGCGGCGGAACGACATCGTCATCCTGAACTTGCGATCGGGGATCTCGATGTCGGCGCGCACGGCGACGTCGGCCTTTTGGTTGCCCGACGCCTTGATCGGCTCGAGCCGCCACACCACCGAGCCGACATATTGCTTGCCCTTCGGATCGGATGGATCCTCGTCGTAGAGCACGACCTTCTGCGCCACCGGCGCGACCGGCTGGTCGCTGGCCGAGGGCTGGCCGACGCGATCCGGGATCTTGGGCTTGCTCTGCGGCTGAGACGAATCCTTGGGCGCCTCCACCACTTGCGTCGGCGAAGACTTCAACAGGTTGGTCGCGGTCTGGACCAGTTGCTTGCCCCACAGGATGCCGGCACCGACCAGGATCAGCACGATGCCGACGGCGATCGCGCTCTTGAACGGAAACACGGAGCCGGTGCGGGCGCGGGCGCGCTTCTTCTTCGGTTCGCGGTCGAGAACGGGGATGTGCGGACGCTGCGGCTGCGACTGCGGCGCGTAGCGCTCAGCTTCCTCGATCGATTCGTCGTAGGAATACGGCGCGTCCGCTCCGGCGGCGCGATTTTCCAGGCTCGGCTCGAGCCGATCGAATTCCGGCGAGGGCGAGGGCACGTTGGCGTAGGTCCGGCGCGCCGCGCGGTTGGCCTGCGCGGCGGCGCCGCCGAGATCGTTGGCGTCGGCCGTGATGTCGCGGAAGCCGCGCACGCCCGGTGCCGGAGGCAGCGGCGGCGGAGGTCCCATGTCGGGCGGACGGCGCCCACCGGCGCGATCACGTCCGGCCGGCGGAGGCTCTGGCATCGACGGCGGTGCCGACGGACCCGGCTGCCGCGGCGCGTCGAAACGCGGAGCCCGCGGCGCACGCGGGGCGTCGCCCTGGTCATCGACGTTGAAGGAGGGTCGGTCCGCGCGCGGCGGCGGCGGAGCCGGACGGGTGCGCGGCGGGGCAGCAGTTTGGGGCGCGGGCGCGTTGCCCTCGGTGGCGCGGGTGCTGGCGCGGCGGAAGGCATCGCCGCTGCCGCTGCTGCGGGCGCTGCCACCGGGGCGCGAGGCCTCGCGGGCACGCTGGGCAGCCTCTGATTCGACCTTGCGGACGGCCTCTTCCAGCGAAAGCCGCTCGCGGGTGATCTCGGATTCGGAGAGCGGCGGCTGCACGCTGCGGAGCTGCGCGATCAGCGCCGTGCGCGCCCGCTCGTAGAGCGCGCGACGGCTCTCGCCGGGAGCGTTGGGGTCCAGGGCGGCAATAGCGCGGGCGATCAGCGGATAGTAATCAGCCATTTCTACTCAATTATACGCGCGTCCCGGTAAGAGATCGTTAAGCCTCAAACGGATTTTGTACCAGGATAGTATCCTCGCGTTCAGGGCTCGTGGAAAGCAGTGCGACCGGGCACCCCACCAATTCCTCGATCCGGCGGACATATTTGATCGCCTGGGCCGGCAGCTGGGCCCAGGACCGCGCATTGGCGGTCGGCTCCTTCCAGCCCTCGATGGTCTCGTAGATCGGCTCGACCCGGGCCTGGGCCCCCTCGCCCGCCGGGAAATGATCGATCTCCTTGCCGTCCAGCTTGTAGCCGGTGCAGACCTCGATCGTGTCGAAGCCGTCGAGAATGTCGAGCTTGGTCAGCGCCAGACCGTTGATGCCGCAGGTCCGGACCGCCTGGCGAACCAGAACCGCATCGAACCAGCCGCAGCGGCGCGGGCGCCCGGTATTGGTGCCGAACTCGCGGCCGCGCTCGCCGATTTTGCGGCCGGTCTCGTTGTCCTGCTCGGTCGGGAACGGGCCCTGGCCGACGCGGGTCGTATAGGCCTTGCAGAGGCCGAGCACATAGCCGACCGCGGCGGGGCCGAGCCCCGAGCCGGTCGCGGCCTGCGCCGCCACCGTGTTGGACGAGGTGACGTAAGGGTAGGTGCCGTGATCGACGTCGAGCAGCGCGCCTTGCGCGCCCTCGAACAGCATGCGCTTGCCGGCGCGCCGTTCGATGTCGAGCAACCGCCACACGGTCTCGGCATAAGGCAGCAGCTGAGGTGCCAGCGCGGTCAATTCCTTCAGGATCTCCTTGCCGTCGAACTCCGGCAGGCCGAGGCCGCGGCGCAATGCGTTGTGATGCGCCAGCAGCCGGTCGATCTTGTGCGGCAGCGTGTCGAGATCCGCGAGGTCCATCAGGCGGATGGCACGGCGGCCGACCTTGTCCTCGTAGGCCGGGCCGATGCCGCGGCGGGTGGTGCCGATCGCGGTCGCCGCATTGGCGGATTCGCGATGCGCGTCGAGTTCGCGATGGAGCGGCAGGATCAGGGTGACGTTCTCGGCGACCCGAAGATTGTCCGGGCTGACCGCGACACCCTGCGACCGCAGCTTGGTGACCTCGTCGAGGAAGGCGGCGGGATCGAACACGACGCCGTTGCCGATCACCGACAGCTTCTGCTCGCGCAGCACGCCCGAGGGCAGCAGCGCCAGCTTGTAGGTCTTGCCGTTGATCACCAGCGTGTGGCCGGCGTTATGGCCGCCCTGGAAACGGACGACGATGTCCGCCTGCTCCGACAACCAGTCGACGATCTTGCCCTTTCCTTCGTCGCCCCACTGGGCGCCGACGACGACAACATTGGCCATTCGCGGGTAATCCCTATGCAATCTGTTAGATGCGCCCAGCCCAATCACGGCCGGGGCCGCTCGAACGCGAGGCAGCCAACCGGATAAAGGATGCAGCCTCTGTAAGCAAGCAAGAACGGGGCTTTTTCGGGGCCCAATGCGCTATCCAAGCCCTTGATATCCCCTAAAAATCCGCTTTGTCGGACGGGCTCTACGACGTTAGGCCCGGATGCGGCCGTCGACCACTTCGATGATGCGGTCGCAGCAATGGTCGAGCTCGAGGTCAATGCCGTGCAGCACGCCGTTTCAGTCGGCGGATGCCAACGAAGCCAGGCGCTCGCGGCCATCCAAATTGCGGTAGGTCAACAGGTTACACCGAATTTCGAGGCATTTGCCTGACGAGACAATTCGAATCGGGGGCCTTGCTTGTCGGACAGTCCAGCGCACGCCGACGACCGCTTCTGGCATCTTTCACCCGATCAATTATGCAAGCGACTGGGCTGCGGCCTCACCGGCCTGACCGCCGCGGACGCCTCCGAGCGCCTCGATCGCTTTGGGCCGAACAGCGACGCGCGGCCACGCGTCGAGGGGGCGGCGCGCGCGATCATGCGCCGGCTGCTGGAGCCGCTGTCTCTGATTCTGCTGGTTGCCGGCATCGTCTCGATGCTCACCGGCGACGATATCGGCGGGCTCATCATTGTCCTGATACTCGCGCTCTCGATCGGGCTCGACACCGTCCAGGAAGGCCATGCGTTGCAGGCCGCGGAAGTGCTCCGCCGATCGGTTGCGCTCAAGGCCGAAGTCAGACGTGACAACAACTTCCGCGAGATCGACGTCGATCGGCTGGTGCCGGGCGACATCCTGCGCGTCCGTTCAGGCGACATCATTCCCGCGGACGCGCTCATCCTGGAGTGCACAGCCTTCACCGCGGGCGAAGCGGCGCTCACTGGCGAACCCTATCCGGTACAGAAGCGCGCCGGCGCCACCACCGACCCAGACGACACGTCGAATGCACTGTTTCGCGGCGTCGTCGCGCAAACCGGCGAGGCGATCGCGCTCGTCGTCAGGACCGGACGCGACACAGTGTTCGGAGCGGCGGCCTCCGCGCTTGCCGAGGCCCAGACGCCTTCGCCGTTCGAACGCGACTTGCGCGAATTCGGCCTCGTGATCGCGCGCGCCACACTGGCGTTGGTGCTGGTCGTGCTCAGCGTCCGCGTGGTGTTCGGCCGCCCCGTGATGGACTCGCTGCTGTTTGCCGTCGCGCTCGCGGTCGGGCTGACGCCGGAACTGCTGCCGATGATCACCACGGTGACGCTGTCGCGCGGCGCGCGGCGCATGGCCGGCCGCAAGGTGATCGTCAAGCGCCTCGCCGCGATCCACGATCTTGGCGCCATGACCGTCTTGTGCACGGACAAGACGGGCACGCTGACCTCGGCCGAGATCACGCTGGCCAAGAGCCTCGATGCCGCCGGCAAGGACGATGCCCGCGCCGCGCGGCTCGGCGCCATCGCCGCGAAACTCGGCGGCGATCGCGGCTCGCTCGACGCGGCGCTGGTTGCCGGCCAGTCGAATGCCGCACAGGGCTGGACCCTCGCCGGCAGGCAAGCGTTCGACTTTTCACGGCGGCTGGGATCCGTGCTCGCGACCGGTCCCGAAGGCGCGCTGCTCATCGTCAAGGGCGCGCCTGAGGCGGTGCTCGAGCTGTGCGTGATGGATGACGGCGCCCGGACCCGCGCGATCGCCCGCGTGCACGAGCTCGCGAGCGAAGGGCTCCGCAGCATCGCGATCGCCTCGCGCCCGTGGACCGGCGCAACGCGCGAGGTCGAGACCGAAGACGAGACCGATCTCGTCTTCGAAGGTTTTTGCGCCTTCGCCGATCCGCCGAAGCCGACGGCCGCAGCCGCCATCGCACGGCTCGCGGCAACCGGCATCACGCTGAAGATCCTGTCAGGCGACGATCCGGTGGTGGTGAAGCGGCTCGCCGGCCTGGTCGGGCTGAACGCCGATCGCGTCCTATCGGGAGCCGACATCGCCGAGCTCAGCGACGAAGCACTGGCAGTCCAGGTTCAATCGACCGACGCCTACGGCCGGCTAGCACCCGATCAGAAGTCGCGCGTCGTGAAGGCCCTTCAGGCCGGCGGCGCGGTGGTCGGCTTCCTGGGCGACGGCATCAACGACGCTCCGGCGCTGAAGGCCGCCGATATCGGCCTGTCGGTCGAAGGCGCGACCGGCGTGGCGCAGGCCGCCGCCGACATCATCCTGCTCGCCTCGGATCTCGAAGTCGTCGCCGACGGCGTCGAAGAGGGCCGGCGCACCTTCGCCAACATCATGAAATATGTCCGGATGGGCGCGAGCTCGAATTTCGGCAACATGCTGTCGATGGCGATCGCCTCGATGGCGCTGCCGTTCTTGCCGATGCTGCCGACGCAGATTCTGCTCAACAACCTGCTCTACGATCTCTCCGAGCTCGGCATTCCCTTCGACCAGGTCTCGCGCGCGGCCACCGCGCAGCCGCAGGTCTGGAGCATGACTCGGCTGGTGCGTTTCGCCGCGATCATGGGGCCGCTGTCCTCGGTCTTCGACTTCCTGACCTTCGGCGCCCTCATCCTGCTGTTTCAAGCGTCGCCGGACGAATTCCGCACCGCCTGGTTCATCGAATCCATGGCGACGCAGATCCTCGTGATCTTCATCATTCGCACCAACGGCCGACCGTGGCGCAGCTGGCCCGATCCGGTGCTGTCCGTCTCATCGCTGGTCGCCTTGCTGGTCGCAATGGTGGTGCCTTTCACGCCGGTCGGCGCCTGGTTCGGCTTTGTTGCGCCGCCACCGCTCATGATGGCCGGCATCGCGCTTCTGGTTGTCGTCTATCTCGCCTGCGCCGAACTGTTGAAGCCGTTTGCGATCCGTGCCGGACTGAAGGGCTGAGCGGGTTCCGGCCGCCGCCGTGCATGGACGCGATGCGCCTCGCGCCATTGATATCGGCCGGATTTCCGTGTCTTTGAACGGGCCGGGTTTGAACCGGCCCGGATGCCGCCGGGCCGGAGGCTCGGCGCATGACGCGGGGCCACAACGATCACAATGTCCGCCACCGACGAGACCACCGGCACTGCGACGACCGGCCACAACTGGGTCGCCAATCAGCCTTACCTGCTGCTCAGCATCACCGCGCTGTGCTGGGCCGGCAATGCCATCGTCGGGCGGCTCGCCGCCGGTCACATCCCGCCGGTGACGCTGTCGTTCCTGCGCTGGTTCTTCGCCTTCCTGCTGGTGCTGCCGTTCGCCTGGAAACACCTTGCGCAGGACTGGCCCGCGATCCGCGGCAAGCTCGGCCTGATGGTCACGCTCTCGATCACCGGCATCGGCGCCTTCAACACGCTGCAATATTGGGCGCTGGAGCATACGCAGGCGCTCAACACGCTGCTACTTCAGTCAGCCGCGCCGCTGGTCGTGGCGCTGTGGTCGCTCGCCATCCTCGGTATCAGGCTCACCGCGGCGCAGGCCTTCGGCGTGCTGCTGTCGATGTGCGGCGTGCTGATCATCCTGCTGCATGGCGATTTCATCACGCTGTCGAATATCGATTTCAACAAGGGCGACCTCATCTTCGTCGTCGCGCTGATCATCTTCGCGCTCTATTCGGTGCTGACCTTGAAGCGGCCGCCGATGCACGGCCTGTCGTTCCTCGCCTTCACGTTCGGCTGCGGTGCTGCCTGTCTCATTCCCTTGGAGATCTGGGAGCTGTCCGCGCGCCCCATGATGAAGCTCGACGGGCCGAACCTCCTGACCCTGTTCTATGTCGCGGTGTTCCCCTCGACGCTCGCCTATCTCTGCTTCAATCGCGGAGTCCGGCTGATCGGCGCCAACCGCGCCGCGCCCTTCTTCCATGTCGTGCCGGTGTTCGGCTCGATCATGGCAATGGTGTTTCTGGGCGAGCACCCCCAGGCGTTCCATTTCATCGGCTTCGCGCTGGTGCTGGCCGGCGTGTTCGTGGCGTCACGGAAGCAGGCGGCATAGGTCCTCCTTCTCCGTCGTAGGAGAAGGAAAGCGCCGTGCCGCGCGGCAGCCAAGGCTACTTCACCTTGAACTTGCTGTACGCTTCGCTGGTCGCAATGATGACGTGCTCGGCGCAGGCGTTGACGCGGTGCGGATCGGCCTCGGTCTCGTAGGCCTCCGACGTCATCATGTCGATGAAAGCCGCAACCGTGGGATAATAGACCAGCGCCGCGAAATCCCAGTCGTTGCCCTGCTGCGGGCCGAGCGCGACCGCCTTGGCGTCGCCGGTCCAGAGCAGCGTGCCGCCGCGCGCCTTGATCATCGGCACTGTGACCGCACTGTAGCGCAAATAGGCGTCCCAGCCGGAACCGTCGCCGTCGCCCGAGCGCGCGTGGAAGCGCATCAGGTTCAACATCACCACCGGTGCATGCCGATCGAGCCGATCCAGGCCGTCGATGTTCAACATATTAACCGCCAATGCCGCCTCCTCTGGTCATGCCTGCATTGTAGCATTGCGGCCGCGTGACTTGTGTCACGACTTAAATCCGGCGCAAGCTCGCGTCGAACGCCAATGACGATCGCTTCGCCCGCGCCACCCGCCTCCAATCCGGCCAGCTGGCTCAACAACCAGCCTTATCTGCTGCTCAGCCTGAGCTCGCTGTTCTGGGCCGGCAACATCGTGCTCGCGCGCCACGTCGGTGCGCATGTGCCGCCGCTGACGGTGACCACGATCCGCTGGTTCGGCGTGTTCCTGATCCTGCTGCCGTTCGCCTGGCCGCATCTGAAGCGCGACTGGCCGAACTTGCGCAAGAGCCTGCCGCTGATGCTGTTCCTGTCGCTGGTGGGCTTTGCCTTCAACAACGCGATCTCGTACTGGGCGATGCAGTACACGGAGGCGCTGAACGCGCTGCTGATCCAGTCGGCCGGACCGCTGTTCGTGGCGCTGTGGTCGCTGGTGCTGTTCGGCGTGCGGCTGACCGGTGCGCAGCTCGCCGGCATCGGGATCTCGCTTCTCGGCGTGCTGATCATCATCCTGCGCGGCGATCTCGCCGCGCTCGCGAGTATCAGCTTCAACAGGGGCGACATCATGTTCGCCTCCTCGCTGGTGGCGTTCGGGATCTACTCTGCCTTCATCCCGCGGCGACCGAAGATCCACCAACTCTCATTTCTCTCCTTCACCACCTGCTGCGGCGCGACGATGCTGCTGCCGACCGCGATCTGGGAAGCCTGGAGCGGCCGCGTTCTGCAACTCGACGGGGTGACGCTGGCGACGCTGGGCTACATCCTGATTTTTCCCTCGACGCTGGCCTATCTGTTCTTCAACCGGGGCGTGGCGCTGATCGGCCCGAACCGCGCCGCGCCGTTCTTCCATCTGGTGCCGGTGTTCGGTTCGGCGATGGCGATCCTGCTGCTCGGCGAAAAGATCCAGCCGTTCCACCTGATCGGCTACCTGCTGGTGCTCGCCGGCGTCGTGATCGCCTCGCGCCAAGGGTCTGCGGTGAAGTAATTCCGCACCGCGAGACGAGGCGACAAACTCGCGCCTTCCGATTTCGACGAGGAGACGCTAGGTTCCCCGCCAACGAAAAAAGAGGGAACGACCAGACATGCTTTCAGCGTTGATCCGAAACTTGCGTGCCATCGGCACGGCCGCCCTTTGTCTCGCTGGCGCATCCGCTGCGCAGGCCGACAATTATCCGAGCCGCAACATCACGCTGGTGCTGCCGTTCGCGGCCGGCAGCGGCACCGACACCACGACGCGGCTGATCTCGCAGCATTTGTCGCAGGCCCTCGGCGTCGGCATCGTCATCGAGAACAAGGCGGGCGCCAACGGCATGATCGCCGCCACCTATGTCGCGCGCGCCGCGCCCGACGGCTACACGCTGCTGGTGACCACCAACACCACGCATTCGGCCAATCCCTATCTGCTCAAAAGCCTGACCTACGATCCGGTCAAGGACTTCACCCCGATCGCGCGCACCGGCGACCTGCCCTTCATGCTGGTGATCCACCCGGAGGTGCCGGCCAAGACCGTCGGCGAACTCATCGCCTACGGCAAGGCCAATCCCGGCAAGCTGAGCTACGCCTCGGGCTCGTCCTCGGCGATCGTGTCGGGCGCGACCTTTGCGCACAATGCCGGGCTCGACCTCCTGCACGTGCCCTACAAGAGCTCGCCGCCGGCGCTCAACGACGTCATGGGCGGCCGCGTCTCGATGATGTTCGTAGACATCCTGACCGGCCTGCCGCATGTCCAGGGCAACGCTTTACGCGCGCTTGCCGTCACGACAAAGGACCGCTCATCGCTGGTGCCGAACCTGCCCTCGATGCAGGAGGCCGGCGTGCCGGACTTCGACATCTCGTCGTGGCAGGGCTATTTCGGCCCCGCCGGCATGCCCAAGGAGATCGTGACGCGACTCAACGCCGAGATCCGGAAGATCGTCGAGAAGCCGGAGATCAAGGCCCAGCTCGCCACCCTCGGCATGGACGCGTTTTCAGGCACGCCGGAACAGCTCGGCACGTTCGTGAACGAACAGCTGGTGTTGTGGGAGAAGCTGATCCGCGAGGCGGGGATCGAGAAGCAGTAGGGCGGTCTCGTAGGGTGGGCAAAGCGAAGCGTGCCCACCGAGAAGTTACCGCGAACTCAAAAAGAAAAGGTGGGCACGACGCCTCGCGTCTTTGCCCACCCTACGAATTCAGTGCAAGCCTTACGCCGCGCGCACCTTGGCGAGGAAGCCGTCGACTGCGCTGCGCAGCGCGCCCGACTGGCTGTCGAGCTCGCGGGCGTTGGTGAGCACGTCGCTTGCCGCCGTGCCGGTCGCTTCCGCGGCCGAGGTGACGCTGCCGATATTGGCGTTGATCTCGTTCGATCCGGCCGCGACCGACTGAATGTTGCGGGCGATCTCGCGGGTCGCCTCACCCTGCTGCTCGATCGACGCGGAAATGCCCGCGGTGATCTCGCTCATCTCGGCGATGGTCTGGGTGATGCCGCCGATGGCGGCGACCGCATCGCTGGTCGAAGTCTGCATCGCCGCGACCTGGGCGGAGATTTCCTCGGTCGCCTTGGCGGTCTGGTTGGCGAGGGCCTTGACCTCGGAAGCGACGACGGCGAAGCCGCGGCCGGACTCACCGGCACGCGCCGCCTCGATGGTGGCGTTGAGGGCGAGCAGATTGGTCTGCGCCGCGATCGAGTGGATCAGCTTGACCACCTCGCCGATCTTCTCGGCGCCGGTGGAGAGTTCCTGCACCGTGGCATTGGTGCGCTCGGCGTCGTTGACGGCGCGGCTCGCCACTTCGGTCGAGCGGGTGACCTGGCGCGAGATTTCCGCAACCGAGCTCGATAGCTCTTCGGCAGCCGCGGCAACCGTGCCGACGTTGCCCGACGCTCTCTGCGAGGCCGCGCCGACCGTCGCCGCACGCGAAGAGGCGTCGCTGGCGGTCGCGGTCATCGATTGCGCCGTGGCTTGCATGCCCGTCGCGGCCGAGGAGACCGAGCGGACGATGCCGTTGACGCTGCGTTCGAAATCGCTGGCGATACCCTCCATCGCGCTGCGACGTTCCGTCGCGACACGATCCTTGGCATCGGCTTCGGTTTTCTCGAGGTCGCGAATGCGCAGTGCGTTGTCCTTGAAGATCTGGACGGTCGACGCCATTGCGCCGACCTCGTCGCCACGGCCGACGCCGGGAATGTCGCCCTCAAGCTTGCCCTCGGCGAGATCCTTCATGCGGGCGCCGAGCAGCGCCAAGGGACGGCTGATGCTGCGGCCAAGCCCCCAAGCGACGCTGCCCGCGACGACGACGATGCCGAGCATGGCAAGCCCGAGCAGCCAGTAGATCGGGACCATCTTGGCGTCGATATCGTCGAGATAGCCACCGGTGCCGAGATACATGTCGAAGCCGGGCACGGCCACCGCGTAGCCGATCTTGCGGATCGGCGTTTCCTGGCCGGGCTTCATGAACTCGTAGAAGAGCAGCAGTTCGCCGTTGGCCTTGACGCCATCCATCCATTCCTTGGAAAGATTGCGACCGTTGGTCAGATTGCTCATGCGGTTCAGGCCGACCTGCTTGGGGTCGGGCGCAAGCTGCGTGATGCCGTCATACGAAGTGCCGAAGAGGTAGCCCGCGCCCTTGTCGTAGGTCATCGCGTTGCCAAGCAGACGAAACTCGGCCATCGCCGCGTCCTTCGTCATCTCGCCGGCATCGACTCGTTTCTTGAGAGCGAGGGCCATGTTGCGGGCAACCTCGACGATGGCCTTGGTCTGCTCGACGCGTGCATTCACCATCTCGCGCTTCATCAGATAGCCTGCGAGAAATCCGGAGATGCACAGGCCGAACAAGGTGACGCCGACGAGAATGCCGAGCTTGGGGGCGATCTTCAGATTGCTCAATTTCACGGGATGGCTCCGGCAACAAAGGGACAAGGACGCACGAGCGAATCGATCGCAATTGAAACAACTTTTAGTGGCGACCCCTTAGCAACCTGTTACGGAGCGCCCCGTAAAGGCACGGAGGAAACGTCGGGGCCGTCGCACAATCGCCGTCACGGCAACCGCCGATTGTACGCACCCGCCCCGATTTCGCGTAAAAGACGCACAGGCCCGCGCAAAGTCCGGGTCACAACAAGAAACCAAATCGGGAGCTGGATATGCCGAAATACAGGGTGGTGACGCCGAAGGGCGCGAGCTTCACGGTCGCGAGCAGCGATTATTCCTACGAGCGTGAGGCGCTCGATCCGATCGACGCCGAGATCGTCGAGGCGCCGGCCGACGAGGCCGGGTTCATCGCCGCCGCCAAGACTGCGGACGCCATCTACGCCAAGGGCATCCCGATCACCAAGACCATTATCGACGCGCTGGAGACCTGCAAGGTCATTACGCTCGGCTCGGTCGGCGTCGACAGCGTCGACATCAAGGCCGCGACCGCGCGTGGCATTCCCGTCACCAACATCCCCGACACCTTCATCGAGGAGGTCGCCGACCACGCCATGATGCTGCTGCTCGCGGGCTTCCGCCGCCTGGTCGAGCAGGACCGGATGGTGCGCAGCGGCCGCTGGGCCGAGGGCCGGCCGGCATTGTCGAAGATTCCGCGGCTGATGGGCCAGACGCTTGGCTTCATCTCGTTCGGCCGCGTCGCGCGTGCAGTTGCGAAGCGCGCAGCTCCCTTCGGCCTGCGAATGATGGCCTACGATCCCTTCATCCAGGAAACGCTGATGTCCGACCACGGCGTGATTCCGGCGACGCTGAACGAGGTGTTGTCGCAATCCGACTTCGTCTCAATGCATGCCCCCGCCCGGCCCGAGGTGCATCACATGCTCACCGAGAAGCACTTCCGGCAGATGAAGAAGGGCTCGGTCTTCATCAACACCGGCCGCGGCGCCACCGTGCACGAGGAAAGCTTGATCAAGGCGCTTCAGGAGGGCTGGATTGCCCATGCCGCCCTCGACGTGCTGGAGAAGGAGCCGCCCTCGCACAACAACCCCATCCTCGGCATGGAGAATGTGACCCTGACCGCCCACGTCGCCTCCGCCTCGGCACGGTTCGACGAGGCGCGCAAGCGCCGGGTGGGCTACGAATTGTCACTGGTGCTTCAGGGCATGTGGCCGGTAAGCTGCGTCAATCCGTCGGTGCTGCAAGACACCGCGCTCCGCCGCTGGCAACCTGTCAGCATGGACCGCGGCCCGAACAGCTAGGCGGGCGGCCGCGAAGGCGCGCCGGCAACCGGAAAGACCCTTCACCGGCGATCAACGCCGGGAAGGGAAAAACATAGGGAGGAACCGATGAGGAACGACATCACACGTCGTGATGCCTTGGCGCTGGGCCTGTCCGCTGCGACAATCGCGGCAACCGGTGCTCCGGCGAATGCCCAATCCACGATCAAGGCCGCGGACGTCCCCGCACCGAAACTGCCGATCGAGAAAGGCGCATCCCTGCGCATGCTGCGACCGGTACGTTTCGTCCAGGCCGACGAGGATGTGTTCCGCGCCAATGCGGCGAAATTCACCAAGGAGACCGGCGTCGAGGTCAAGGTCGATTTCGTCGGCTGGGAGGACATCAACCAGCAAACCGCGGTGACCTCGAATTCCGGCGCCGGTCCCGACATCATCATCGGCTTCTCCGACGCACCGCACATTTACGTCGACAAGCTGATCGAACTGACCGATGTGGCCGACTACCTCGGCAAACGGTACGGCGGCTGGCTGCCGCTGGCGCAGCGCTACGGCAAGAAGAACAAGAGCCCCATTTGGATCGGGCTGCCGTTCGGAGCCACCGCGGGTCCCGTGATCTATCGCAAGTCGATCCTGCAATCGGTCGGCTTCGACAAGGTGCCGGAAGACCATGCCGGAATCCTCGACCTGTGCCAGAAGCTCCAGAAGGCCGGCAAGCCGGCGGGCTTCGCCCTCGGCAATGCCAAGGGGGACGGCAACGGATTCGCAAGCTGGGCGCTATGGTCGCACAACGCGGCCCTGCTGGACGAAGAGGGCAACGTCATCATCAACAGCAAGGAGACGATCGCCGCGCTGAACTGGGTCAAGCAGCTCTACCCCACCTTCATCGCCGGCACGACGTCCTGGAATGACGTCAGCAACAACCGCGCCTACGCTGCGCAGGAGATCGCGCTGACCGCCAACGGCGTCTCGCTGTATTTTTCGCTGAAGAACGATCCGGCGACCAAGGCGATCGCCGACGACAGCGAGCATCAGTTGCTGCCGAAAGGCTTGGCCAAGGTGTCGCCGATGGCGGGCCTGACGCTGAACGCCATGGTGTTCAAGCACAGCCAGTATCCTAACGCCGCAAAGGCCTTCCTGCAATACATGCTGGAAAAGGACCAGTACGAGCCGTGGCTCAACGCCAATTCCGGCTATTGGGCCCAGCCGCTCGCGGCCTATGCCGAGGCCGCGGTGTGGTCGCAGGATCCCAAAGTGAAGCTGTTCAAGAACACGATGAACAGCACCTATTACGACGGCTACGCGGGCCCGATCTCGACCGCGACCGGCGCCGTCAGCGCCGACTACGTGCTGATTCAGATGTTCGCGTCCGTCGCGACCGGCGCTGCCACGCCGGAAGCCGCGGCCGCGGAAGCCGAGCAGCGCTGCAAGCGGTACTTCCGGCGGCAGAAGTAGCGCCCGACGATAAAGCGACCGTCATGGCGAGGAGCGAAGCGACGAAGCAATCCAGACTGTAACTGCGGAGACAGACTGGATTGCTTCGCTTCGCTCGCAATGACGGATGTGGTGACAGCCTAAAACAGGACGCCTGATCGATGTCCGTGACCACACTTCCCACTCTCGCCCTCGCACGACGGCAGCCCTCCTGGCTGGCGCGCCTGTTCGACTACAAGCCGTTCCTGATCGTGATGTGCCTCGCACCCGCGATCGGGCTGCTTACGGTGTTCCTGACCTATCCGCTCGGCCTCGGCATCTGGCTCGCCTTCACCGACACCACGATCGGCAGAAAAGGCGTCTTCGTCGGCTTCGAGAATTTCCAGTATCTGCTCACCGATTCCCTGTGGTGGAACGCGGTGTTCTACAGCGTGGTCTACACGGCGATCGCGACCTTCGGGAAGTTCGCGCTGGGGTTCTGGCTCGCGCTGCTGCTCAACAACCATTTTCCATTCAAGAGCCTGTTGCGTGCGATCATCCTGATGCCCTGGATCGTGCCGACGGTGCTCTCCGCGCTGGCGTTCTGGTGGATCTACGATCCGCAATTCTCGATCATCTCCTACCTTCTGGTCGACGTGCTGCACTGGCGCACCACCAATATCGACTTCCTCGGCTCGCCCTGGCCGGCGCGCTTCTCGCTGATCGCCGCCAACATCTGGCGCGGCATTCCCTTCGTCGCGATCTCGCTGCTGGCGGGCCTGCAGACCATTTCGCCCTCGCTCTACGAGGCCGCGATGCTCGATGGCGCCAGCGCCTGGCAGCGCTTCCGCTACATCACCTTCCCGATGATGATGCCGATCCTCGCCATCGTCATGACCTTCTCGATCATCTTCACTTTCACCGACTTCCAGCTGGTCTACGCCATCACCCGTGGCGGACCCGGCAACTCGACCCATCTGCTCGCCACGCTGGCCTTCCAGCGCGGCATTGCCGGTGGCGAGCTCGGCGAGGGCGCGGCGATCGCGGTGTCGATGATCCCGTTCCTGGTGTTCGCGACGCTGTTCTCTTATTTCGGCCTGGCGCGCCGCAAATGGCAGCAAGGAGAGAGCAATGACTGATACAGTGGCGCAACCGGCCGTCGCCGACGCGAAGGCTGTGCCGGACACCATGGCCTGGGATTCCGGGCTGCGGCGACTGATGATGATCTATCTGCCGCTCGGCTGCTTCGTGCTGATCCTGCTGTTTCCGTTCTACTGGATGGCGATCACGTCGTTCAAGCCGAACGCCGAGCTGATGAACTACCGGGAGCACAACCCGTTCTGGATCTCCTCGCCGACGCTGGCCCACATCAAGCACCTCTTGTTCGACACCGCCTATCCGCGCTGGCTGTGGACGACGATGCTGGTCGCGATCGGCGCGACCACGCTGTCGCTGATCGCGAGCACGCTTGCCGCCTATGCGATCGAACGCTTGCGCTTCCGCGGCAGCCCCTATGTGGGGCTGGGCATCTATCTCGCCTATCTCGTGCCGCCATCGATCCTGTTCATTCCGCTCGCAACCGTGGTCGTGCAGTTCGGCCTGTTCGACAGCCCGCTCGCCCTCATCCTGGTCTATCCGACCTTCCTGGTGCCGTTCTGCACCTGGCTCCTGATCGGCTATTTCAAGTCGATCCCCTACGAACTCGAGGAATGCGCGCTGGTGGATGGCGCCACACGGCTCCAGATCCTGCGCCGGATCACGCTACCGCTGGCGGTGCCCGGCCTGATCTCGGCCGGCATCTTCTCCTTCACGCTGTCCTGGAACGAGTTCATCTACGCACTCGCCTTCATCCAGAGCGGCGCCAACAAGACGGTGCCGGTCGCGATCCTGACCGAGCTCGTCACCGGCGACGTCTACCAGTGGGGTGCGCTGATGGCGGGATCACTGCTCGGCTCGCTGCCGGTTGCGATCTTCTACTCGCTCTTCGTCGATTACTACGTGTCGTCGCTGACCGGCGCGGTAAAGGAGTAACTCGCGGCTGAGCGCAAGCGCAGTCGATCGTGCTATCGTGATAGACTGCTTGCTGCATTGGCCCCACGCTCCATCGTGACAGCGGGGTCGATCATTGGCGCCGTCGATTGTCGCTCGAGAAAGCGAAAATTGCATGCGTTCGCCAAAGCTCCCGTCGTTATCCCGACGCGGTTTCTGCCTGTGTTGCGTCGGCGCCGCAGCGTCCGCCGCTTCGGGATGGCTTAGCCCGAGGCAAGCCTACGCAGAAGCGCGAGGCATCGTCAGCCTGATCAAGGACAGTGCTGCGGTATCGCCGATTGTCACGCACAAGCTCCGAAACAACATCACCGTGCTGGAAGGCTCCGGCGGCAACATTGCCGTGCTGACCGGGCCCGACGGCAAAGTCCTGATCGATGCGGGCATCCGCGTCTCACGTCCACAACTCACCAAAGCGCTGGCTGATCTCGGCGCCGATCCCGTCACCCATCTCGTCAACACCCACTGGCATTTCGATCATGCCGATGGCAACGAATGGCTGCATGCAGCCGGCGCCAAGATCATTGCCCAGGAAAACACCCGTAAACATCTTGCCGAAGTGCAGCGGGTCGAGGATTGGGACTACAATTTCCTTCCGCTCGGCGCGGGCGGAATCCCCAGCGAAGTCTTTGCCGACAGCCGCGAGCTTAAGCTCAACGGAACCTCGATCGGCCTGAAGTATTACGGGCCCGCACACACCGACAGCGACATCTCCGTCACTTTCGCAGAAGCCAATATCATTCATGTCGCCGACATGTTCTGGAACGGCATCTATCCGTTCATCGACTATTCGACCGGTGGCAGCATCGACGGGATGATCGCTGCATGCGACGCCAATCTCGCGGCGATGGACAAGGACACGATCGTCATCGCCGGGCATGGCAAGCCGGTGGGCAACAAGGCCGAATTCCAGGCCTTTCGCGACATGCTCGTCGGGATCCGCGACAACGTCGCGCGCCTCAAGAAGGAGGGACGAACGCGCGATGAAACCGTTGCGGCGAAGCCGACCGCGGCGTTCGACGCGATATGGGGGCAATTCGTGATCGATCCCGGCTTCTTCACCAGGCTGGTCTATCAGGGCGTTTGAAAAATCCCTCTCGGCCGTCGACGAACTCATCGTATTGAAAGGACATTGACATGAAAATCGTAGAGACCACATCCAAGCCATCGCTCCTTGATCGTCGCCGTCTCGTTCTTGGGTTGTCCGGAGCGGCTGTCGCAGTTGCTTCCACGGCAGCATCCGCGAAGCCGGAGCGCGACGAACACGCCGCCGCTGCCTATCCGGTCACTTATCATCGAACCAAGACCGTCGACGGGATCAAGATCTTCTATCGCGAGGCGGGTCCGAAGGACGCTCCCGTTGTGCTGTTGCTGCATGGCTTCCCGACTTCCTCCCACATGTTTCGCAACCTGATCCCGGCATTGGCCGACAGGTACCACGTGATCGCTCCCGACTATCCCGGATATGGCCAGAGCGAGATGCCACCGCGCGCGACATTTAAGTACACGTTCGACCGTTTCGGCGAGCTTGTCGGCGGCCTGCTCGACCAGCTCGGCGTCACCCGCTACGCGATGTATGTCATGGATTACGGAGCTCCCGTGGGCTGGCGCCTGGCGCTCAAGAATCCAGAGCGCATCAGCGGCCTGATCGTGCAGAACGGCAACGCCTATGACGAAGGGCTGAAAGAGTTCTGGAATCCGATCAAGCAATACTGGGCCGACGGATCCGACACCAGCCGCCAAGCATTGATGAAGCTGGTGACGCTGGAAACGACGAAATTCCAGTACACCGACGGCATGTCCGACGTCAGCCGGATTTCACCCGACAACTGGGTGCAGGATCAGGCACTGCTCGACCGTCCCGGCAACAGCGAAATCCAGATGGACCTGTTCTACGACTATCGGACCAATTTGCCGCTGTATCCCGCGGTGCAGGCCTACTTCCGCAAGCACAAGCCGCCGACCCTGATCGTCTGGGGCAAGAACGATTTCATCTTCCCGGCCGATGGCGCCCATCCCTACAAACGCGACCTGCCCCAGGTGGAGTTTCACCTCATCAACACCGGCCATTTCGCGCTCGAGGACAAGTTCGACGAAATGGTCCCATTGATCCGCAACTTCCTCTCCCGCAAGATCGCCTGATCAGTCCGGAAGGAAACGGACATGTATGCCGCTCTCGACTGCATGGCCGTTCTGGCGGCCTCCACTTTGTTCGCAGCAGCCGCCGTCGCCCAAACCGCCAGAGACGTGCGCGGCCCATCGCCACTGGTCGCGATCGAAAATGAGGCGCCTGCGCGGTTGATCGTCGATCCGCCGCTCGCCGACCAGTTGGCGCAGGGTCTCGTCTTCATCCAGTACACCACGGAGAATCTCCGCGTCGTGCCGGTGTTTGGCAAGGGCGCGCTCGACGTATCGCCGCGCATTGGCCACGTCCATATCACGGTCGACGATGCGCCGTGGCATTTTGTCGATGCCAGTGGCGAGACCGTGATCGTGGTCGGACTGAAGCCAGGACCCCACAAGATCCTGTTGGAGCTGGCAGATCCGACGCACCACGTGATCGACAGCAAGTCCGTCAGCTTTGAGATTCCCACACCGCTAAAAAAATGACCGTCGGCCGCGGCGTTTGGCCCGGTTTCACAAAACTGCAATGCGCGATCCGCATAAGACGGCCTCCGTTAACAGGAGACGCACATGCGCGCGACTTTTCTTGGCACCGTCGCAACGATCATTCTCACCGCGAGCTCCGCGCTCGCGCAGAGCGAAGGCGAATTCCCGGCCAGGCTCGCCGGCCACGTCGTGATGCCGGCCGCCACGTTCATCGACGCGCCGGCTGATGCGCCCGCCGATCTCAAGACCTCCGGCAAATACACCACCGGAAAGCGCGGCGACGCGCTCGGCACGGTGATGGGCAAGTCCTATGAGCGGGCGACCGGCTTGTCGCTGCCGTTCAAGGGCCAGCCGCTGCAAGGCCATTCCGGCATCAAGTCGATGGGCGACGGCACCTTCTGGGTCGTCACCGACAACGGCATGGGCGCGCGCGCCAATTCGCCGGATTCCATGCTGTACCTCAACCGCTACAAGATGGATTGGGCCGGTGGCAAGATCGAGCGGCTGGAGACCGTGTTCCTGCACGACCCCGACAGACGCGTGCCGTTCCGCATCGTGCATGAAGATACCGAGAAGCGCTATCTCACCGGCTCCGACTTCGACACCGAAGGTTTTCAGATCATCGGCGACACCTTCTGGATCGGCGACGAATTCGGCCCCTATATCCTGAAGGCCGACAAATCAGGCAAGATCCTCGGGCTGTTCGAGACGGTTGCCGACGGCAAGCCGGTGCGCTCGCCGGATCATTGGGCGGTGACGACCCCGGGCGCGCCGGGCGCGACCTACACCAACGTCAACCTGCGGCGCTCCAAGGGTTATGAGGGCTTCGCCTCCTCGAAAGACGGCAAGTTTCTCTACGGCCTGCTCGAGGGGCCGCTGTGGGACGCCGACAAGAAAGACTGGGAGAAGGTCGACGGCAAGGAAGCCTCGCGCATCCTCGAATTCGACGTCGCCGCGGAAAAGTTCACTGGCCGCTACTGGCAGTATGTCTTCGAGCAGAACGGCAATGCCATCGGCGACTTCAACATGATCGACCGGGCGAGCGGTCTGATCATCGAGCGCGACAACGGCGAAGGCACGCCCGACAAGGCCTGCCCGCAAGGCACCCGCGGCGAGAACTGCTTCCCCGACGTCGCCAAGTTCAAGCGCGTCTACAAGATCGAGCTCACCGACGCCAATGTCGGCAAGCCCGTGCGCAAGATCGGCTACATCGACCTCCTGAAGATCAGAGATCCCGACAACAAGGCGAAGAAGCCGCTCAATGATGGCGTCTACACCTTCCCGTTCTTCACCATCGAGAACGTCGATCGTGTCGACGAAACCCACATCATCGTCGGCAACGACAACAATCTGCCGTTCTCGTCCATCCGCGATCCCAACAAGGCCGACGACGACGAGTTCATGCTGCTCGATGTCGCAGATTTCCTGAAGGCGAAGTAACCTGACGCTCTTTCAACACGGTCATCGCCCGGCTTCACCGGGCGATCCAGTAATCCGCGGCGCCGGCGATTGAATCGTGACGCCGCGGCGTACTGGATGCCCCGCCTTCGCGGGGCATGACAGGGAGTGAGCGAGCGCGAGCTAAGACAGCATCGCACTTCGGCGCCGCCCATCAACCCGCCGGCACGATCACCATGCTCTTGTCTTTCGGCCAGCGAATGCGCCAGGCGAAATTGATGTCCTTGACCTCACCGGGCTTGGCGTCGAACGACCATTCCAGCACGCCGCGCCGGTCGCGAATGTTGCTTGCGGTCGGCGGCGTGGTCGCAGGCAACATCTCGACGAGGATGTCCTCGTTCTCGCTGACCGGCAACTGATCCTCGATCGCGACCTTGATCGGGAAGTCGTGACCGTTGCGGATCGTCGTCTTGAACGATCGCTCGTCGGTCTTCGACGTCGTGACCAGGAGACCGGCCGAACCTTCGTTGCGCTTGAGCACCGCGCGCTCGATCCTGACCTTGTCGTCGGCGCCGAAGCCAAGCCGCACGATATCGTCCTTGGCCGAAGCCGAGAGCTTGCCGCGGCCGACGAAGGTTCCATCGCGATAGATTGCGACCTTGCCTGGCAACAGGCTCGTGTCGTCGGCCTGATTGAAGCTGGCTTCGAGGAAGGCGGTGGGATCCATCACCGGAGCCGCGCGCACCATGAGATCGGCGGGCACGGTCATCGAGGCGATGCGCAGGCTCTTGGCGCCCTCGGCGGCCCCGAGGCTGACGCGGCCGGGAATTTTGTAGGTGGCCTGGAAGTCGCCGATCTCGGCGACCGCCTGCTGTTCTTCGGCGCGTTCGGCAGTATCTTCCCTGGATCGGCTGGCATAAGCCGGAGCTTCCATCTTACGCTGCATTGGCGCCGCCGCAGGCGTTGCCGAATCCGAAAGCGAACCCAGCGCCCGCGGCTTCGGCACTTGCGGATACTGCGCGACCAGCGAATTCAGCTCCGGCGCGCTGCCGCCGCGGCCGATGCGGACCGTGGAGACGCCGAGCGTGACGTTGGACCAGTCCTCGCCGGTCGATTGCGTGACTTCGGCACGGCGAACCAATTCGAGCTGCGGTTTGCGATCCTTCGCGCCGGTGTCGAGCCGGGCGTCGTAGAGCGGCAGCCAGCGCGCATTGCGCACATTGTAGGTGACCCTCAACGTCGCCTTGGTTGCTGCCGGCGCGGCGATGTCCATGCGGACTTCGAGCTTGTTCGGCGGCTTGGCCTTGCGCTCGACTTCGAGCTGGCCGATCTGCCGATCGATCTCGCGCATCTTGCGCGTGGCGTCGCGAACGGCGGTATCGGCGCTCGCAATTTCCTCGCCGACGGTGGCAAAGGCCGTGCGCCATTCGGCAATCGGCCGCGCCTCGCCCTTGTCGCCGATGCCGGCGGGCGATGCTTCCGCAAAATGCTCCGCGAATTTGCGCCGCGCATTGGCCGAGTCGATCGCGCCTTGCAGGTCGGCGCGCTGGTCATTCAGCGCCTCGATGCGCTTGTCCAGCTCCGGCAGATTGACCGGCGCCGCACGTGGCGTTCGCGCATCGATCGTGCCGATGGTGAGCTTCGCTCCCCCCTCACCCTCCACCCGGATCGAGGAGGTGTCGAGACCAAGCGGGAAGTCCTTGGCAATGAGCGTCGAGTCACCAGACGGCAGGTCCACCGCGATGACGCGGGTGACGGTCGCGCCATCAGGGTAAACCGTGACGGTATCGATGGCCGATGTGGCGTCCAATTCGGCAGCCCATGACGACGACGCGAAGGCCGTGGTCACCAGAACCAGGCTCGTCGTTGCCAAACATCTTGCGGTGATGCGCATCAAGTCCCTCCTCCAAGTCATCGCCGCCGCCAGCCGGACGCGCGATCCAATGCCTCGCCAACATGGTTGGACGCGGCAGGGAAGGAACTGGTTCGATTGAGGTTTCCGTGGGGCGCCGCCGCGGCGGCAGCGGGGCCCGGAACGGGTCGTCGGCCGCGACAGAGCCCTTAATCCTGAGCGGACGACCCCTGCCCGAAGATGCGGCGAAGCAGGTCCGTCACGTTCTTCGCACCGGCCTTCCTCAGAATACCGGCGCGATAGCCTCGACCGTGCGCGCGCTCAGATGCATGCGCCGGGCGATCTCCTTGTTGGTCAGGCCGGCGGCGAGATGCTCGAGCACGTCACCTTCGCGCGCGGTCAGGGGTTCGCAGCCGGGCAACCAGCGCTGCCGGTTGGAGCCGGGCTGCGCGAACTCGTCGATGGCGGCATCGATCCGGTCGACGATGTCGCGGGTGCGGAACGGCTTCTCGATGAAGTCGGCCGCACCGCTCCTGATGGCATCGACCGCCATGGCGATGCTGCCGTTTGTCGCGGTCACCAGCACCGGCGCCATGCAGTTTTCCTCGCGCAGGCGCTTGAGCACGTCGAGACCGGAGCGATCGGGCGGCATCTCCAGCAGCACGCAGGCCGGCATCCGCGCCTTGGCCTCCGAGAGCAGAGACGCGCCGTCGGCGAAGCAGATCACGTTGTATGCGCTCTGTTGGAGCGCGGTGGAAAGTTGTTCGCGGGAGGCGGCATCGGTGTCGATGACGAATACCTCACCCTTGGAAAGCATGTTCCCAGGCATAATTCCGATCCAGCAATGTCTTTTGGTCAAATGGTCCGAGACAGCAGCGGGGCCTCGTCGCGCCGCGCCGTCATATGCACGGCATTCACGCCCGTGCTTCGGTTTCACTTATGTATGTTCCACCCGGTTCCCGGATTTGACGGATCGGGACATAAACTTTACATTTCGGGACATCTGCGGGAATGGCTGGCAGGAACGGTTCGCATGACCGACCTCATTCGCAGCGCGGGCTTGAGCTATTACCCGGAGGTCGCCCGGTCGGTCGGGCTCGACCCCAGACAGATGATGCGCAAGGTCAGGCTGCCGCTGGCCTGCCTCGACAAGCCCGATACGCCCATTGCCGTCACCGGCCTGCGACGTCTGCTCGAATTGTCGGCAGAGGCGTCCGGAGCCGAAGATTTCGGCTTGCGGCTTGCCGAGCGCGGCGGGCTGACCAATTTCGGCGCGGTCGGCCTGATCGTGCGCGAACAGGCGACGGTAGGTGAAGCCATCGAAGCCTTCTCGCGCTTCATCCCGATCCATCACGACGGCATGAAGCTGGACGTCACCCGCGACAAGCAGACCGTGACCGTCGCGCTGCACCTGCGCGGCCGACAGCCGACCGCGCCGCGCCAGTCGATCGACATGGCGCTCGGCAGCGTCCACCGCATCATCCAGTCGCTGTTCGGCAGCGATTGGCGGCCGCAGGAAGTGCACCTGCATTACCCACCGCCGCACGACCGCAAGCGCTACCGCGAGTTCTACGGCTGCCGCGTGACTTTCAATGCGGAGGACGATTCGATCCTGTTGTCGGCGCACGACATGGAGCGCCGGATCCCGAGCGCGCATCCGCTGATCGCGAGCTATCTGCGCAAGCGGATCGAGGCAATCGAGACGCGGCCGGCAAGCTGGGAGGAGAAGGTCGACGAGGTCGTGCGTCTCCTGCTCGCCGGCGGCGACTGCACGGTCGAGCGCGTCGCCGAGCACCTCGCCTGCACCCGCCGCACCGTCCACCGGCACCTCGCCGAAGCCGGCACCAGCTTCTCGGCGATTCTCGACGCGCAGCGCGCCGATCTCGTGGTCCAGCTGATCGATGATCCCGGCCGGCCGCTGGCCGACATCGCCGTGCAGCTCGGCTTCTCCGCGCAGAGCGCCATGGCCCGCTGGTTCCGCGGCCATTTCGGCTGCACCATCACCGCATGGCGCAAAGGCGTCAGGCCATTGAAATCGTCGACCGTGGCGACCGCAGCTTGAATCAGCGTGCCGGGACGGGCACGCCCATGATGGCGAGGGCGCGGCGAGGGCTGCCGGCGAGCAGCGGGCCGAACGCGATGGCAAAGCCGAGGAACGCAACGATCCACCCGCAGGCGGCAAGGTGCAGCAACGCATCGCTGTGCGCAGGCCAAACCACCGCCGCGACCCGCGCCAGCGCCGCGACGATGATCGCGGCATAGATGGCTTGTGTCGCCGGCGACGCCGTCAGCGCCTGTCCGGTATGGCCGAGACTCGCTCGGGTCATCACCGCGACCGTCATGGTTCCGGCCGCGCCCGCCATCCAGGCGTGGATGCCCGCGCTCGGCGGCAACGCGCCGAAGACGGCAAGAGCATGCAGGAGGAAGCCAAGCGGCACGAAGACATAGCCGACATGGAGAATCAGGAGCAGCCTCTCGCGGAAGGTGCGGTCACCGGCCCAGCGTGCGAGCCGCACCAGATGGAGCCCGCCGACAAGCGCCATCGCCACGCCGGTGAGGGTGCTCAACGGCGCCACAATCCACGCGATGATCGCAATTGCGCTGCACCCGATCACCACACCGTCAAAGCGTCCGAATGGCACCGGGAGGCGGCCGGGGTTGAACTTGACCAGCCAGTTGCGGATGAAGCTCGGGATGATGCGGCCGCCGATCAGCGAGATCATCAGCACGACCACGCCGATGCCGACGCGGATGCCGACATCGGCCGCACCCGCATAATGCGCTTCGAGATGGAAGCCGACATTGCCGGCGAGCAGCACGAGCACCAGCACCACCACAGGAAGGTTGCGCCAGTTGCCGCCGGCGATGATCTCGCGCGTTGCTGCAGCGACGACCAAGGTCAGGAAGGCGGCATCGACGGCAAGCGCAAACGCCCAGCCGATATCGGCGGACAGCGTCACGGCGACCCGGCCGGCGAGCCAGACCGCCAGCAGCGCGCCCAAGGACGTCCCCTGGATCGGCAGCCGCCCGGTCCAGTTCGGAATCGCCGTGAACAGGAATCCCGTGATCACCGCCGGCAGGAAGCCGTAGAGCATCTCATGGACGTGCCAATCGCGCGGCGCGAAAGCCGACGTCACCGACAATTCGCCGTAGAACATCGGCAGCCAGGCCAGGATCGAAAGCCCAGCCTGGATGGCGGCGAGCAGGAAAAAGGGCCGAAAGCTGTTCGCAAACAGCGGCCAGCCCTCAAAGTTGCGGGATCGGGCGCCAGCCATGGGTCAACTCCAGTCGATTCAAATCGTCGCCTGGAAAAATACTGCCGTCCGGCCGGCTCGTTTTTGAGCTATCGCAAACACCCTGACGATTGCAGGTGTCATCACACTTCCAGCGCCAAGGAGGCAGAATGGCCAAGGTCGACACATCGTTGGTTGCGCATTTGCCGCTGTTTGGGGGTGTCAAACCGGAGGACCTCGAGGAGATCCTGCGCGAGGCCCGCTCAGTGCGCTATCCCAAGAACAGCGCCATTTTCGAGCAGGGTGCGGACGCGCAATCCTTCTTCCTGCTGCTGCACGGCCATGTTCGCGCAGCCAAGACCACACCGAGCGGCGAGCAGATCGTGGTGCGCTACGTCGCGCCGGGCGAGACGTTCGGTCTCGCGATGGCGATCGGGGCCGCGCGCTATCCCGCCACGGCGATCGCGGTCGACGACAGCGTCGCCCTGATCTGGCCGACCTCGGCCTGGCCGCGGCTGGTCGAGCGATTTCCCTCGCTTGCCGCCAACACGCTCCAGACCGTCGGCACGCGGCTGCAGGAGAGCCACACCCGAATCCTGGAAATGTCGACCCAGCAGGTCGAGCAGCGCGTCGCGCATGCGCTGCTGCGCCTCGCCAAACAATCCGGCAAGAAGCTCGACCATGGCATCGAGATCGATTTCCCGATCAGCCGCCAGGACATCGCGCAGATGACCGGCACCACGCTGCACACCGTGAGCCGCATCCTGAGCGGCTGGGAACAGCGGGGGCTGGTCGAGAGCGGCCGTCAGCGCATCATCCTGCGCGATCCGCATGGCATCGTCGTGCTGGCGGAGCGGAGCCCTGACAGCGGCGCGGCTCAAGGCCAGGGGTGAGGGTCGCTTCCGCTTACGGCGAAAGCGCCCCTCACCCGGGAATCCGCGCGCAGCCCGCGCGAATTCCAGATCGGTTCACGCCGGCACGCGGTCACACAGCGCGGCGAGGAATTTGTCGCGATCGATGCCATGCTCGCGGCAGGCGTCATCGACCGTGTGGAAGGTTGCGATCGGACAGCCCACGCAGGCCATCCTGAAGGCGAGAAACACGCGGATCGTGTGCGGCGCCGTGCGCATGATGTCATCGACCAGATCGTCGGATCCAAAAGGCATGGACAACAACTCCGTTCCGAAACCACGATAGCAGAGCGGGCGGCGGTTTCTTTGTTGGAGCGCAAGCTGCTTGTCATTCCGGGGCGCGCGAAGCGCGAGCCCGGAATCCATCGGGCAGCAGACCAAGAGGTGAAATGGATTCCGGGCTCGCGCCAAGTGGCGCACCCCGGAATGACGGGACTACACCGCCCGGCTGTGCAACTGCTTCGCGGGATCCAGATGCGCGTCGAACGCGGCCGCGACGCTGCGCACGAGAAAGCGCGAGTCCTTTGCGACCGCGATGCGGTCGCCGTCGAGTCTCACGACGCCGTCGGAAATCAGCGGCTTCAGACGCGACGCCGATTTCAGCATTGCCCCGGCCTCTGCGCCATGACGCGCGCAGATATCGCCGAGATCGGCGCCGAACTCGCACATGATGCGTTCGATGATGTCGGCGCGCAGCCGGTCGTCGTCGGTGAGGCCATAGCCTTTCGCGGTGGCCAAATGGCCGACGGCGATGCTCTGCGCATAGGCACCGATCTGCACCTCGTTCTGGACATAGCCCTGCGGCAAATGTCCGATCGCGCTCGCGCCGAAGCCGAGCAGAACTTCGCCCTGGTCGGTGGTGTAGCCCTGAAAATTGCGCCGCAGCGTGCGTTGCTCGAAGGCCACGGCCATGGAATCGCCGGGTCGCGCGAAATGATCGAGCCCGATCTGCACGTAGCCGGCCTCCTTCAACGCATTGGCGATCGCGCAGGCTTGGTCGTGGCGCGCAAGGCCGTCGGGCAGCACGGCCTCGTTGATCATGCGCTGGTGCTTCTTGAAAGCAGGCACATGCGCGTAGCCGAACACCGAGAAGCGGTCGGGCCCAAGCTCGAGCGAACGTCGCACCGTATCCAGGCACGAGGCAACGGTCTGGTGCGGCAGACCGTAAATCAGATCGAAGTTGATCCCGTTGATGCCGGCGCGCTGGAGCATGTCGACCACGGAAGCCGTCTGCTCAAAACTCTGCACCCGGTTGATCGCGCGCTGCACGACAGGGTCGAAGCTCTGCACGCCCAGGCTCGCGCGATTGACGCCGGAGAGCCGCATCGCCTCGACCATGTCGGAAGTCAGCGTGCGGGGATCGATCTCGACTGCAATCTCGGCCGACGGCAGCACGAAGAACGATTGCCGCATCGCCGCCATCAACTCGGCAAAAGCCTCCGGCGCCATGATCGTCGGCGTGCCGCCGCCGAAATGGATGTGCTCGACCTTGATGCGCCGGCCGATCGTCTCGGACACCTGCGCGATCTCGCTGCGCAGCGTACGCAGATAGGCCGCGATGAGACCGTCTCGACGAACGATCTGGGTATGGCAGCCGCAATACCAGCACATCTCGCGGCAGAACGGCACGTGCAGATAAAGCGACGCGCTGGCCGCCGCCGGGAGCTCCGCCAGCCAGCGGGCGTAGGCCCCCGCGCCGATCTCCGGCGAGAAATGCGGTGCGGTCGGGTAGCTCGTGTAGCGCGGCAATCGTTCTTCGCCGTAGCTCGCCGCAAGATCGGCCCTCATATCTTACCCATTCGTCAATCAATGCTGCGCAGCGGGGCGGCGCATCCCGGATGGCACGAAATTACTCGTTTTCGGGTGCGAAACCTTGCGCTCGCTCAAAGTCCGAGCACGGGATCGGAGCCATGGTGACATTTGATTATTGCCCTCTGGAGATAGGTTATGGCGTCGTTCGCGCTCGATCTCGTTCTGTGGCTCACCGGCGTTCGCGGCCATATCCCGCGCTTTGACGATTTTCGTCCCGTCCCCACGACGCCCACCGTTGGCGCCAGCCACCTGGTACGCGTAATGGTCATCACGGCCGCCGTCTTCGCCGCGCTGTCGCTCGCGGTTTGGGGCACGGTCTGGATTGCGATCCAGTTGCTCTAATCGACGACAATCCATTCGCAATAAACGCAGCTGAACATGCGAACGATTTGCGGCCGACGCGACTGACGTCGCGAGTCGTCACGTCTTTCGTATCGCCGATGCGATCTTCGACAAACTCCTAAGGATTTTACCGGAGGCGAATTCGGCAAAAGCTTGTCGCAGCACAAACACACTTGCCGCGATCGGCGCACACTGCATTCCGTCATCAAAACCATTTCAGATGAAGGATGCTTCCGATGTTCACCCGCCGAGCCGCATTGATCAGCGCCGCCGCAACCGCCCTGATGCTGGCGACACCCGCCTTGGCTGCCGATGATCTCAAACTGCCGCGCCAGAAGGTCGAGCTGGTCGCTCCGCCCTTCGTGCATGCGCACGAGCAAGCGACCAAGCAGGGTCCCAAGATCGTGGAGTTCACGCTCACGATCGAGGAGAAGAAGGTCGTCATCGACGAGAAGGGCACCACGTTCCAAGCGATGACCTTTAACGGCTCGATGCCAGGTCCGATGATGGTCGTGCACGAGGGCGACTATGTCGAAACGACGCTGGTCAATCCCGCAACCAACTCCATGCCCCACAACATCGACTTCCATTCCGCGACGGGCGCGCTCGGCGGCGGTGCGCTCACGCTGGTCAATCCCGGCGAGCAGGTCGTCTTGCGCTGGAAGGCAACCAAAACCGGCGTGTTCGTCTACCATTGCGCACCGGGCGGCCCGATGATCCCCTGGCACGTCGTCTCCGGCATGAACGGCGCCGTGATGGTGCTGCCGCGTGACGGCCTCAACGACGGCAAGGGCCACGCACTGAAATACGACAAGATCTACTATGTCGGCGAGCAGGACATGTACGTGCCGCGCGACGACAAGGGCAATTTCAAATCCTATGAATCGCCGGGCGAAGCCTTCACCGACACCGAAGAGGTGATGAAGAAGCTGATTCCCTCACATGTCGTGTTCAACGGCAAGGTCGGTGCGCTCACCGGCAAGAATGCGCTGACCGCCAATGTCGGCGAGAACGTGCTGATCGTGCATTCGCAGGCCAACCGCGACAGCCGTCCGCATCTGATCGGCGGCCATGGCGACTATGTCTGGGAAACCGGCAAGTTCTCCAATGCGCCGGAGACCGGGCTCGAGACCTGGTTCATCCGCGGCGGCTCGGCGGGAGCTGCGCTGTACAAGTTCATGCAGCCCGGCATCTACGCCTATGTCACGCATAATCTGATCGAGGCCGCCGACCTCGGCGCCACCGCGCACTTCAAGGTCGAAGGCAAGTGGAACGACGATCTGATGACGCAGGTGAAGGCGCCTGCGGATATCCCGGCGCCCAACACCAACTAGACGCGACGAGGGGCCGGTGATGACCGGCCCCTTCTTCCCTGGGGGACGACCATGCTGATCGCATTCAAGCTGAAACTGCTACTCGCCTGTGCCGCCGGGTTCGCGGGGCCGATCGCGGTAGCGCCGCTGGTGTCGGACATCGGGCCCCGCAGCACCGCGACGGAGCCCGCCATCGTCAGGGTCGCGGCAGGCGGCCTGTCCTATCGCGAGGCCGGCGATTTCACGCGTGCCGGGCAGCAGGCGGAAGCGCCGCTGCGCACGATGCGCTTCGAGAGGCCGCTGTACATCATGCGGCATCAGGTCTCGTCATCCGACTATCAGATTTGCGTGCAGGAGGGCGCTTGCCGCGCGCTTGATCGCGGCGTGGCCATCGCCTCCGATCGACCCGCGGTGCAGGTGAGCTGGCACGATGCCGAGGCTTATGCGGGTTGGCTCTCGCGCAAGACCGGTCACAGTTACCGCCTGCCGAGCGACGTGGAATGGGCCTTTGCCGCGGGCTCGCGATTCAGGGACGACGGCTTTCCGGTGGACGCAACAGATCCATCGAAGCGCTGGATCGGCCGCTACGAGCGTGAATCCGAGCGTGACCTCTTCGACACGACAGCCTATCCGTTCGGCAGGTTCGGTTCGAACGAGCACGGCATCGAAGATCTCGCCGGCAATGTCTGGGAGTGGACCTCGACCTGCTTCGTGCGCTCGCGCACCGACGCGGCCGGCAATACCGGCAAACCGACCGTGAACTGCGGCGTGCGCGTCGCCGAAGGCGCGCACCGCGCCTATGTCACCGATTTCATCCGCGACGCCCGTGCGGGCGGCTGCGCACAGGGCGTCCCTCCCGCCAATCTCGGCTTCCGCCTGGTTCGAGAGGAAACGTCCTGGGTCGCAAGCGTGTCGGCGCGGTGGAGCAAGACGTGGGCAGCGAGGTCGTAGCGGATCTAAACGCGAGGGAAGATCGACGCCGGCGCCTCATATTCAGTCATTGCGAGCGCAGCGACTTGTCCGCCGAAGCCTCGGCGAAGGCGGAAGCAATCCAGAATCTTTCTGCGGAGACAGTCTGGATTGCTTCGTCGCAAGAGCTCCTCGCAATGACGAAATTGCGGCGCGCGCCCGGCGCTCAACCGTCACTGCACGCGCGGCGTGCTCAGATCGCCCGCACGAACATGCGAAAGCCCGGCGCACCGATGATCGCCTCGAAGGCAGGATCGCGCTTCTCCTCGGCAAGGACGAAGCCGGCCTTGGCATAAGCGCGCTCGGCGGGCTCGTTGCCGATCAGGAACGATATCGTCGCCCGGGCAAATCCAGCTGCCCGCCCCTTCTCCAGCGCATGCGCGATCAGTGACTGCACCAGGCCGCGGCCGCGATAGGCGGGATCAGTCGCGACATACTCGATCATCCAATCGCCCTCGCCGCCCTGAACCCAGCAGGCGCGCGTGTAGCCGGCGCGTTGACGAATGGCCTCCAGCTCTGCCGGGGCGAGCCCGGACGCGGCTGCGACTTCCTCGATCGCACGCCAAGCCGCTGGTCCCGTGCCGGCCGCCGGTAGCGCACACAAGGCGGCAGCAGACTTGCCATCGATCTCGGCGACCAGAAATTGCGAGACGTGCCACATCGACACTGCGCGGGCGACTGCGACGCGCGCGATGAAAGCGCGGCACTGTGTTTCAGGCCAACCGAGCGCAACGTCGAACCAGCCGCGCGGCCGGTAGCCGCGCTGCGATGACAGGATGGTTTGTGCGATGAAATCGGCGTCTTCGGGACGCGCAGACCGTATCGTCATGCGCGCCCCTTCGCGAAAACCTTACGTGTTCTTCAGCGCGACGCGGAATTCGGCTTCGGTCTTGGCCTTGACCTCGTCGAGCGAGACGCCGTCGGCGAGCTCGATCAGCGCCATGCCGCCGCTGCCGTGCTTGTCGATGGTGAAGACGGCCAGGTCGGTCACGACCATGTCGACCACGCGCTCGCCGGTCAGCGGCAAATTGCATTGCTTCAGGAGCTTTGGACCGTCCTTGGCCGAATGCTCCATCACCACGACCACGCGCTTGACGCCGGCGACGAGATCCATCGCGCCGCCCATGCCCTTGACCATCTTGCCGGGGATCATCCAGTTGGCGAGATCGCCGTTCTGGGCCACCTGCATGGCGCCGAGGATCGACAGATCCATGTGGCCGCCACGGATCATGCCGAAGGAATCCGCGCTCGAGAAGTACGAGGTCGACGGCAGCTCGCTGACGGTCTGCTTGCCGGCGTTGATGAGATCGGCGTCCTCTTCACCCTCATAGGGGAACGGGCCCATGCCGAGCATGCCGTTCTCGCTCTGAAGGCTGACGTCCATGCCGTCGGGGATGTAATTCGAGACCAGCGTCGGGATGCCGATGCCGAGATTGACGTAATAGCCGTCACGCAGTTCCTTCGCGGCGCGCGCAGCCATCTGTTCACGGGTCCAGGCCATCTTAGTCTCCTGATCTCAAGCTGCCGTGCGCGGGCGGGTGTTGCGGAATTCGATGCGCTTCTTGGCCGTTCCGACCTCGACGATGCGCTTGACGAAAAGACCGGGTGTGTGGATGTGGTCGGGATCGAGTTCGCCGGCCGGAACCAGATGCTCGACCTCGGCCACCGTGACCTTGGCGGCCGTCGCCATCATCGGGTTAAAGTTGCGCGCGGTCTTGCGGTAGATGAGGTTACCTGCGGTGTCGCCCTTCCAGGCGTGGACGATGGCGAGGTCGGCGAACAGGCCGCGCTCCATCAGGTATTTCTGCCCGTCGAATTCCTTCACTTCCTTGCCTTCGGCGATCAGCGTGCCGACGCCGGTCTTGGTGTAGAAGGCCGGAATGCCGGCACCGCCGGCGCGGATGCGCTCGGCCAGCGTGCCCTGCGGATTGAATTCGAGTTCCAGCTCGCCGGCGAGGAATTGCTGGGCGAACAGCTTGTTCTCGCCGACATAGGACGAGATCATTTTCTTGATCTGGCGGGTTTCGAGCAGGCGGCTGAGGCCAATGCCGTCGACGCCGGCATTGTTTGAGACCACCGTCAGGTCCTTGACGCCGGAGTCGCGGATCGCGTCCGACAGCGTCTCGGCGATGCCGCAAAGGCCGAAGCCGCCCGACATGATCATCATGCCGTCTTTCAGAACACCCTCGAGAGCCGACTTGGCGTCGGGATAGACCTTGTTCATGCAAATTACCTTCGAGTGAACCTTCGGCTTGCAGGCGTCGCGCCTTAGTGGCGGCGATTATTAGGCGAAATCGTCCGAAGCCGTCAATGATACGGGGTTCTCCGCTCCACCCCTGGGTGATAGAAGCTGCCCAAGCCGTGGGCGCAACCGTTCCCGCGGCCTTGAAAGCGACAAGAAAACCCATCAAGTTGCGGCACTTAACACAATAGGTCTTGGGCGTGGGGCGCGCAGGTTTCCCGGCCCGCCTTCTGGCTCCAGCGACCAACTCGATCAGGACATGCCATTGACCATGGCCCAAGGAATGAAGCGCCTCGGGACGCCGATCGCGGCGCTGCTCGGCGTGGCGCTGATCGCCCTGATCGCGACCTCATGGCTCATCAACCGCGACGCGCTGCGCAAGGCGGTGGAAACGCAGATCCGCGACGTCACCGGGCTCGAGGTCAATGTCGCGGGCGCGATCGACATTTCGGTGCTGCCGGCAAGCTACATCTCCTTCCATGACGTCGGCCTGAAGGGCGGCGGCACCAGCGATCCCGCGCTCCATGTCGACGTGCTCACCGCGAACCTGCGGCTGCTGCCGCTGCTGCTGCAACGGTTCGAGATCGCCGACCTGACGCTGCTGCGGCCGCGCATCCATGTCAGCCTGAAGCCGGACGGCGAAAGCAACTGGACGCCGTTCATCCAGACCATCGCGCGCACCATGAAGCCCGGCGCCGAGAATCAAGTGTCGTTCTCCGAGATCCGGATCCAGGACGGCGTGCTCGATTACGAGGACGCCGCCATGCACGGCACCGAGAAGTTCGAGGACATCGACCTCTCGCTGGCCTGGCCCTCGATCTCGCGCTCCTTCGCTGCGACCGGACAATTCGACTGGCGCGGCGAACGGGTCGACGGCTCGATCAGCTTTGCCGATTTCGTCGCCGCGCTCTCCGGCGAGCGCTCGGGATTGAAGGCGCGGATCGCGAGCGCACCGCTCAAGCTCGCCTTCGACGGCAGCGTCGCCAACCGCACCAGCCCGATGATGGAGGGCACGCTCACCATCGACAGCCCGTCCTTGCGCAACGCGCTACGCTGGACCGGCCAGCCGCAGCCCGCCAGCGGCGGCTTCGGCCGCTTCGCGTTGAAGGCGCGGGCCAATGTCGTCGGCGCGTCGATCGCGCTCACCAATGTCAATGTCGAGCTCGACGGCAACACCGCCGAGGGCGTGATGACCTACGCCAATAACGGCCGGCAGACGCTGCAGGCGACGCTCGCAGCCGACGCGCTCGACTTCACACCCTATATCTCGACCTTCCGCCTGCTCGCGAGCGGCGCGCGCGACTGGAACAGGCAGCTGTTCGATCTCAACGCCTTGTCGACCACCGACCTCGACATGCGCCTGTCGGCCGCCAAGCTGACGGTCGGGGCGTCGAAACTCGGCCGCACCGCGATCGGCGCAAATCTGCGCAACGGTACGCTGGCGCTCTCGGTCGGCGAGGCACAGGTCTATGGAGGCATCGCCAAGGGCTCGTTCGGCATCGCGCGCTCCGACACCGTGGCCGACATCAAGGCGCAATTCCAGTTCACCGACGTCGACCTTCAGGCCTGCGCCTCCGAGCTGTTCGGTATCAACAAGCTGTCCGGGCGCGGCAACATCAACGTCTCGCTCGTCGCGTCCGGCTCGAGCCCGTTCGGCCTCGTACAGTCGCTCGACGGCAGCGCCACCGTGACCGGGCATGATGGCGCGATCGCGGGCTTCAATGCCGAGCAGCTACTGAAGCGGCTCGAGCGGCGGCCGCTGTCCGGCGGCGGCAATTTCCGCAACGGCTCGACCCCTTACGACAATCTCACCATCGCGGTGAAGTTCTCCGACGGCGTCGCCACCGCCGAGGACATCCGCGTCGAAGGACCGGCGGCGAAGATCACGATGACCGGTACCGCCTCGGTGCCGACACGCGAATACGACATGAAGGGCGTGGCCAGCCTCAACAGCGCGTCGGGGTTCGAATTGCCCTTCGTGGTGCAGGGCCCCTGGGACGACCCCCTCGTCTTCCCCGATCCGGAAAGCCTGATCCGCCGCTCGCCGGCCTCTGCGCCCCTGCTCGACATGCTGAAAGACCGCAAGCCGGGCGACGCGGTGCGCTCCGCGATCGAGCGCATCACCGGCACCGGAAAACGTCCCGCACCGGCCGAAGCGCCGACAGCGGAGAACGCCAAGGAAGGCGCGAAGTCGAACTAGTCCTGAGCGGATCGCGGACGCGGAACGCCTCCGCCAACGCATAAGAGCCGTCCGTATTTCGCCACGATGGTCTCATACCTGAGGTTGAAGCAGGAGGAGACATCGCCCAATGGGAAGCTTTGGAAGATGCCGGGTGGCCGCCGTTATTGCGGCACTCGCGCTGGTCACCGTCGCGAGCGCCCCGCATGCGCAAGACGTTTCACGACCGGAGTCTGTTGATCGCCCCTCCGCTCTTCTCCTTCCTGCCGGGAAGGTCATTTTCGACGCCGCGGTGGCTCGTGCGAACAGGGGCACAAACGGCTTCGGCCTGCCCCCTTCGTTCCCACTGCCCTCGTGCGGATTTCCTGATGGGCTTTGCGGCGCGGTGAACCGCGACGGCACGCTTGCTGTGCCGGCCGAATACGATTGGGTCGATACCTTCCATGAAGGGCGCGCGCTGGTGCGATCGAATGGTCGCTATGGCTATGTCGACACAAGCGGTCATGTGATCGCAAAGCCGCAATATCCGATTGCAGATCGCTTCTCGCACGGATTTGCGCAGATCGACGTCGGCGGCCGATCCGGTCTGATCGACCTCGACGGCAACACCGCGCTCGAGCCGAAGTTTGGCTACGTCATTCCCTTCACCGAGAAGGTCTTCTTTGCCACCGAGGGCCGGACCACGTCAGGAGGCATCGCGGGCACGGAGCAGTTCAGCCATGGGATTTTCGAGTTCGTCGGCGCGATCGCCGACAGCAGAGCGGTCACTGCGACAGGCAAATGGGGCCTCGTGGACCGCTCCGGCGCCTGGCTTGTTCCGCCGTCTCCCAACGCGATCCTGCCTTTTGACACCGAAGGTACGGCGCTCATGCTGGCGAGGGTCGATTCAGGATGGGGTGTGATACGTCCCGACGGAAGCTGGGAGATCGAACCAAAATTCCAGCAGCTTGGTTCGTTTGTTGATGGGATGGCCCCCGCAAAGGTCGATGACCATTGGGGTTTCATTGATCGCGCGGGACGCCTCAAGATCGAGCCGAAATTCGAGAACGTCCATCAATTTGTACACGGCGCGAAATTTACCCCAGCCCGCCTGAACGGCCGATGGGGCCTGGTAGATCGCACCGGCGAATGGGTCGTCCAGCCCCAATACGAAAACATATCTCTGAAGGGGACTGCGCCATGGTCGTGGGACATTCAGAACGAGAAGAAGCATGGCTATCTCGATGAAAACGCCAAGGTCATTGTCCCGCCCCTATTCGATTTTTCGGTCGGGCGATGCGCCAATGGACGCATTGTCGGGGAGATCGACAGGCAGCCACGAATTCTTGATGAGAATGGCAAGTCGATCGAGCCGCAGGAGGGTGAGCTATCGAGGCCGGTGACCTGCGACGGACCTTATATCCTCAAGATTAGCGGTAAATTTGCCTATGCGGCAGCCGATCTCACGCCGATGACGGCACAGCGGTTTGACCGTGCCGGCCCTTTCGTCGGCTCTCTTGCTGTCGCCGGTTTTGGGGACAAATTCGGATTGTTGAGAACTGACATCACCTGGGCCATAGAACCCACGCTCGATGCGATCTCTCCAGGCTTGCCGAATGGTTCGGTTCTAGCGCGGCTGGACGACAGGAACGGCATCATCGATGCCTCGACCGGTGCATGGATCACCAAGCAGCCTTTCGAACGCGTCTGCCACATCAGGCCTGATATGGCCATGGCATTCGAGTGGGGTAAACGCGGCATCCTTGATGCCCATGGCTCCTGGCTAATCAAACCTCGAGAGGGACGGATGGGCATTCGCCTCGAGGATGGCCTGGTCCCGGCCCAATCGGGCGGGCATTGGGGCTTCATGGATGTGGAAGGAAAAATGGTGATCGAGGCGAGATTCGATGCACCGACGTTTTTTGATCGTGGCATCAACTGGACCAGTACCGACGCCTCTTGGTGTCCGATCGATCGCAGGGGACAGCCGATCGAAGGCCTTCAATGCCAGCCGTCGGACCCGCTAAAGAGACAGTTTGGCGTATTTGCATGTCAGCTCGGGCCCTGAGACCTCACGCGAATTGATCAGGGCGAATTGATGCGGCGATTGGATCGATGCCGCACATTAAGCATCTCCTCTCGCCCGACACCCCACGACCTATGTCTGACAAGAAGCCGCTAGATCGGATAGCGGCCATGCGCTAGTGTTTTATACGACCGGTTAAAAACACCGGCCGTTTGAGGGAGAAAAACGTGAAATCCAAGGTTATTGGCGCAGTATCACTGGCGGTCGCTGCGGCCGGGCTGTTCGCAGCCGCTGCACCCGCATTTGCGCAGCAGAAGACGATTACGGTCTGGTGGGGCAAGGGCTTCTACCGCTCCGAAGACGACGCGCTGCTCGAGACGATCAAGAAGTTCGAAGCCAAGACCGGAATCAAGGTCGAATTGTCGCAGTACGCGATCCAGGACATGATTCCGAAGACGGTCGCCGCGCTCGATGCCGGCACCGTGCCCGACGTCGCCTATTCCGACTCTTATGACGTGCAGGCCCAGGGCAAGTGGGCCTACGAGGGCAAGCTCGAGGATCTCACCGACGTCATGGAGCCGATCAAGGGCCGGTTCGTGCAGAACACGCTGGACGCCTCGATCCTCTATAACGACGTCACCAAGAAGAAGGCCTATTACGGCTTCCCGCTGAAGCAGCAGAGCATGCACGTCCAGATCTGGAACGACATGCTGGAGAAGGCCGGCTTCAAGCAGAGCGACATTCCGACCGACTGGGCGGGGTACTGGACGTTCTGGTGCGACAAGGTGCAACCGGGAATCCGCAAAGCCACTGGCCAGCGCATCTACGCCGTCGGCCAGCCGATGGGCGTAGAATCCACCGACGCCTTCCAGTCGTTCTACACCTTCATGGATGCCTACCACGTCAAGCTGGTCGACGACGACGGCAAGCTCACGGTCGACGATCCCACGGTCCGCGAGAACCTGATCAAGGCCATGAAGGACTACACCGACACTTATATCAAGGGCTGCACGCCACCGTCCTCCACGACCTGGAAGGATCCGGACAACAACGTCGCGTTCCACAACAAGACCATCGTGATGACCCACAACTTCACGATCTCGATCGCGGCTAAGTGGTATGAGGACTCGCAGAACCAGGCGCTCACGCAAGAGCAGCGCGACGCCGGCAAGAAGGCTTATGAGCAGGACATCATCACGGCGTCCTTCCCCAAGGCGCCGGATGGGTCGACCATCCGCTACCGCTCCGACGTCAAGACCGGGCTGGTCTTCAGCGTTGCCAAGAACAAGGCCGAGGCCAAGCAGTTCATCAGCTTCCTGCTCCAGGAAGAGAACGTTCGCCCCTATATCGAGGGCGCGCTCGGCCGCTGGTTCCCGGTGACGAAGGAAAGCCAGGCCAGCCCGTTCTGGCAGGCCGACAAGCACCGCAAGGCGGTGTACGCCCAGTTCACGGGCGGCACCGCGCCGTTCGATTTCACTAAGAACTGGAAGTTCACGATTCTCAACAACGAGAACGTGTGGGCCAAGGCGATGAACCGGGTGGTGAGCGAGAAGGTTCCGGTCGACAAGGCCGTCGACGAACTGATCGCCCGCATCAAGCAGGTCGCGGGTTAAGTCATCATCCCCTCGCCCCGCCCAGCGGGTGAAGGTATAAGAACAGTACCGGGCGCGGGGGGGGGGGGGGCGCCCGGGGGGGGGCGGGGGGGGGGGGCCCCCCCCCCCCCCCCACCACATGAAATGTAGTGCGCCGCTAATGCTTCTGCCCGTACAGCACCGGCACCGCCGAATCCACGATGACCTCCAC
>NZ_JBVVPN010000016.1:0-8821 GCF_055811035.1 Bradyrhizobium sp. MI1.10
GTGCCTCTTCCTGATCCAGCTATCGCATACGCTTGCCTGTCCGCTCCCGCTCAATTCGGCTTCTTAACGGACGACTACTGTGCATGGGGTTGTTTTCGCGTTTTTTTGCGCCGGCCTGTGCGAGCGGCCTCACGCCGCGTGCGACACCACGCGATTGCGGCCGTCGTGCTTGGCGCGGTACAGCGCAGTGTCGGCGCGCTTGAGGACGTCGCCAACCGCCTCGCCCTTCTGCTCCAGCGTGGTCAGGCCGATCGAGATCGTGACCTCGATGCGCTTGGTGCCCTTGTGGATCGCAAAGGGCTCGCCGGCGATCGAGCGGCGCAGGCGCTCGGCGACCATGCCGGCGACGTGGAGATCGGTCTCCGGCATCACGATGACGAATTCCTCGCCGCCGTAGCGACAGGCAAGGTCGATGCCGCGGATCGACTTGCGCACCCGCACGGCGAATTCGCGCAGCACGTCGTCGCCGGCGTCGTGACCGTAATTGTCGTTGATCGACTTGAAGTAGTCGATGTCCAGGATCATCAGCGCCAGCGGCTTGCCGCGGGTTGCGGCCTGCTCGGCGAGCGTCGCGAGATGGCTCTCCATGTAGCGGCGATTGTGCAGCCCGGTGAGCGCGTCCGTGATTGCCATCTCGATCGAGTTCTGCACGTTGTCGCGCAGATGGTCGGTGTAACGGCGGCGGCGGATCTGGGTGCGGGCACGCGCCAGCAGCTCGATCTTGTCGATGGGACGCAGCAGATAGTCGTTGACCCCGATCTCGAGCCCACGCAGCAGCCGCGTGGCGTTCTCGGGGTCGGCGATCGCCAGGATCGGCACATGCCGCGTGCGCTCCAGCGAGCGCGCCTGGCTGCACAGCCGAAGGCCGTCGAAATTGTTGAGGTCGAGCGAGACGATCAGCAGATCGTAATTGCCCTCGGCGGCGTGGAACAGCGCTTCCGTCGGGTTCGGCTCGACGTCGATGGTGTGCTCGGCGGCGAGGATCGTCGCCAGCCGCTCATAGGAGGACTGGCGGTCGTCGACCAGCAGGATGCGGCCGCCCTTGCCGGTGTCGGAGATTGCACTGCGCTCGGGCGCCTGCATGCCGATCTCGAGCGAAGTGATGGCGCGCATGCGCAGCTCGTCGGTCATCATCTTCAGCCGGGTCAGCGAGCGGACGCGCGCGATCAGCACGACATCGGAGACGGGTTTTGTCAGGAAATCGTCGGCGCCGGCTTCCAGCCCGCGGTTGCGGTCGGCCGGGCTGTCGAGCGCGGTGACCATCACGACGGGAATGTGGTGCGTGGCCGGATCGGTCTTGAGGCGGCGGCAGACCTCGAAACCGTCCATGTCCGGCATCATGACGTCGAGCAGGATGATGTCGCATTCGGCGCGGGCGCAGATCGCCAGCGCCTCGGTGCCGTTCGCGGCGGTCATGACGTCGAAATATTCGGCGGATAGGCGAGCTTCGAGCAGCTTGACGTTGGCAGGGACGTCATCGACGACGAGAATACGCGCGGACACTGTGAACTCACTTCCTATCCGATGAAACGTCGGACCGTCTCAATGAATTTGCCGACCGAGATCGGCTTGGACAAATAGGCTTCGCAGCCGCCCTCGCGGATGCGCTCTTCGTCGCCCTTCATCGCGAACGCCGTGACGGCGACGACGGGAATGCTGCGCAGCTCCGGATCGTCCTTGATCCAGCGCGTCACCTCCAGGCCCGAGACCTGCGGCAATTGGATATCCATCAGCACGAGGTCGGGCCGCATCTTGCGAACGAGGTCGAGCGCCTCGTAGCCGTTGCTGGTACCGGTGGTCTGGTAGCCGTGCGCCTCCAACAGGTCGCGGAAGAGCTTCATGTTGAGCTCGTTGTCTTCCACGATCAGGACGGTCTTAGCCATCCCGCCCTCCTGATTGGTCCGCAGACCGATGCATGTGACGCCTCAGGCGCCGGTCGCCGGCGCTTCGAAAACTGGATTCAAACTAGCCTCGAATTCGCTTGAGTTTCGTTAAACCCGAGGACCGACTTTCTGCGATGTGGTTTCCAGTTGCTTGTCGGGGGTCACAAGACTCAGGAACGAGACTCGGGCATGGTGACCCCAAAGTAGACACCGAAAGTTAACGGAAAGGCAAACCGGCCACGTGAAAAAGCCTGTTCACAACCCGCGCGAAGTCGCTGAAATCGTTGCGCTTCAGGCGCTGTCTTTCGTCGCGGGCGAACCCGAGCGGCTGGGCCTGTTCCTGGCCGAGACAGGGGTCGGCCCGGAGACGCTGCGCAATGCCGCCTCGGACCCCAATTTCCTGCTCAGCGTGCTCGATTTCGTGATGCGGGATGACGCCACCGTGAAGGCCTTTGCCAGCGCTGCGGAACTGCATCCGACCAACGTTGCCGCAGCGCGGCAGGTTCTCGGCGACGCGCTCGGCGACCCCAATTGGGAGCGCGACGTGCCGTGACCTCCCTGGAGACGGCCGGGCCCCGCTGCTTCTGCCGGGATTGTTCGGCCGATCTGGATATCGGCGTTCGGCGTTGTTCCGCCTGCGGTTCCCCCCGCCTCGCCCGCCACCGCGCACTCGCAAGCCTGACCATCGCCCATATCGACTGCGACGCCTTCTACGCGACAGTCGAGAAGCGCGACAACCCCGACATCGCCGACAGACCCGTCATCATCGGCGGGGGCAAGCGCGGCGTGGTGTCGGCCGCCTGCTATATCGCGCGCACCTACGGCGTGCGCTCGGCCATGCCGATGTACAAGGCGTTGGAAGCCTGCCCGCATGCCGCCGTGATCCCGCCGGACATGGCGAAATATGTCCGGGTCGGGCGCGAGGTGCGCCAGGCCATGCAGGCCCTGACGCCGCTGGTCGAGCCGCTCTCGATCGACGAGGCGTTCCTCGATCTCTCCGGCACCGAACGGGTGCACGGCATGATCCCGGCCAAGGTGCTGGCGCGGTTCGCACGTGACATCGAGCGCGACATCGGCATCAGCGTCTCGGTCGGCCTCTCCTGCAACAAGTTCCTGGCCAAGATCGCCTCCGACCTCGACAAGCCTCGCGGGTTTGCCGCGCTCGACCAGGAGGAAGCGCGCTTGATGCTTGCGGAGAAGCCCGTCGGTTTCATCTTCGGCGTTGGACCCGCGACGCAGGAGCGTCTGGTGCAACGCGGCTTCCGCATCATCGCCGACCTGCAGAAGGCCGACGAGATCGAGATGATGCGGCAGTTTCCGAGCGACGGCCGCAGGCTGTGGCGGCTCGCGCGCGGCATCGACGACCGCCGCGTCGAGCCCGATCGGGGCGCCAAGACGATTTCGAGCGAGACGACGTTCGAGACCGACATCCGCGATTTCGCGACGCTGGAGAAGATCCTGTGGCGCCTCTGCGAGAAGACGTCGTCTCGCCTCAAGAGCAGCGAGCTCGCCGGCCTGACCGTCACGCTGAAGCTGAAGACCGCGGATTTCCGCCAGCGGACCCGCTCGCAGTCGATCACGGCCCCGACGCAGCTTGCCGCGAAGATCTTTTCGATCTGCCGCGAGATGCTGGCGAAAGAGATCGACGGCACCGCCTTCCGTCTGATGGGCGCCGGCGTCAGCGCGTTGCGCGAGGGTTCAGTCGCCGACGACACCGACATGCTCGACCGCCGCGCCGCCCACGCCGAGCGCGCGGTGGACAGCTTGCGCAAGAAATTCGGCAGCGCCGCAGTGATCCGCGGCATCGCGTATGAGGGGCCGGAAAAGGCGCAGGAGTGATGACAGGCGAACGCGACCTCGACGCGCTGCTGAGACACGTGAAGCCGGAGATGCGGCCAGGCATTTTCGTGTTCTGCACGATCCCGACAGGCCAGTCGATTCCCGCAGCGCTCAGCCCTTTGCTGACGTTCCGCGAGCAGGAAGGGACGACGCTCGTGATCCCACGCGAACAGGCCGAAGCGGCGGGACTACGGTACGCATTCGCATCGTGCCTGATCACCCTGACGGTTCACTCCGCACTCGATGTGGTGGGCTTCCTGGCGGCAATCACGGCACGCCTCGCCGCAGCCGGCATCAGCGTGAACGCCGTTTCGGCGTTTCACCACGATCATCTATTTGTGCCGGCTGACAGGGCGGACGACGCGATGGTTCTTCTGCAAGAGATGTCCAAGGCTACGCACTCGTAGCCCGGATCAAGCGCAGCGCAATCCGGGCTACGGGAAAGATCTCAATCCGCGACCGCCACCGCCTCGATCTCGATCATCCATTCCGGCGCGGCGAGCGCCGAGACGCCGACCAGCGTGCTCGCCGGCGGCTCCATGCCTTCGAAGAAGACCGAGCGAGCCTTGCCGATGATCGGGCGCAGCTCCGGCTTGTAGTTCACGACGAAGGTCGTGATCTTCACGATGTTGGCGTAGCTCGCGCCGGCTGCTTTCAGCGCGTGCCCGAGATTCTGCATCACCTGCGTGGTCTGCGCGGCGAGATCGCCCTCGCCGACGATCCGCCCTTCCTCGTCCACCGATACCTGGCCGGAGATGTAGATCGTCCGCGCCCCCGTGGCAGTGACGACATGCGAATAAGCGGGATTGTGATGCAGGCCGCTGGGGCGGAGATGATCGAGCTTGGGCATGATGCCTCCCGGATGTTTGTGGTTGGGAGGGAGCCTAGCCAGAGACCGCGTTGCAGGCCAGCCCTCAATTGCAGGGCTTGCTGTCCTTCGCGTCGAACTTGCCCATCGCGCCCGAAATCACAAAATCGTTGTAATCGAGCACGAGCTGGCGCGAGACGCCGTTCTCGTAGAGCTCGAACGCCATCGCATAGACCGGCGTCTGCTCGCCTTCCTTCTGCTGGGCCTCGCGGTCGAAATAGCTGACGGTGACGGGCCAGCGCTTGAGCGACTTCATGTGCTCATCTGACGTCGACGGATCGGGCGAACCTTCGCGCTCGGCCGGGATCGGCTGGCCGATCACGGTCAGCGTGTTGTAGACCTTCTGGCCATCGTCGGAGCCGTCATAGACGGAGAGCTCGAGCAGCGACTTGCCCTCCTTCGCGGCGGCAATGATGCGCTGGATCTGTTCGGTCGGAAACACGATCTTGCCGTCGAGCGTGAAATTCTTCGGCGCCGGCAGCTTCAGCTTGACGTTGATGTGGTCGCCGTCGCGCTCCGCCGAGCCGTCGACCCGGCCGGCATCCGCCTCGTTCATCCGCGTCTCGATCTTGAAGCGGTAGCTTTTGCCGCCAGCGTCCTCCCAGGAATTGGAGCGGAGATCGCTGAGCGTGACCTTGCCCTCGCCACTGTCGAGCTCGGAGACCTGGCGGAATTCGGAGGTGTAGCCCTCGCACGAACTTCCGGTGAAATTGTAGAGGATGCGGCCGCGCGCGCTGTTGATCGAATTGGAGCGCGATTTCACCAGGCTCAAATCATAGAGCGCCTGATGCGCGAGGAACGGACCGTTCGCGGCTAGCGCCCCGCCTCCGGGGCCGAGAGCGGCCGCCGCGAGCGCCGTCGCACCGAGCGAAGTCCGGAAAAGGTGCAGCATGTCTGGTCCCTGGGGAAAGCGCAGATTCGACATTTTAATGAACGTTCCATTGCGTCGCAACTGAGGCCGTTTCACGTAAAGTTGCGGCCTTTGCGTTGAACCTCCTGCCCTGCCTCAACAAAATGCCACCCCCGAGGGTTGCTTGCATGTGGCGGCACGATGGGCGAAACAGGGCCCGCCGGGCTGCGACGGATCTGCCCGGCGGATGGATTTTTGGACAACGAGGTCGGACATGGCGGGTACGGTCGAGCAGAAGCTGGCGGAACAGGGTATCAAGCTGCACGAGGCCCCCACCCCCGTGGCCAATTACGTCCCGTTCGTGCGCACCGGTAATCTGCTGTTCGTCTCGGGCCAGGTTTGCTTCGATCCCGCCGGCAAGCTGATCGCCAAGGGCAAGCTCGGCGCCGGCGTGACCATCGAAGAGGGCGCGGCGGCCGCCCGCGGCTGCGCCGTCAACCTGCTGGCCCAGGTCAAGGCGGCGCTCGGCGACCTCGACAAGGTCGTTCGCGTGGTGCGCCTCGGCGGCTTCATCAACTCGGCGCCGGACTTCCTGGACGGGCCGAAGGTCCTCAACGGCGCCTCCGATCTGATGGTCGCCGCCTTCGGTGACAAGGGCCGTCATGCCCGCACCACCGTCGGCGTCGCCTCCCTGCCCGCGGATGCGGCGGTCGAGGTCGAAGGCGTGTTCGAGGTCGCCTGAGGCGAATGCGCGCTCCTGATTGGTTGACAGCCCGCCCGGTCGCCCATCGCGGCCTGCACGACATTTCCCGCGGCATCGTCGAGAACATGCCGGGCGCGGTGCAGGCTGCGATTGCGGGCAATTTCTCGATCGAGGTCGACATCCAGCTCTCCGCCGACGGCGAGGCCATGGTGCATCACGACCATGCGCTCGGCCGCCTTACCGAGGCCACCGGCCCGCTGGTCGAGAAAACCGCCACTGAACTGAAGGCGCTCACGTTCGAGGACACGGCCGAGCGGATGATGTCGCTCAGCGACCTCTGCGGCCTGGTCGCCGGCCGCGTGCCGCTGGTGATCGAGGTCAAGAGCCATTTTGACGGCGACCGCAAGCTGGTGAAGCGGATGGCCGAGGTGCTGGCATCCTATGACGGCCCCGCCGTCGGCATGTCCTTCGACCCGGACCAGGTGCTGGCGCTGCGCGAGCTGTTGCCCTCCCGCCCCCGCGGCATCGTCGCGCAGCGGAGCTATCAGGACGAATACTGGGCTTACCTGACCCGGGAGCAGCGCGACAGCATGCTGTACCTGCGCCACGGCTTCCAGACCCAGCCGCATTTCGTCGCCTTCAGGGTCGACGACCTGCCCGCCCCCGCCCCCTGGATCGCCCGCAATGTGTTCGGCTGCGCCCTGCTCGGCTGGACCGTGCGTACGACCGAGCAGCGGACGCGGGTCGCACAACATGCGGATCAGATGATCTTCGAGGGCTTCGTACCGTAGGCTTGATGTTTCCCACTCTTGAAGTCGCTGCTGCAATGCACGATCTTGGGCATGATGGCACCATCCGAAATCACCCTTGAGGCCGCACCTTCCATTGGCGAAGTATCGCCGGACGACTGGGACGCCTGCGCTAGTCCCGGCAAGTCTTGTAATGGGCATGGCAAGGGAACCTCATCCGGGCTTCCAGGCGATTCTCTCGGCCTCTCAAAGCCTGCCTATAACCCCTTCGTCTCCCACGCGTTTTTATCGGCCGTTGAGAAATCGGGTTCGGCCACGATCCGCACCGGCTGGGGGCCGCGGCATCTCGTGGCCAAGATCGACGGTCGCGTCGCCGGCGTCGTGCCCTGCTACCTGAAATCGCACTCGCAAGGCGAATATGTCTTCGACCGCGGCTGGGCCGATGCCTATGAGCGCGCCGGCGGGCGGTACTATCCGAAGCTGCAGGTTTCGGTTCCCTTCACGCCGGCCACGGGACCGCGGCTGCTGGTTCGCGAAGGCGTCGACCACGAGCGCATCACGGAGGCACTGGCGAGCGGGCTGGTGGCGCTGTGCGGCGTCAGCAAGGCTTCCTCGGTGCACGTCACTTTCGCCCGCGAAGCGGAGTGGAAGCTGCTCGCCAAGCACGGCTTCCTCCAGCGCACCGACCAGCAGTTCCATTGGCACAACGAAGGTTTTGCGAGTTTCGACGATTTCCTGGCGACGCTGAACTCACGCCACCGCAAATCGATCAAGCGCGAGCGGCGCGATGCACTGGCCGCCGGGGTCACGATCCACTGGCTCACGGGCAAGGACATTACGGAAGACGCATGGGATGCGTTTTTCATGTTCTACATGGAGACCGGCTCGCGCAAATGGGGCCGGCCTTATCTGACGCGGGAATTCTTCTCGCTGATCGGCGAGACCATGAGCGATGACGTGCTGCTGGTGATGGCCCGTCGCAACGATCGCTGGATCGCGGGCGCGATCAACTTCATCGGCTCGGACACGCTGTTCGGCCGCAACTGGGGTGCGGTCGAGCATCATCCCTTCCTGCATTTCGAAGTCTGCTATTATCAGGCGATCGACTTCGCCATCAAACGCGGGCTGGCGAATGTCGAAGCCGGTGCGCAGGGCGAGCACAAGATCGCACGCGGCTACCTGCCGCGGACCACCCACTCCGCTCACTTCATCGCCGATCCGGGCTTGCGCCGCGCCATCGACGATTACCTCAAGCGCGAGCGCGCCTATGTCGCGGAAGCCGGACGTGAGCTAGCCGAGCTCGGCCCGTTCCGCAAAGGCGCCGACGAGGCGCCTTGACGGTTCGTTGCGGCTGGTGACAGTAAGCGCAAATTCTAGGGAGCCGCCGCCATGACCGCCTACGACCCCAACAACATTTTCGCAAAGATCCTGCGCGGTGAATTCTCCTGCCACAAGGTTTACGAGGATGAGCACGTGCTCGCGTTCCTCGACATCATGCCGCGGGTACCTGGCCACACGCTGGTGATTCCAAAAGCACCTGCCCGCAACATCCTCGACATCAAGCCGGACGACTACGCCCATGTCGCCCGCGGCGCGCACAAGATCGCTGCCGCAGCGATGACGGCGTTCAAGGCCGACGGCATCACCGTGCAGCAGTTCAACGAGGCGGCCGGCGGACAGGTGGTGTTTCATCTCCACATGCACGTGATGCCGCGCCACGACGGCGTGGCGATGCTTCCGCCCGCCAGCCGCAAGGAAGACGTCAAAGTGCTGGAAGAGAACGCGACCAAGCTGATCGCGGCGTTGAAGGCGGTTTGAGTCTCAGCTCCCGTAGCCCGGATGGAGCGAAGCGCAATCCGGGCCCGTTGCCCCCGGGGCCCGCGCGGCCGCGGCGGGGGCGGGGGCCCCCCCCGGGGACGGGGCGCTTGT